>CALGNF010000039.1 GCA_937958685.1 uncultured Caryophanales bacterium
CCACCGAGATCTACACTCTTTCCCTACACGACGCTCTTCCGATCTGCCCCGCCGGCCAAGGCGAGTTCCAGATAACCGTCGCGGATGTAGCGGAAAGCCTCGCCGATCGCGCTGGTCGCGGAGGCACACGCGGTGACGATCGCCAATGCCGGACCTTTCGCCTGAAACTTGATGGCGATCTGGCCGCTGACCATGTTCGTGATCACATTGGGAACGAAAAAGGGACTCACCCGGTCCGGACCCAGCAAAAACACCTTTTTCATTTCCTCGTAAATAGTGCTGAAGCCGCCGATGCCGCTGGAGACGAAGGTGCCGAAGCGGTCACGGTCGATTTGGGCGTCAGCCAGATGGCTGTCGTGATAAGCCTCCAGACTCGCGACCAGGCCAAAGATCATCGTCCGGTCGAGACGTCTTGCCTCCTTGGGTTCGAGATAAAGCAACGGATCGAAATCCTTGACCTCGCCGACTAGATACTCTTTTTGATGGGAGGAATCGAAAAGGGTGATCCTGCCGATGCCGTTGCGGCTTGCCAGCACGCTGTTCCAGGTTTCGTTGACGTTGTTGCCGATGGCGTTGACGGTGCCAAGTCCGGTGATGACGACTCTGCGTTTCATAAACCCTCCTAGTTCATCACCAAGCCGCCATCAACATTGATGACCTGGCCGGTGATATATGCGGAAACGTCGGAGACGAGAAACAGAACCAAGGCCGCCACTTCTTCGGGGCTGCCGTAACGGGCGAGGGGGATTTGCTCCAGCAACCTGCCTTTCAGATCCTCAGGCAGCGCAGCTGTCATCTTCGTTTCGATGAATCCAGGCGCGACGGCGTTGACGGTGATGTTGCGCCTGGCGAACTCCCTGGCTAGAGACTTCGTCAAACCGATCATCCCCGCCTTGGAGGCGGCGTAATTCGTTTGCCCGGGATTCCCGACCAACCCTGCGACGGAAGTGATGTTCACGATCCGCCCCCACCTCGCCTTGCTCATCGAAGGCGTTGTGGCCTTGGCCATGTTCCAGGCGCCCTTGAGATTGGTTGCGATGACGCTATCGAAGTCCGCTTCCGTCATCCTGAGCAACAGCTGGTCTTTGGTGATGCCGGCGTTATTGACGAGAATGTCGATGCTTCCGGAGGTCTCAAGCGCATATCTGGCCAACGCCTGGGCTTCATCATACAGCGAAACATCCGCCTGGAACACGCTGCAGTGGCGTCCTTCCTGATGGAGCCTGGCTGCCAAGGCTTCCGCCCGGGCCGCCGATTTGTTGTAGTTGATGATCACGTGAGCGCCCTCGCGGGCCAGCATCGTCGTGATCGCTTCACCGATGCCGCTCGCGCCGCCGGTGATAATCGCCGTTTTTCCTGTCAAGATCATTGTAGCACCTCCAGAATGTGGATATCGTCAGGATTGTTGATGGCCATGGCCAGATCGAATTCCGTTTGTTTCTTGATGAGATTGGTCAGCACGCTGCCTGGACCGATCTCGATGAAGTGACGAATTCCCTGTTGTTTCAGATAAGTGACGGTCTGTTCGAAGAGTACGGGTCCGACCAGTTGCCGGCTGAGAACCTGATCGATGGCTGGAAGATCAAGAACGCGGGCGTCATGGTTCATAATCACCGGGTATCGGGGTTCATCCTTCTTGATTGTGGCCAGTTTTGCCTGCAGTTTCGTGGCCGCATCCTGCATCAGCTGCGTATGGAAGGGTCCGGGAACCGCCAGGGGCACGAGCCGCTTGGCCTTGGTTTCCGCCATTCTTGCCGCAAACTCATGCAATCCGGCATCGGTACCAGAAATCACCACTTGGGTGGGGCTGTTGTAGTTGGCGATTTGCACCAGCATTCCCCTTTGGGAGATGTCCTCGCACAATGCTTTGACTAAAGCGGTTTCGCCACCGATGATGGCCGCCATCTGACCGGGGTGCTCGCGAGCGGCCTGCGCGCTGGCTTCGCCTCTGAAGGCCACCAGATCCAGGCAGTCCGCCAAGGAAAAAACCCCGGCGGCATAAAGCGCCGCATACTCCCCCAAACTGTGACCGACGAGAAATAAGTCATGATTTGCCAACTGGTCTTTGATATGATCGAAGATCAGAGCGATGAGGGCTACGATTGCTCTTTGGGCGTATTCCGTGCGCTCGAGCAAACCCTCCT
>CALGNF010000040.1 GCA_937958685.1 uncultured Caryophanales bacterium
GATCGTATTCGGTGACTGGAGTTCAGACGTGTGCTCTTCCGATCTTCTTTGTTCATCCGGTGGATCTCGTCGATGATCAAGAGAACCGAACCATAGAGTTTGCTCGCCTCAACGATTTTTTTCAAGCTCGCCTTGGCGTCTGTGGAAGCGTTGAATTTGAAGTGATTCAATGGAAAATAGTCGGCGATCAGGAGCGCGATGGTTGTCTTGCCGACGCCGGTCGGTCCGTACAAGATGCAGGAGACCAATTTTTTCTTCTCCAGCATGTTGGTGAGAATCCCGATCAGTTTCTTTTGGCCGATAACGTCCGCAAACGTCTTTGGTCTCAGCCTGCTGGCCAGTGGTTCATACATCTTGAGACCTCCTTCATGTCACAAGCAAATTATACCATATAGTTGTTATCCAGGTAAGAAAAGCATATAATTATATCTAGGAACAGGAATGGGATGATGCAATGTACCAAGCTGAGATTCTGCGTTTGAAGCGCGAAAAAGAGGCAGTCATACTTGCCCACTTTTATCAATATCCCGAAGTCCAGGACATCGCAGATTTTGTGGGCGATTCTTTGGACCTCAGCCGCATGGCGCAGGCCACATCGGCAAAAATCATCGTTTTTTGCGGCGTCAACTTCATGGCGGAGACCGCCAAGATCCTGTCTCCGGAGAAAAAGGTCCTGTTGCCGGCAGCCACCGCCGGATGTCCGATGGCGATGATGATCAATAGGGAAAAGCTGCAAAAATACAAACGCCTACATCCCGAGCGGAAAATCATCTGTTATGTCAACTCCTACGCCGATGTAAAGGCGGAAAGCGATGTCTGTGTCACCAGCTCGAACGCCGAGAAGATCATCATGCATTTCCGAGACGAGAAGATGCTTTATGTTCCTGACAAGAACCTCGGCGCGTATCTTCGGTATCGTTATGGTCTCGACATCGAGGTGTGGCCCGGCTATTGCATCGTTCACGACCGGCTTGTGGAAGACGACGTGAAAGCCATGCGCGCCCAATATCCCGATGCCAGGGTGCTGATTCACCCCGAGGCGCCGCTTGCGGTCTTGAAACTCGCCGATTTTGTCGGCAGCACCCGGGCAATCATCAATCACGCCGCCGCCTCGCCGGCGAAGGAATTCATCATCGGCACAGAAGAGGGCATCCTCCACCCGCTCCGCAAGCAGAATCCTGACAAAACATTCCATATTCTCAATCCCGCGATGGTTTGTCGCAACATGAAGAAAACCACCCTGAAAGAAGTGTACGAGGCGTTGCTTGAAGAAAAACACGAGATCATGGTTGAGGAAGAGACCCGCCTTAGGGCCAAACGGGCGCTCGACCGGATGCTCGAGCTCAGTTGATGATGACCAAAACAGACGTCCTCGTGATCGGCACAGGACTCGCCGGTTTGTTCACGGCGCTGACAATCGCTCCCCGTCATTCGGTATTGCTGCTGGCGAAAGAAGCCGTTGCCAATTCCAATTCCATGCTGGCCCAAGGCGGCATCGCCGCGGAGTTGACGGATGATCCGATCCGCCTCGGAAGCCATTTTGAAGACACGCTCAAGGCGGGAGCGTATTTGAACGATCCCGATGCCGTGCGCTTCCTCGTCAAAAACGCCAGCGAGGCGATCGAGGATCTCGTCGCCTTCGGCATCCATTTCGATAAGGATGAAAACAACAATTATCTGTTGACCAAGGAAGGCGGTCACTCCCAGCGCCGGATCCTTCATTTGGGCGGCGACGCTTCCGGTTATCACGCCACCAGGGGATTGGCAACGATCCTTGACCGGCATCCCAACATCAGCCTTGTGGAACAGGCTGTGGCGCTTGATCTTCTCACCGATGCGAAGGGAACCGTCATCGGCGCCTCCGTTCTCTTGAATGATGCGACCTATTTCCCGGTGTATGCGAAGATCGTCATCCTCGCGACCGGAGGCATCGGTTCCATCTATGGCTCAACCACCAACGACCTCAGTGCGACCGGCGACGGCATCGGCATGGCCGCACGCGTCAAAGCCCGGATCGAGGGAATGGAATTCGTCCAGTTCCATCCCACGGCTCTTTATGCGGAATCACGGGAGAATCGCCGGCGCTTTCTGATCTCCGAGGCCTTGCGGGGCGAAGGGGCGATCCTGCTCAACATCCAAAAAGAAAGGTTCATGGAGAAATACGAGATCGGAAGAGCACACGTCTGAACTCCAGTCACCGAATACGATCT
>CALGNF010000041.1 GCA_937958685.1 uncultured Caryophanales bacterium
GCGCCCACCGAGATCTACACTCTTTCCCTACACGACGCTCTTCCGATCTTGGGGCGCTTCATAGCTGGAGACTCGCGAGCAGATCCTCGCCTTGCCCCTTACCGGATGCGATCGCCTCGGCGATATCTTGCTGTTTCTTGCTGTCGATGCGGTAACGGAAGGAAATCATGATGCCGATGCCCATGAAGATCAGCGGCGCGAACGCCATGATGATCCTGATCATCAGCATCGCGCCATCAGGCTGACTCAAAATGGCGGGTTCTCCCGGAACTTGTTCTTGAAATCCCGCAAGACCGATCAAGAACATGACGATGGCCAAGCCCAAGGCTTGGGCGATCTTGTTGATGAAATTGGTGAAGCCGCTCATTTGCCCGTCCAGCCGGTCCTTGAACTTGAGTTGACCGGCGTCGACGACGTCGCCATACATCGTATGGGGAACCAGACCGGGGCCGCTGATGCCAAAACCCATCACGGCGCCCAACAAATAGACCACAAGCGGATTCACATCGGCGGGGATCAGCATGATGAATAACGCCGTCACGATCCACATCACGGACCCGAAGCGGTAAGCGAAGGTCTTCCCCCTGCGGGCGATCATCCGAAGATACACAGGCAGTGCCACGATTTGCATCGCGAACATGAGGGCGGCCGCGATCATGCCGACGATGCCGGATTCGCCGGCGGCTGTCTGGGTTTTTGTCACGTAATATTCGACATAGAAGAAGAACAGGCCGCTCATGATCGCCATCGACATCTGCAACACGAGAAACATGCCAAGATACTGCCGGAACGGTTTCAGTGACAAGGGCTTCACCATCTCCCGGACCGATAGTTTCGCTTCGACGATTGGCGTCGAGATTTCTTCCTTGGCAAACAGACCGGTGAAGAGAACGCTTAAGGCGAACAACAGACCAAATGACAAGCCCATGACCTGATAACCGACGGCACCATCGTCAAACAGGCCTACAACGATGCCGGGGACAGCCACGCAAAGAATCGAGGAAAAAATCGAGAAACCCAAGCGATAGGAGTTATAGGCGGCGCGCTCCTGATAGTCGCTTGAAATCTCACTCGACAATGAGTAATAGGGAATCATCACCGATGTCTGGACGGTGGTAAAGATCAAATAGGAGAGCAACACGGCCACTACGCGCAGACCAGCCGCAGGGAAGGCATACGGGAAGAACAACAAATATAGCGATATTAGAACAAAAGGCGAAGCGATCACCAAATAGATCCGCCGCTTGCCCAACCGCGATTTCGTCCGATCCGAAATGTGGCCCATGAGCGGATCGGTGATCGCATCCCAGATGCGGGCTACCAACATGACGAAGGCGATCCATTTGGGACTTATCCCCACAGTCATTGCCAGAAAGAAGGGATAAAGGAAGTTGACGATGTTGAATGAGCCGCCGCCAAAGATATCAGCCGAGGCGAATGCCAGTTTTTGCTTGAGTTTCGTTTTGACCATAGGTGGGCTCCTGACGCGAAATGTTTGAATATATTATACCGAATTCTTAGGGCAACGAAAGCACAAATCCGAAATAATGTGAAAAAACCACAACAAGACGATCTTCTTTATGGCAGAAGGGATTATCTCGCCCAGTATCTGGGTGTTTGGGGTGATTAATCATCCACTATTGCCTATGCTATTGAATAACCGCGAGAACCCCGCTATAATCAAATTGTCAAGAAAGGTGAGCGATATGTGGAAAACGCTTAAGGGGTTTGTTTCCAAGCATGTGGCGTTGCTTCTCAGGACTACGGGTGGCTTTGCGATTTTGCTCGGGGGATTGTTTCTGATGATCTCGATCGAGATGTTCAGCCATGGTCCGGTCTTCGTCTTTCTCGGTATCATCAGCATCCTCATCAACGCCATCGGAATCACCAGCGGAATCCTGATTCTGGTGCGTGTCAAAAACGAGCTCGCCGTGTCCCTGCTTCGCAACTTTTGTCTGATTGGCCTTGCTTTTTCCTTTTTCTATAGCCTGATTGCCAATGAGTTCAACTATACCTTCCTGATCTTTGTCATCCCCTGGATCATGATCTACATTTTCTTGTCGGGGACGACCGTCATCGGCTTCACCAATCACCAAGGCATCTCGGAAAACAGCATCCAGGCCGGGAAGCGCTATCTGCGCCTGCACTGGCTGCTCTCGGTCTATGTCATCGGCATTTTTCTGACATTGGGTTTGATCTGGTTTGTGAACTGGGAGGATCAGGCGAAGTTCTATCGGGAACCCAATGGCGGCGGCATTTCCAATTATGTCAACGAGAATGAGAGTCCACGGCTTTCCCTCAGCGTCAAAGGGGGCTTTGTCTATAGTGTCGGCAGTGTCTCGCCGGACTATGCGGCCGACTATCTTTGGCCGACCAGTGCCAATGACGACATCCTCCTCGGTGAAGTGAAGATCAAGTTGACCGGCCCGACAGCCAAAATCAACCTCTACACCTTCGAAGACGGTGTCATCCGGCTCAACATCTTGAACACCTTCGCCAGCAGTGTCTTCTTGCTCAATGGCGAGGAGATTGGTTCGGTGATGAGTTTCTCGGGAACGCACTGGGAAAAGGAGGATGCCATCGATGCTTCGATCGAGCAGATCGTCGGCGGCCGTCACCTGACAAGACTGAGAGGCGCAGTCATCGATCTTGACGTCGAGATCGGCGGAATGGCGGTCATCGAAGTCAAACCCGTGGAGATGCCCGAAGCGGACGATTCATTCCGATTCGTGGTCATGTCCGATCTGCACTCGGGATACAACATCTTCATGCCGGAACTAGCAGGCATCATCGATTATGGCCCCGAATTTGCGATCTTGAATGGCGATTTCACCAATCTTGGCTATCCCTCGGAATACATGATGATGGCTGCCGCCACGGAAATGTTGCCGTTTCCCGTCTATACCTCGATCGGCAACCATGACGCCTGGAACAGCGGTGGTCCGATCTATAACAAGTATTATGGTCCCAACAACTCATCTTTCACCTTCCGCAACTGCCGGTTCATCATCTTGGATACCTCATCCGGAATCATCGGTGAGAACCAATTCGACTGGCTGATCCAGGAACTCGAGAACAATGAATCGGAATACGTCTTCGTCATCACCCACATGCCGCCGATCGATACTCTCACCGGCGCGTTCGACACATCGAACACGCTGCATCCGGAGTCACTCTTCACAATCCACAGCAAGAGCGAGAGCGATTACTTTTTGCGCCTGATGGCGGATTATCAGGTTGATGTTGTCTTTGCCGGACACACGCACGTCCACGGTGTCTCGGAGATCGATGGCACCACCTATATTACCTCCGGGGTGCTGGGCGGCTCAGTGAAACCGGGAAATACGATCGGTTACCTGGAAGTCGAGGTGACGGATTCGGGATTCACGATCGAACTAGTCGACATCCTGAGTGTCGAGGAAGCCAGGGGAAAAGCGGTTGAAAACTATGTCCAAGCCCTCAGGGTTTTCGCCATGCCCTTCTTGATCAACAACAGCATCAGGATCGGGCTGACGATTCTGGCGATTGTCGCGTTGAGCATCTTGTGGATCCCCTTGCGCAGAAGACTGTTGGTGATAGGCAATGACAATGGCAATGAATCAGAATCACAAAATCCACAACCGGAGATGAAGGAATGAAACTCGTCAATTATGGTAACAGCTCCAAGTTGGTCGGCCGCATCGGTTTTGGCGGTTGGCAGCTCGGAAACAAGGACAATTGGGAGGAGATGTCGTTCGCGGACGGCGTAGCCCTGGTAAAGGAAGCCTATGCACAGGGCATCCGTCTGTTTGATACCGCCCCCAACTATGCGGGCGGAATGAGTGAAACGATCAGATCGGAAGAGCACACGTCTGAACTCAAGTCACCGAATACGATCTCGT
>CALGNF010000042.1 GCA_937958685.1 uncultured Caryophanales bacterium
GTAGAAGTCATCGGCGTTGATGTCGACGAAATCCTCGTATTCCTTGCCGTCAAGCAGGAGATGCGAACGGAAGACGCGCAAATCCTTTTCGTGCTTCAGGTAATCGATTCCGGAGTTGCCGCAAACGGCGATGCCAATTTTTCCCATGTTAGTCTCCTTTGAATTTTGTTTTATATTCAAATATTTTGAACTTCAAAGAAGAGTATATCAAACGTTGGCCGAAATGGCAAGCGAAATCTGCGAAACGGCGCGCGTTTCAGCGCGTTTCGTAGGGATCGGTGGCGATTTGCGAAACGAGCACGGTCAATTCGGGAAACGCGGCCGCCAGTTCGCCGGCGACGGCATCCTTGAACACCTGTTCGGCGTAGTGGCCGACGTCGAGCACGAGCTGGCCCATCTGGATCGCGTCGAGCGCGGAATGATAGGTGACGTCCCCGGTGATGTAGAGGTCGCAGCCGCGGCGGCGGGCCTCGTTGATGTGGTTCGACCCGGATCCCCCGGAGACGCCGACCGAGGAAATCGGACGGGACGTCGATCCGATCAGCCGGACAGGATCGGCCTTGAGGGCGGTCTTCACAAAGGCGACGTAATCCTCAAGCGGCGTCGGCTCGATCGCGCCGTAGCGGCCGATCTTTTCGGTCTCGTCGAGGAGTTTGGGTTCGCGGATCCCCAGTTTGGCCGCGAGCACGTCGTTCATCCCGCCTTCGGCGAGATCGTAGTTGGTATGCATCGAGAAGAGCGGAATGCCGTGCGACAACAGTTTCTGGATCATCCAGCCGCGCGGACTTTCCACGGCCACGTTGAAGATCGGCTTGAAGATGAGCGGATGGTGCGAGATCAGGAAATCGGCCTTGAGGGCGATCGCTTCCTTCACCACGTCGGGCGTGACGTCCAACGTGACGAGGATTTTCTTCACCGGTTTGTTCAGGGTGCCGACCTGGAGGCCGACGTTGTCCCAGTCGTAGGCGAGGCTTCGCGGGTATTTGGTTTCTAGAAACCGGACGATGTCGATGCCGTTCATGAAAGGATGCTCCTGAGGGTTTGGATTTGGCGCGCGAGCGCTTCGGATTTGACACGGTCGGTCGCGTGCGCTTGCGCGGCGGTGAGATGGGCGAGTTCCTTCTCGATCTGCAAGAACAGATCGGAAGAGCGCCGGGAAAGCAGGATCGGACCGTAGCGCGCGGCGACGAGGTCGATGGTCATCGTTCCCCGCACGGCGCGCAGGATCGGGTAGTGCTTCTCGCGGTCGACGACGAAGATTTCGTCTTCGATCGTCCAGCCGTGGTCCGCGAGCCAAAACCGCAGACTCGCGGCTTCCGACTGCGGTCCGAGGACCAGCACGCGGAAGCTTGTGAGATCGGCTTTCGCGATGATCGCCCGGATCGCGAGACCGCCCATGCCGAGAATGCTCGCGGCGTCGGCGGGTTCGTCGACTTGATCGAATCCGTCCGAAAGGAGGACGTCGATCCG
>CALGNF010000043.1 GCA_937958685.1 uncultured Caryophanales bacterium
CGCGTTGGACTTAAAATCCAATGTCAGCAATGACGTGCCGGTTCAAGTCCGGCCTCGGGTACCATCAGGTATCTTGCATGCCCGCAAAACGACCGTTTTGACAGTGTTCGCGGCAATGGTTTTTATTGACAAAGGCAGATGACTTTGTTATTATTAAATAGCGCAATTTGATATCGCGGGGTGGAGCAGCCTGGTAGCTCGTTGGGCTCATAACCCAAAGGTCGGAAGTTCAAATCTTCCCCCCGCAACCAATGGTCCGGTGGTGTAGTGGTTAACATGCCAGTCTGTCACACTGGAGATCGCGGGTTCAATTCCCGTCCGGACCGCCATCCTTGGCTCGGTAGCTCAGTTGGTAGAGCAATGGACTGAAAATCCATGTGTCGCCAGTTCGATTCTGGCCTGAGCCACCATGGAGCCCTAGACATAGCCCTGAAGAGGGCTTTTTTGTTATGGTGTTTATAAATCATATGTAACAATATACAACAATAAAATAAATTATCTAAAAATGTATTTACCTACAGTATCTTTAGTATTATATGTATTTGTTATTTGAGAAAGACATATATGAAACTTCAAATGAAAATCAACAAAATTAAGGGAATTGGTGACTTAAAACTTGATTTCCCCCTTAATAAGGTATTTACGCAATTGCTGAGACCAACTGTTTTGGCAAGAGCACCTTAGTTACTTGTGAATCACGGGTGTTTTACAGCAATCTTAAAATGAATGAATATTAGGGTGCTTTGTCTATTGTGAAATAGGGAACTCAGCGAGTATCTGAAGGAAATGAAAACATCATTTGAGAGATACTCACGACATCTTATTAAATGAACAGCCTAAAACGTGACATACAAAGCATTTATTAATCCTATTTTTTATGCCGTCGAAGAATGATAGTATCATGAGTATCTTCAATGTATAACATTCATAAGAAAAGTTGATAAATATAAGCTAAAACAATCCGCAATTCATTGATGTGTATTGTGTTTTTTCGACACTATATACAGTTACTCTATTTTTGATGATATAATAAATTATACAAAAAACACTAATTTTAATTAATAAAGCGCATTTCTATGTGCTTACAAAAAGGCTATAACCATTATTATCTTTCATGGCATAGACCTTTCAGAGGGTCCAAATATGTGAAGCATTGGTCTCTGCAAATTTTCATGATGAGAGGAGACATCGTTAAATCTTATGACCGACGTCTTTTCAATCGAGAAAAGGCATTTAATAATGTCTAAAATAAAAAATAAAGATTCGAAAATCGAACTGCTGGTTAGAAAATGGGTGTATTCCAAAGGGATAAGGTATAGAAAAAACAGCAGACTAATACCCGGAACGCCCGATATTTCTATTTTTAAATATAAAATTGCAGTATACATCAACGGGTGCTTTTGGCACGGGCACGAAAATTGCCGATTGTTTAGACAACCACAAACAAACGCAGATTTTTGGGAAAAGAAGATAAAGGCCAATAAAGAGAGAGATGCAAGAAACTACAGATCGCTAGTTGAAAATGGTTGGCATGTATTTCAAATTTGGGAATGCGACTTGAAAGCCCATCCAGAAGAGACTTTATCTGATTTAGTTAACAAAATTCAAGCAATTATCAAGTTATCTAAACAATCCTAGATAATATAAAAAATTAATCGGCATTAAACATCGATTTCCTTCGGAGGCACATAATATGGCGAATATTATAACAAAGAAACCCTCGGCCAAAACCCTTGTCGAATCAATTAGATCAATGGGATATTCATTTGATACGGCAATAGCGGATATCATCGACAACAGTGTTAGCGCAAACGCGACAAGAATAGACATCAATTTGTATTTAAAACCGGATTATCAAATCTCCATAATAGATAATGGCAATGGAATGAATAGAGACCAGCTAGAAGAAGCCATGAGATATGGAAGCAGCAATCCCAGAGAAATTAGAAGGGAAAACGATCTTGGAAGATTCGGTTTAGGTATGAAGTCTGCATCTTTGTCCCAATGTCGAAAACTCATTGTTACAAGCAAATATAAAGGAAATATATCCTCGTTCTCTTGGGATCTCGATTTGATTGAAAGCAGGGATGACTGGGCGCTCATTGAATATGACGATTTAGAAATCAGACAACTCAAGGACATTAACTTGCTTGAAAACCACAAGTCCGGAACCATGGTATCTTGGTACGGGTTCGATAAGTTGGAAGCTTCGGCAAAAACATTAGATAAAGCATTACCATTTCAACTGGACAATGCAAAAAACTACATATCTCTTGTCTTTCATCGTTATATACATTCGGGATTGGAAATATATGTTAACAACATAATTCTGAACACTATTGACCCTTTTCTTCAAAATCATCCGCTGACAATAAGAAAAAGAGAGCAAAAGATTGATGTTGATGGTCATTATATATATGTAAAGCCATATATTCTCCCTCACTCAAACGCCCTTAGTATTGCAGATGTAGAAAAACTTGGAGGAAAAGATAATCTTAAAAACAAACAAGGATTTTATATCTACAGAAATAAACGTTTGATTATTTGGGGAACATGGTTTCGTATGAGTTCCGTTGAGGAACTCTCTAAACTTGCGCGAATTCAAGTTGACATTCCAAACACATTGGATTTCATATGGAACCTGGATATAAAAAAATCAAGCGCAAGCCTACCCGAGAAAATAAAAAAACAATTGGCCGAAAGAGTTAGAGAATCAATTGAAGGAAGCTCGGATGTATATAAAACACGAGGAAGAAAAGAAATTTTGGATAGTTCTAGCCCAATATGGAATCGATTAAAGACCCGGGAAGATAAATATATATATGAAATCAATCGCGAGCATTCATTGATAAAAATGATGGAAGAATCAACTTGCGAAGACTTAGTAAATCGACTTAATCGCCTGCTTATCACTA
This sequence comes from uncultured Caryophanales bacterium, assembly GCA_937958685.1. Classification (GTDB taxonomy): domain Bacteria; phylum Bacillota_I; class Bacilli_A; order Izemoplasmatales; family Hujiaoplasmataceae; genus JAAYZB01. Next base: position 2,916 of record CALGNF010000043.1, read on the forward strand.
TTGAAAAATCCTTCCCCTTTGACTTGGCATATTATGATTCTGCCAAAGACAACATTGGCAAAAGCAATATTGATTTTAATGAGGAGATGTATCTACAGCTTCTTGAATTGTATTATTACCTTAATAAAACATATAAAGACAAAACAAAAACCATCGCGCTAATACGCAATATAGATCCCTATAAAAAATACCCCGCTCTTGTAGCAAGGTTGGAAGGGGATATGTGACATGTATAATTTCACAACGGAAGAAAAGATTTATCAGATTATTTCACTTATTACTGCTCAGATACGAGACTTGAAAACAACTCCTACTGAAACCATAATGAATCAATTGGTCGACGAAGCAAATAATGCCCTCTTCAAACTTGACCAACAAGCAATTCAAAACGTTAAGAGAGAACTGCTTACTAGAAATGCAATTTACATGGATTTGGCAATGACGCTTTCGAAATCCGAACATACAATGTGGTATACAAATGAACGAAGTGAACCCGGTAGATATTGGTTAAGATACCGTGAATATTTGAATAATGAGCAAGGATTCGCATACAATATAATCAACAGCCTCGATGAATCATTAAATGAGATAATAAATCACCTTGGCGATCCCCTTGTTGACGGCCGATATTCTCGTAAAGGATTAGTTGTTGGGGATGTACAGTCTGGAAAAACTTCCACTTACATTGGATTAATTGCCAAAGCCGCGGACGCGGGTTACAGGATTTTTATCCTACTCACAGGAACAATTGAGGATCTAAGAAGACAAACACAGGATCGAGTTGATTTCGGTTTTATTGGGAGAAGAAGCGCTGAAATATTTCGAACGAAAGAAATCGCCAATTCAAGAGATCTTCTCGTTGGCGTTGGCTTGATAAACCCAACCCCGAGTCCTATATGCTTGACATCGACAGAACTTGATTTTCGGAAAGAAAACGCAAAGAATCTGAACTTCCAACTTAAATCCTTCTCTGAGCCGGTTGTTTTTGTTGTTAAAAAGAATAAAACTGTTTTGACGAATCTTAATAAATGGCTGAAAGAACAAAATGCTGATTATCGCGGAAAGATTGACGCCCCAATGATCCTAATCGACGATGAATCCGATTATGCTTCCGTGAATACTAAAAGCGAAGAAGAATACCCGGCGGTAAGCAATAACCTAATAAGAAGACTCAAGTCGCTTTTCTACAAGACAAACTACATTGGCTTTACCGCAACACCTTTTGCAAATATATTTATTGACCCAAGAACAAGAGAAGAGATGGAAAACGAAGATTTATTCCCAAGTGATTTCATCACTTTGTTATCCCCCCCCAGCAACTATATTGGTATTGATTCTGTCTTTTACGAGGACGGCGCATATGAAAGTCAAGTAAGAATCATTAATGATCTTTTTGACTATATACCTGAAAAACATAACAAGTCACAAAGAATCTCAAAGCTTGCCCCAAGTCTTAAAGAAGCAATCAGAACATTCATGATTGCGAACACCATTATCGATTTAGACAATAGCGGCGTTCTTCATAGATCGATGCTTGTTAACATCTCTAGATTCACAATGGTTCAGAATCGACTTGCCAGTGAAATAGCTGAATATGTGGAAGAACTTAAGACTGTCATACAAGTGTTTTCCGGATTTCAACCAGAGCATGCGGCCTACCAAAGTGATGAAATCAAATATTTGTATGAAACATGGAAGTCAGAATATGCTACATCATCAATTTCGTGGGAAAGCGTTCTAGGCAAATTGAATGAGTCGGTTTCGCCAATTGAAGTGAGGATCGTCAATAGCAGCACCGGTAAAACCGGCGAACCCCAGTTAAATTATATCAGTTCAAAGAATGGCCTAAGAGTAATCGTCGTGGGAGGCACAAGTCTCTCAAGAGGATTGACATTGGAGGGTTTAATTGTTAGCTATTTCTGCAGAAACTCAAGAATGTACGACACACTCCTGCAAATGGGTAGGTGGTTTGGGTATCGAAGACACTATGCAAACATGTTTAGGATTTGGATTCCAAAACAACTCAAAATAGCTTTTTGCGAAATAGGCGAAGCTATTGATGAACTCAAATCCGAGATTCGCATCATGAAAGCTCAAGGCAAAACACCAACTGAATTTGGTTTAAAAGTTAGAACCAGTACCGACACGTTGCTTATAACCGCTCCAAATAAAATGAGAGTTGCCACAGATTACATTCAAACAGTCAGTTTAAGCATGGCTGTTGTAGAAACACCATTCTTATCTGCAAACGAAAACACGAACAAAGAAAATCGGGAAATAATTCTGAACGCTTTATACGAGCATAATGTTTTTAATATGCCTATGGTAAATAGAGCATTCAAAAATGTTCCAAAAGAATGCGTCATGCACATAATAGAAAAATTCAATATTCCATACTTGAATCTTAAATTTAACAGTGATGGTCTAAAAGACTTCATTTCCCAAAGCATAAGACTTGAAAAATGGGATATTGCTTTTGTTTCGGGAGATGAAGAAGAAAAGTTTTATATTACAGAAAATTATCACATTAATCCAGTTACTCGAGATTATGAGCTTCGAGACAATGTCTTGTGGGTTTCCAAAGGGCATAGGAGATTGGGAGGCACGGGAGACACCAAGTACGGACTTGAACGGAACGAAATCCGGGATGCTGAATTGGCATATCAAAATGACAATCCCATGAATATTGACCGAGATAAGAAAAAGGGGATCAACCAAAAAGCATACCTTAGGTATTTGCCAAATAGAAATCCTCTATTAATGATATATGTGATTAAGCTAAAGAAAAACGATAATTCATGTGATATAGAATTGACGAAAAGGCATTATTTCGGCTTGGGAATAGCCATTCCCAAACTTGATGATTCTCCCAGCACATTCGCAAAATACAAGATTAATTACACATTATATAAACAACTTGCCGGGTTGGATTATGAAGAAGGTGATGAATAATGTATCTCGACAAAGTGTTCCTAAAATTCAACTTGCCCAACACGTATTCGCGAATAAACTCTACGCATCCATTGGATATTTTTATCGGTCTTGACGGAAGACTTAGAAAAACCATTTTTCTTAGGGCTAAACATCAATTGAATCCAATCCCTAAAACAAAAGCTATTGACACATCATATTCTATCCAGGATGACACATGGATAATTGGTATCCACTTAGATAATGAGGCCATGGAAAAATTGTTTATTCGCGTGGGAGAGGATCTGGTGGAGACCACCTCAACATATACAGACGTTGATTTTGCAGAAAAATTGTTTGTAAAAAGATACATTTTATGGCGTAATCTATTTAGACATTCCACAGCCGATATGTTATGCGAAAACGAAATACAAGGGTTGATTGGCGAATTATGGTTTCTGAAACATTTCTTGATTACCAAGTATGGACACCATAAGGCTATTGGTTCATGGCTGGGATACGAAGCCGCAAAAAAGGACTTTTCAATCGATGATACTTGGTATGAAATAAAAACAATAAGAACCGGAGCAAAAAGTATAAAAATATCATCAATAGAACAACTTGATTCCGATAATCAGGGGCATTTAGTTGTTATTGAATTAGAGAAAATGAGTCCCGAGTTTCATGATGGAATCAGCATAAACGGTCTTTCACAAACAATAATGGAATCACTTGATATAGATGATCAAGAGGTATTTTCTTCCAAATTATTCCGATGCGGTTATTCACCACGCGAGGAATACGATAGCGTCGTCTTTGTGGTCAAGCGTGTCAATTATTATTTGGTCAATTATCTATTTCCTAGGATAACCAAAGCCTCATTACCAAAAGAAATTGATGTCATTCAGTATGAATTAGTATTGAAATTAATAGATAACTTCAGTGAAGAGAAGGATGAGATACGATGACTTTAGAAGAATATAGATATAATTTGCTTCAAGAAGTCAAAATATCAGCGGAATACAATAGGACGTACCCGGAAAAAGAATTCGTCTTATACTTGTTTGAAAAACTTGTGGAGGCTGAAGATATTTCGGATACTGTTGAATGCTATCACGAAGGATTCGGCAAAAGACGCAGAAAGATAAGATTCGACGGTTATTCTTATGACGATGCAGATAATTCAATCGCATTGCTGTATGTCGATTATGATGGGGCCGAGGAAATGTCGACATTGACTGGGACACAACTTGATTCCATGTTTCAACAGCAATTGGCGTTTGTGGAAGAGGTTCTCTATGGCGATCTACTTGAAAGAATGGAGAGCGCCTCTCCCGCATATGATTTTGGATTATTATTAAGAGAAAAGAACGTCAACCAGGAAATAACAAAGTTCAAATTATATGTATTGACAGACAAAAAGAAGAGTAATCAGATAATATCCTTGCCTTCATCTAGCATGGGAAGAACACCTGTGGAATTTCATGTTTGGGATATACAAAGATTCTTTGAAGTTGACAGTTCCAAAAGGGGAAAAGAGAACATTTCCATCGACATAACTGATTTTTGTCAAAGCGGCCTTAACTGTCTTAGGGCTTTCCAAAACGAAGACAAAGGTTACGTTTCATATTTAGCAATTGTTCCTGGTGAGTTTCTCGCCGATTTATATCTTCAATACGGAAGCAAGCTTCTTGAGGGAAATGTCCGCTCATTTCTAAGCGTCAAAGGCAATGTGAATAAAGGCATAAGAACCACCATTCTTAGTGAACCTCACAATTTTTTCACATATAACAACGGTATTGCTGTTACCGCTTCTCACGCAAGCATCGTAAATACCAACAATGGGCTATTTATAAAAAGTATTGATGATATGCAGATTATAAACGGAGCCCAAACCACCGCATCGCTTGCTTCATGTAAGCATAAGGACAAAGCAGACTTGGGACAAATATATGTTCCAATGAAACTAACTGTTGTTGAAGCAGAATATGAAGAGAAACTTATACCTAATATTTCAAAGTTCTCAAACAGTCAAAACAAAGTTAGTGAAGCCGACTTTTTTTCTTCCCATCCTTTTCATGTCAGAATAGAACAATTATCCCGAAGAGAACCCGCCCCTGCGGTTGGGGGAAACCAGTATATGACCATATGGTATTATGAAAGAACAAGGGGACAATATCTACAAGAACAAATGAAAATGACAATAGGCGAAAGAAGAAAATTCCAGCTTAGGAATCCGAAGGCTCAACTCATAACAAAAACCGATCTTGCAAAATATATTAACACATACAACGAAAAGCCCCACATTGTCAGCTTGGGAGCCCAAAGAAACATGAGGGATTTCGCAACACATATTGATAGCTCTTGGAACAAGAACGACACAATCTTCAATAGGAACTATTTCAAAAAGGTAATAGTCCTTGCTATAATATTCAGAGAAACCGAAAAAATGGTCTTTAAGGCGGATTGGTATGAACAAGGCTACAGAGCAAACATTGTCACTTATGCAATTGCCAAGCTTTTCCATTTAATTAGATTATCTCATCAATCAAAAGCGTTGGACATAAATAGAATCTGGCAAAATCAGAAGCTCTATCTGGAATTATCCAAAGAACTGATTGAAATATCATACGAGGCACTTCAGTTCATGACTGATTCACAAAGACCGATACAAAATGTTACGGAATGGTGTAAAAAAGCAGAGTGTTGGACCATGTTCTCAAAAACAAAGCACATTCTTTCTGATGCTTTCGAAAAATCACTGATATACAAGAATGTTATTGAAGGCGATGAAGATGATGCTCGCAAAACACAGATGCTCGATAAAAAATTGGATGTTGAATACCAAGTTGTTGAGTTAGGTGGGGCATATTGGGAGAAGCTATTGAATGAAGGAAGATTGAAAGGTCTTCTAAATCCGACCGAGATAAGCATATTGTCTGTTGCTGCAAAAATGGAAAAGACCGGCAGGGTTCCGTCTTCAAGACAAGCAAAGATAATCATGGAAGTCAAAAAAAGATTATATGAAGAAGGCGTAAATATAGACACGGGGACAGATACATGAAAGTTGTTGAACTATTCAGTGGCATAGGAAGCCAAGCGAAGGCGTTGAAAAGAGCGGGCATTAGGCACGAAGTAGTTCGTATTTCAGAATGGGATGTCAATTCCATAATTGCTTATGACATAATTCATAACGGCGCCCCTGATATTGAGAAATACAACCATATCACCAAAGATGAGTTCATTGAAGTGCTCGCATCCAACAATCTTAGTGGAAACGGGAAAACCCCACTATCGGAAAAAGCTTTACATTCTATGAATTATGAAACTCTCATTAGATTATATGCAGCAATAAAAAGAACAAAAAATGTGCCCAATGTTGAATATATACAAGTCGCAGACCTCCCAATGGTCATTGATGTCATGACATATTCATTTCCATGTCAGGATTTGTCAAACATGGGAGCTATTCACGGATATACAAACGGAATAAATAAAAATCACTTAACAAGATCAGGGTTGCTTTGGCAAGTAGAGAGAATTATTGTTGAAAGAAAAAACGCCAAACTAGGATTACCAAAGTTCCTGGTCTTGGAGAATGTTCCCGCCCTTACCTCAAAAAGAAATCTCGCCGACTTCAACTTGTGGAAAAATACTTTGGAGACATTAGGGTATTACAATAAAGCGTACAAACTCAATGCCAGAAATTTCGGCATCCCCCAGAACAGAGAAAGAATTGTGATGATTAGCGTCCTAACGAACGGAATATCAAAACCCAAACTGGATAGCTATTTCGAAAAACATAATTTGGAGTCGAGCGAATATCTTAAGAGTATCGCTATAAAACCTTGGGATTTACACGAACTGTTTAATAGAACATCAAATTATGAACATGAAAAACGCAACTCCCAACCAAATGACACGTTATCAAGAAAAACAATATGGAACCGAAACCCAAAATTGATTGACGAAGATTACTCATGTGCAAGTATTGTTCCAACCATAACAACAAAACAAGACAGACACCCAAACTCCGGCGTTATATATTATCCCACAACGCGCAACAATTTTCGTTACTTGACTCCAAGGGAGTGTTTTCTGCTCATGGGTTTTGATGAGAATGATTATCAAGCATTGATTGATAATAATTTTCTTTATAAGTCAAATCAGTGTTTTTTTACTAGAGACAAATTTTATAAAATGATCGGAAACAGCATTGTGGTAAATGTATTAGAAGAAGTGTTCAAACAGGTGGATGAAATTAGGAATCTATTCTGTAGATAATCAATACCTAAGAATCCACATATCATCACCGATTTCTATTCATGTTCTAAAGGTTTTGAGTTTTTAATGACCAAAATAGAGGCTCAAATTTATATTGCGTATAAAAACCGAGGTGAGTATTGATGAAAAACGAGTCAATATGGCAGCTGTTTCCGAGAAATCTAAAACCAACGGAAGATATGTACCAAGTAATCGCATGTATTAACAAGAATTATTTATCAAAAGATTCATCTAAGAACCAACTGAGTAGCAACGAAGTATTATCATTGCTCAGCCAAGACATTGAGAAATTGGGATACGATGTTGAATGCGGTAAAACACGAAAAGATAAAATTGAGATTCCTGTACTGTACGGCACTAATGGCGGGTTTGATAAGTTTTTTTGTGCAGACGCATATAGTCCGACAAACCGGATAGTTATTGAGGTTGAAGCCGGCAGGGCTTATACTAATAACCAATTTCTAAAAGATCTTTTCCAAGCGTGTGTAATGGATAACGTTGATTATCTTATCCTTGTTGTTAGAAAAACATATAATAAGCACCCGGATTTTGAAAAAATCTATGCTTTTTTAGAGACACTCTATGTCACTAACAAATTAATTTTACCCCTCAAGGGTATTTTATTAATAGGATATTAATGTCATTGTTGTTCATGTTTCTCAATTCGCTTGATGTCACGAAGATTTTCTGCTCTATAGCATGCATGGAGGCATGAAATCCACTCGAGCTTCAGCGATTGCAAGGACAGTAATCTTTAACATAAATCGATACGGATAAACGGAATGATTTGTATGAGTCCTTGAATCGCTATCTTGGGCCATGAAGATATTCATTAAACGGCAATACTTTTTACTATTGAGAATTACTAAAGCATATAATATGATCATGATCATACAACAATGTTTCAGAAGAAAGTGTGCACGTATTGTATTGCTTACCTTGATTATTTACTGCGAACTACAACAAGGTGGAATTAGACATAATTGGAGTCAATACTAGATAGAAGACGCCCTTCTTGTTTTTATCCCCCCGCTTTCTTTGAAACATTGAAACCTCACATCATCAATTCTTATCCACGTGACCTATATCCGTGATGAAAAAATCGAGAGCCTTATTATACCTCGCAATTAAATGCAATTCACAATAGAACAATTCCAAGGTCGACAACAAGACAAAGAATTTATTGAATCATAATAGAAAGGATAAAACAAGTATGCAAATTGTTAGAAAGCTAATGGATTTGATCAAGAAACCCAAACCAGAGTCGGATATCGTACCAGAAAAACCAAATTATATTACCATGAGTTCTATGGAGCAAAAATACCAAAACGATGATCTTGTCGGTGCCGCAAGAGAACTTAAAAGTTTACTTGAAGCTTACGGCAGGCGCAAACGCAAGAACCACCGGTACAAAGGCCGGGTCTTTATCCATTTCATCCTCAGCAGCAAATCCAAAGATCTCAAGAACACCGGCTACACCCATTGGCAAAACATGATCGATTTCATCAAGCTGAACCAAACCAAGGTCTATCCGTTTCACAAAAACAATCTTAGAAACGCCATTGACTTCTTTAAAAAAGAAATCAAGGGCTTATCGGAGATCAGGATCCCAATCATCAACTAGGATGTCCAATGCGCGCTCAATACATGAACCGCAACCAAGCCCAAAGCGGGCTTTTTATTTGTCGATTCCATAAGAAATCAATCTTACAACGCATTAGCACAGTGACACAAGGAGATTTGAACCATCAGCGGCCAATAAACACAAAATGGAACAGATATCTTTTTATTAAAGAGGAACTGTAATATAATGGATAGCAATGATGAAAGCGAGCATACGTTTTCTGTCAGCACATTAAAAGGGAGGCTTTTTTACATGTTTGTCATCGTTCTTACAACCGTATTGTTTGCGCTAGTGGTTCTGTTCATCGTTTGGAATCCCCGAACCAACAGGATCAGATTCAAAAAGGGAGTCTTCTATGCTCCGCTTGTCTATCTGCTATTGTTCGCCGGCATGGTGACGAAAGTCGACGCCAACCAGGTCGGAATCGTCTATCATCCGTTTCAAGGCGGGATCCAGGATCAGGTCTTGACGGAAGGCTTCAAGGTCAAAAACATCTTTTCGACGATCACCAAGATCGGCACGACCAACAGAACCGCGTTTTTGGAGGTTGCCGGGCAGACCAAGGACAGCATTTACGCGAACTTCATGATCACCATCGTCTATCGCATCGAAGCCCAGAACGCCGGGCGGTTCTTCAAGGTCACCGGAGACAAGGATATCACGCCGGAACAATTGAACTCGATCACCAAAGAAGCCTTGCAGTCAGCCACGACCAACTTCGACATTTACGGGATTTTGGGCGAGGATCTGGAAACGGTCAGATTGGATTTCACGCAAAGGCTGTCAACCCTGCTGATGAACAGGTACAATGTCACGCTGGTGTCCGCCTCGTTTGACGATATCGATGCCGGCACGGAAATCGAAAGGATCATCCAGGACAAGGCCCAGGCGATCCAGCAGATTCAGATCGCCGAGCAAGAACGGCAAAGGGCCGAAGTGGAAGCTGAAACCTTGATCATCAGGGCCAATGCCGACGCCGCGGTGATTCTGATCACGGCCGAAGCCCAGGCGGAAGCCCAAGTCATCCTCAACAGCGTCACCGTCAATGCGATCAATCTCATGTATCTCGGACAGTTCAGTGAGGAAGAAGACACGGCGAAACCGGAAGATTATGGTTATTTGACCATCCAGGAAGTGACGCAGACCATCTTGAAGCAACTCTATTATGATACCTGGGACGGCGTGTTGCCGACTGTGATCACGGATGGAGCGGGAATCATCATCAATCCATAAACATGATATTTTAGGTCTTGGCCCCAAAGACAATCAACGTCTTGAGCGGTTCTTCCCCCTAAAAAATGCGACACAAAGCAAAAGAAACCATGAGCGAGTGAAATTGATCATGGTTTTTGATATCATAGAGATGGGAACTTTATGCAATCATGATGTAACCGGGATTCACATATCGCTTTTTGGCCAATGATGGCATATCGGACATCCCTCCAAATAAAACCAAAAGGCCGGCAAGCAGGAAGATGAGGCAACCAACCAGAAAACCGATTGACAACATAATAGCAAAGGAAAGGAACTATACTCAAGCCGTTGTTGAGGTACTTGAGTATAAAGTGGCGATCCACATGAAAACCCATTATCAGGGACTTGACTTCTTGCGCGGACTTGGCGTCATGATGGCCATCATCCTTCATACCGCGTTCTATTTCTACAAGGATCTCTATGACGTCGATCTGGCCAATCCCACACCAATCATCACCATCGTGGGGTTTTTGCTGATGTTTGCCGGCTTGTTCGCGATGATCAGCGGCATGGCCCACACCACCCAGTTCATCAGGCATGAGGATCAAAACGACAAGAAATCCAGAATCAGATACATGCTGATAAACAGTGGTCTCTTACTAATTCTTGCATATGTGTATTTCCTCTTCACCGGTCCGGGGATCGTCATGTTTGCGACCAGGCAAATGGATGAAAGCCTGTTCGTCGCGCTCATCAACCAAGGGCGGATCGTTATACCTTCAGTGCAAAGACTGCTGTATGTCGACAGCCTGGTCATGCTGAGTTTTAATATCTTATTGCTGGCATTGTTTTTTCGATTGTTCCAGAAGCGCATCAGGAATCATTACTTTATCTTCGTGAGTGCGATCGGTTTTCTGATCATCTCCTATGTGCGGATACCGCTTTATGCCGTCTATCTGGATGCGGAAGCACAAGGACGCTACGGCATCATGGTCCTGCTCAACTGGTTTGCCAACAAGAACCATCCCATTTTCCCGTTCTTCGCCTTTGCCTTGTTCGGCGCCTGGCTCGCCAGGCTGCTTGCGAGCCAAGGGTTCAAAGCGTTGAAACAGCATGTTTTAATAATCGCGCCGGTCATGCTTGTCGCAGGTGTCGTCGGTTATCTCCTGACTCCGGAGACGATGTTGCAGCGGGCGATCGACCCGACCTGGTATTTCATCATGGTCATGCAGATCGGCTTGTTCATGCTACTCATTCTATTAAGCCTTTGGCTGTTCGACATCAGAAAAGCAGGAAACGGCCTCGTCGGGCGTTTTGTCGCGCGTTATGGAGTTGCCGGCTTGACGCCGTTCTTTCTGGAATCGACCGTCAGCGCCCTCATCTTTTTCCTCATCAACCTGATGTTCAGCTTTGCTTTAGGGCTGCCCGGGGCGATTGTTTTCGGGGTTGTTCTGGCCGTGCTTTGGGGGCTCTTTCTGGCATTCTGGCAGAAGCACAACTATCGCTATGGCGTGGAGTGGGTCCTTTCAAGTCTTCTCAACAAGCATCATCAAAGTTCCAAACTGATGAAACTAAAAGGAGCGACCGATGCTCAGAGCCATTCATGATTATCTTGTCCTGAAACGAAGACAGAAGACGTATTCGAAAGCGCAGATCGACAAACTGCAACTCAAGCTTCTAAGAGGCGTTTTCCAGCATGCGAAACAGCATAGCCCCTATTATCAGAGGCAATTTGGAAATATGGATATCCGTTCGCTTGAAGACTTAAGGAACTTGCCGACAACTAACAAGACCATCATGATGGATAATTTCTCCGACCTGAACACCTGCCAGATCAAACTTGGAGACGCCATGGCCTATGCGCTCCAAAAAGAACTGAACAAGGACTATCTGGGATATTACCAAAAGCAATATGTCATCGGCCTATCCAGCGGCACCTCCGGAAACAAGGGTCTGTTCATCACTCCCAAAAGCCTGACCAAAAGACTCCCGGCCGTGTTTCTGGCCAGAGGCGGCGTCTCCCTGAAGGATCTGCCCTTGCGGATCTTGTTCTGTCTGCGCGTCTTCTCGCAAGGTTTCAGCGACATCAACGCGCCCCTCATCAAACTGAAATACGTCTCGACGATGACGCCCCCGAAAGAAATCGTCGATCTGATAAGTTCGCACAGAACAAACTTGTTGATGGCGCCGCCATCGCTTCTAAGGGTTCTCTTACCATATGCGGAACAACTCAAAGGCAAGTTGAAGAAGATCATCACCTATGCCGAAGTATTGACAACAGAAGACAAATCCCGCTTTGAGACGGCATTTGCGGCAAAAGTCGTCGAGATCTACCAGGCTTCCGAAGGCCAGATCGCCAGTCCCTGCGAACTGGGCAACCTGCACATCAACGAGGATCTCGTGCATGTCGACCTCTATGACGAAAACAACAACATCATCGACACCCCTCACGTCATCGGCCACAAGATGATCTTGACCAACCTGATAAACAAGGCGCAGCCGCTCATCCGCTACGAGATGAACGACATGATCGTTTTAGATGAGCCTTGCCCCTGCGGATCGAACTTTCGGACCATCAAGAGCATCTTGGGCAGAAAGGATGATCTCGTCTATTTCCCTGATCAAGACAATGGTGTCAGATGCGTCTTTCCCGACTTGTTCGCCAGATGGATCGTCACCACTTCCGACAGCATCAGGGAATTTCAAGTCATCCAGGAAGAGATCGGCCGTCTCCAGATCAAAATCGATGCGCCGCAGGACTTTGATGTCGCTCCGCTTCAACGCCGATTGACCGCGGAATTGGAAGCATACAAACTAAGCGCAAAGATCGAAATCATCATCGAGGCGATCGAACTACCCAAGGACAAAAACAAGTTCAAACGCTTCATCGCGAATGTCAAACCAAATTAAAGGTACCGTTTTTAATGATTGGCAAAACAAAAGATGTCAGCGAACACAACTTTGTGTCGGCTGACATCTTGTCTTTTGTTGGTCAGAAATTACAGACTGACGATGTTTGAGGCCTGGGGACCTTTTTGTCCTTGAGTGATCTCAAATTCAACAGCTTCGCCTTCCTGCAAGGATTTGTATCCATCTTTCTGAATTTGGGAGAAATGTGCGAAGACATCTTTACCATTTTCAGCGGTGATGAAACCAAAGCCCTTTTCAGCGTTGAACCATTTAACTTTACCCTTCATGTGTGCTACCTCCTTATATCATATTGACTTCGTACAAATTGATTACTCTAGAGGTAACATAGTTATCCTAGCGGTATACCCGATTTATAGTGCGTCCCCCTTATAATACACTATATTTCCAATAATGCAAGAAATATCATCATTAGTTTATATACAACGGTTAACAACGATTAATAAGGGATACCCAGCCCATATAAAGGCAGATCCTCATCCGCCCAAAAGTCATTATGGCGAAAGATCAACAAGCGGATTCCAATTGTCATTTCGGCATGATTCTGAGATCTTTTTCGCTAAATGATTCGACGGTTGGACGCCAAACCGCGACATAATTGGTATAATTGTCATATAAGATAATCCACCGCAAGGACACGGACAAGAGAAACCATGATAAAAAGACCAAGATCGTTTTACAAACCGACCATGATCATGATAACCTTCTTCAGCCAGGTGATCTAATGATGCCACGACCGACAACCGCAATGTTTTTCCGATCTGAACTTGTGAGCGCCCATTGGGACACCTGGGTTTATCACGATGAGAAACGGTTCTATGCCTTCTATCTGATTTCCAGCGCGTCCCAATGGGACGCCTTTGGCTTGGCGATCTCGGATGACGGAGTCCGGTGGATTGACCACGGGCCGGTGCTGCATGCCTCCGACAAGATGGTGCGTTTCCTGGGGACGGGCTCCGTCTGGAAGGCCGTGGATCGGGATGGCTACATCTGCAACTACTCCGAGTGGCGCCTGAACGAGTCGGGTAATCCCGAACAGACAATCCTGTTTGCGACCAGCAAGGATCTTAGGCACTGGACCAAATGCGGTGATGAGCTGATCTTTCCCATCGATCCGCGTTATTATGATAACGAGGGAAGATGGGACTGCATCAACCCGATTCAAGCCAAACCGGGCGGCGGCTATTATGGCACCTGGACCGCCACCCCGAAAGGCCGGGCGAGCAAAGAGGGCGGCATCGGCTTTGGCTTCACGAATGACGGACTGCACTGGGAAGCGCTGCCGCCTTTCGAGCTTGAACAGGAAGCAGACGAATCGGGAGCGATTTTTCAGAATAACGGGCGGTATTACGGCTTGTTCGGCGTGTTTGAAAAACCGATGGTGATGAAGACGTTTCAAGCCGAACGTTTGGAAGGACCCTATCGCTTGAGCGACCGCAACCCGGTCGCGCTGGATCGCTACGCCTATTTCGCCCGCGCGTTCGAGGCGGGCGGAACCAGGTTGGTCAACCACCATGCGATTTCGCTGTTTGTGAACGAACACGGAAAACCGCTTTGTTATCTCGCACCGCTCAAGACCATCAGGTATGCTGAAGACGGCACCTTGTTCCTGGCTTATTGGCAGGGCAACGAACGGCTGAAAAAAATACCGATCGACCCGGCTTTTGACCACGATGTTTTGTGGGGCAAACAGGTGGCGTTGATGAGAAATGCGCTAGGATGCGAGATGGGCATCGTGTGGGAATGTTTCGTTAAGCCCTCTGGCAATCAAGAAATACAAGGGATCCTGATCGGCATGAAAACGAAGGGATTCACCCTGCTGGAAATCAAAGCTGACCTCAGCGTCGCTTTCCATACGCTTGACAAAGAGACTTTCCACGTAGACCCAATCTATGTTTTCGCCCGCGATTATCCATTTGTCCACCCCGGGCACATCCGCATTTTGGCGAAGGAATCGGTTCTGGAAGTATATGTCAACGATATATACTTGTGTTCCTACAGCATGCCGGAGCTGATGTCGGGTCAATACGGACTTCTCGAAAGCGACAACTTCATGGACATCCGCCTTTGGACTCCGTGATCGGCATGACCTGATGCCTATACGTGGATGATCACAACAAAAACCGCTTTTCCCTTCGAGGGGGAAAAGCGGTTTTGCATCTTCTGATCGATCAGAACAAATGGAAGGTCAGGAAGATGATCGCGAACAGGCTGGCAACCAGACTGACAACGGTGATCTGGGTGTTGATCGAGGGACCGGCGGTATCCTTGAAAGGATCACCGACGGTGTCGCCGACGACGGCCGCCTTGTGGGCGTCCGAGCCCTTGCCGCCGAAATTGCCGGCCTCGATGAATTTCTTGCCGTTGTCCCAGAGGCCGCCGCTGTTGGACATGAAAAGGGCGAGCAGGACGCCGGAGACGATATTGCCGGCCAGATAGCCGCCGATGGCATGAACGCCGCCGATCAGACCGACGACGATCGTGATCAGGATCACGAACGCTCCGGCGGGCAACAATTCCTTCAAGGCGCCCCTGGTCGCGATGTCGATGCACTTGTCGGATTTCGGCAGCACACCCTCCTTGCCTTCGAGCAGACCGGGGATCTCGGCGAACTGGCGGTGGATCTCCGCCACCATCCGCTCGGCGTTGCGGGTGACGCCCAGCATCAGCAGACTCGAGAAAACCGCCGGGATCGCCGCGCCGATCAGAAGACCGAAGAAGACCGCCGGATTCATGATATCGAAACCGACGATGCCGGGAACGCCAAGTTCGATCGCGGCGTCGTTGACTTCGCTGATGAAAGCCGCGAGGAGCGAAATGACGGTGAGACCGGCGGCGCCGATCGCAAAGCCCTTGGTGACGGCTTTGACGGTATTGCCGGCCGAGTCAAGCTCGTCGGTGATCCTAATCACATCTTCGCCCAAGCCGCCCATCTCCGCCAAACCCCTGGCGTTGTCGACGATCGGCCCATAGGCGTCATTGGAGATGATCATGCCCACGATCGAGAGCATCCCCACAGCGGCGATCGAGATGCCGAAGAGGGCATATCCCGGACCGAGGGGTTCCGCTATCTTATAGGAGGCAAAGGCGCTGATCGCGATGCCGACCATCGCGGGCAGCACCGACAGGAAACCGTAGGAGGCTCCGGAGATGATCGTGAGCGCCGGTCCGCTCTTGCTGGCCTCGGCGACCTTGCGCACCGGTTTCTTCTCATCATTGGTGAAGAAATCGGTGGTGATGCCGATGATGACGCCGACAAACAAGCCGAGGATCGTGACCAGATACAAGCGCCATTCGTAATCCAGAATGATCGTGGCCAGACCCGTCAGAGCGGCAAAGATGGCGGTCGTGATATAGGTACTTAAATTAAGCGCCCGGGTCGGACTGCCTTTCTTGCCCATCTTGGCGAACATCACGCCGATGATCGATGACAACAGACCGATGGCGGCGAAAACAAAGACCATTTCAATATTGTTCGAACCGCTCGCGGCATCGATCGATCCGGCCATGACCAAAGCGGCGGCGAGGGAAGCCACATGCGAGTCGAATAGATCCGCACCCATCCCGGCCACATCCCCGACATTGTCCCCGACATTGTCGGCGATGACAGCGGGGTTGCGGGGATCGTCCTCGGGAATGCCCAGTTCAACCTTCCCGACGAGATCGGCGCTGATGTCGGCGGTCTTGGTGTAGATGCCACCGCCGGCCTTGGCGAACAGCGCCAAGGACGAAGCGCCGAAGCTGAACCCGAGCAGCATCGTCGGATTCTTGGTTATCCAGAAGAACAGCGCCACACCCAAAAGGCTCGAACCGACGACGGCCATCCCCATGACGGCGCCGCCCCTAAAACCGCTCAAGAAGCTGGGGGCGATGCCCCTGGTGGCGGCTTCGGCGGTTTTCTTGTTGGCGATCGTCGCAACGAAAATGCCGATCTTGCCGGCCATGCCGCTGAAGACGGTGCCGAAGATATAAGCGAAGGCCATGGCGATATTGCCATTCAGGATTGACTCAAAATCAGGCTGATTCATGATCGGTCTGGGCAAGAACACCAAAATGATGATAAAAGCCACCAGCGCGAACTTTGCCAATATCGCATATTCTTTCCTCAAGAAAGTGTTGGCTCCGCTTTTGATCAAATCACCGATCGTGTTGATCTTCACGTTGGAGCTTTCCTGTTTCCTGATCCATAAATAGAGCCATCCCGCAAGCAGGAAGGCGCCGAGAGAGATGACAATGCTGAAGATGATTGCCAGAGTTATATTCATCGATTTCACTATCCCTTTCATGTGATTCTATGAAGTATATTATAACATAAGAATACATTATACTGAATACATATATCGACCACGAAAACGTGCAATATCATTGAAGTTTCAACTTCCTTTTCTCCGCCAACCTTTTGGATGTCGTCACAGTTATTTACGACAAATTGAATGTCTCAAATGGGCAATACAAGGGCGTAATTCCTAATAAACGATAGCATTATATAATCAAATTGGTAACAAGGCAATTTGAAGTATTCTGATAAATGAGATAATCAATCGATACTTCAGTCTATTTTCACGAGTATACTCAATCATTATTGCAATGGATTTATAGTTTTATCATGGATTAGTATGGATTTTGAAGCGTGGGTTATGATAGCATATACATGGAAAACGAAGGGAAACCCCATGCCAAGCAACAATGGTAAAGTACTCCTAGATAACTAGACAGAAGACGGTGAAGTTCATTCTCGAGTCAGGACGGTCAACCACACCCTTCGCAGAGGAACTCGGAATCGATGTCACCACGATCTGTCGATGTCACAATAGACATTCTCCGACCACTGCATACAAGGAGGACATAAATGAAAACAATCATTATTATACTGGGACTGATTGCCGGAAACTCGGGAATCGGCGCTTTGATCAGTTTCACTATCCAGAAGCTTACCGGGCGCAATCTCAATCTGGTCACAAAAATCTTCACTGGGATATTCATAATCGCGCTTCTTGGGATAGCGATCGTTTTCGGTTGGTATATCCTCGCTCCTAGATAATCCCACCGGATTTGTCTGATACTTCTTAACGCTGATCATTATTAAAGGGTCTTAAGCGGTCTTTCCGATTTACAATGTCACCCCGTACAAAACAAATCGCAATCATTTCGATTGCAGAACTGAATCCAAGATTATTTTTGTCCATTCAGGAGGTTCATGATGCACTATTTGGTAATCGCAATCATCATCGTTATGACGGCTTTCAACGTGTTTGTCGAAGCATTGAACTATCGCAACCGCAACCAAGAACTTCCCGATAACGTCAAAGGTCTTTATGACGAAGCCAAGTACTCATCGTGGTTGAAATACACGATGGAGAACTTTCGCCTGGGCATCATCAGAAGCGTCGTCATGACGCTTGTGCTCGTGAGTTTGCTGTTGAGCGGCTTTTTTGGTGTTTTGGAAACCTTGGTCATGAGCATGACTGGCTCCGCCACTTTTCAAATAGCGCTGTTTTTGTGGTTTGTCTATCTGATCATCACGATCATCGGGATCCCCTTCAGATACCACAAAACCTTCGTGATTGAAGAGAAATACGGGTTTAACAAAACCACAAAGGGACTGTTTTTCTTTGATATCCTGAAATCATTGGTGTTGGCGAGCGTCCTTGGCGGGGGCGCCGTCACGCTTCTGGGAGGCGTCTTCATCGCCTTTGCGGACAAGTTGGTCTTGTTACTGTTGATAAGTTATCTTGTGATTGTCGGATTAACAGTGTTGGTCTTTCTGCTAAGCGGGGTCTTCATCCGCGCCTTCAACAAGATGAAGCCACTAGAAGCGGGTTCCTTAAAAGATAAGATCAACGAGTTGGCGCTCAAACTGGGCTTCTCGATCAAACGCATCTATGTCATGGACGCCTCGAAACGCTCCACGAAACTCAATGCTTTTTTCACGGGGCTCGGGAAAACCAGGGAAGTCGCGCTGTATGACACATTGGTCGAGAACATGACAGAAGCGGAGATCATCGCCGTCTTGGCGCACGAACTAGGACATGCGACATACAAAGATTCCTTGAAACTATTGATTCGTCAGAATCTGGTATTTGCCATCTATGTAGTCCTTTTGGGTCTCATTCTCAGTGTTGAAACCTTCTTCACCGGTTTTGGCCTCGCCGGCGTCAATTATGGCTTTGCGTTGTTATTGCTGATATTGCTGATTGAGCCTCTTGATGTTCTGATCGGCATTTTGCTGAATCATCTGAGCCGCGTTGCCGAATACAGGGCGGATGCCTTTGCCAAGAAGCATGCGGACGCGGCATCGATCCAGGGAGCGCTGAAAAAACTGGCAGTGGCGAACTACGCAAATCTGACGCCGCATCCACTCTATCAGTTGCTGCACTATTCGCATCCGACAATAAGCAAGAGACTCAGCGCAATTGAAAGAAACGAATGATTCTACTATCTGAAAATTCCAGATTATGTGATTTCAAATCAGTAGATTTGTAACGAATCATTATCTCGAGGTCTCTATATGGATAACAAATCAAGGATTGCGGAACAGTTCATCGACAATCTCGGCATCATGAGCAAAGATGAGTTCGCCACGCTTGAAAATGCGAAGGTTCTTGTTGTTGGACTCGGCGGACTTGGCGGGAATTTCGCAGCCGGTCTTGTCCGGCTCGGCGTTATTAACCTGATGTTGGTTGACTATGACCGCTTCGAGGAAGCCAACCTCAATCGCCAGGCATTCTCCAATTTGGAGAATGTGGGCAAATACAAAGCAGAGGTCATCAGGGAGGAACTACTGAAGATCAATCCCAGATGCGCGATCGAGATCGCGCTGGGAAGAATTCAAGATATCGCTGAGGAAAAGTTTGAAGACATCGACTACATCATTGATGCCGTCGACGATCCGCAAACCAAGATTTTCATCTGTGAACTGGGAACCAAACGCAAACTACCGGTCCTTCACGGAGCCTGTGCCGGATGGTATGGTCAGGTCGGATGGTTCATGCCGGGCAACAATTCCCTCAAGACCTTATATGGGAATCAGACACAAGGCATCGAAAAGGACCTGAAAAACCCCGTCTTCACCCCAAACGCCATTTCGGCAGTCATGGTAGCTGAGTTTGTCAAGATGATCAAGAAATCGGATGCAACCTGTATCAACCAGTTATTGCTTATTGATCTTTTTGACAACAGCGTGATCAAAACCGGTGTCGAGAGCGCCGACGAGGAGCGTATAACATGGTCAAAGTGATCTTCTACAATCTATTGCGCAGCAAATACGGGATCACTGAATTGTCTGTCACGGCGGGATCGATCACCGAGATCATCGGCCAAATCCTTCGTGATCATCCAAAAATCCACGCCAAGGACTTTGAAACGGCGGTCGTTTTCCACAAGGGAAAGCCATATCATTTCAGCCAGTTCAGCCACCTGGTCAAAGATGGTGATGAAATAATCATCACCCACTTTGTCGGGGGAGGATAAAAAACAGTCAAATCAGAACGATTTGTCTAAACCCGATCATCCGCTTGATATCATAAAAAACGAACCGATTTTTATGCGGTTCGTTTTCTATCCAGGATCGGAAGACTCACAAGATTGATGAGGATGAAGATGCCGATCACAAACCCGATCACCCACAATTTCTCCCCCATCCAGGAGAAGAGGAACGATACTTCGTGAGGCAATTCCACCAGGAACATGTGATTGGTCCCCATCAAGGGGTTGGTGATGTAAAGGACGACCGATATGGAAAACAAGATAAAGCTTGATCGGAGGACATCTTGGTAAGTCATCCGCCAGCCCTTCACGATCGCGAGGTACAGATTCGCGAACATGAACATCTCGTGATTGCCAAAGTAATGCAAATAACGGAAATGCGGGAAAACATAGGGCTGATCGGCCACGATCAGCGACATCAAGGCCCCGATGATCGCCCAAGGGAAGATGATTTGGAACAACTTCTCTGAATCCAAGAACAGGGTGACGGCTGTCAGATACATCGAGATCGCACACAGTCCAAACGGTAAAAGCGAGGTCATGAAACCACTATTGGAGATCACCCACGCATAATGGATCCACTCCATCACAACCATGGCAATGGCGATCCCATAGCGGATCCGTTTGTCAAGTTTGTGGTTATCCCGGAGCTGTTTTCGTCTGATGGTGATCCACAAGACAAACACAATCAGGATCAGCACCGGAATCAAGTGGGCCAGGGAAAAAGCTGCAAATGTGCGGTATCTCTCATCGAAAAAAAACATTGTCCACCTCGGTCTTTTTGATTGCCATCGCTATTATACTATCTCTTGACAAGCCATTCAAGAGGTAACAGAAATATGCGTTTTCTGTTCCGTATCGTCCCCAAGGTTTACCTCCTGGACCCGCGATGTTATAATACAAATGGTCCAATATCGCAAGCAAAGTCAAGAAATGTTCTCCGACCTATTCTATAATGATTGCGAGGTGAGTCATTTGGCTGATGAAAGAAGATTGGCCGTCAAACGGATGCAGGTCTACATCCGGGATAACATCGATCGCGAGATCACGCTCCAAGACCTTGCCAGAGTCGCCATCTATTCACCCTGGCATACTTTGAGGCTCTTCAAGGAAATGACCGGCAAGACCGCTTTCGAGTACATCAGGTCGCTCAGGCTGACACTCGCGGCGAAACGGTTGCGGGATTCCAAGGACAAAATCATCGATGTCGCCCTCGATTTCCTCTTCGATTCCCACGAAGGCTTCACCAGGGCTTTTGCCTCCCATTTCAACATCACGCCCAAGGCCTATCAGATCCGTCCCGTGCCGATCCAGTATTTCACCCCCTATGACATCCTCGTCAAGACAAAAACGGAAAGGAAAGCGAAAATGGAGAACACCAAAACGATTTTCATCCAGATCATGGATCGCCCCAAACGCAAGGCGATCATCAAACGCGGTCTCAAGGCCACCGATTACTTCGCTTACTGCGAGGAAGTCGGCTGCGACATCTTCGGCATCCTGACAAGCGTCAAGGAAGCCATGCACGAGCCGATGGGGATGTGGCTGAGCCGGAAGTTGCAGCGAAAGGGCACCTCGATGTACGTCCAGGGCGTCGAAGTCCCAATAGATTATGCGGGAGCGATTCCCGAAGGCTTCGAGCTCATCGATCTCGAAGCGACGAAGATCATGGTCTTTCAGGGCGAGCCCTATGACGACGAGAACTTCATGGAAGAGGTCGGGCTCGTCATGGACAGCGTCGCCAAGTTCAATCCCGCCGTCTACGGATACGAATACGCCGAGGACGGCTACCGCTTCCAGTTCGAGCCCCAAGGCTACCGCGGATACATCGAAGGCCGGACGGTCAAAAAACTCTAGAGCAAAGAAAATGCGGAATCCCGAGGGATTCCGCAGTCTTTTTAGAAACGGTCATAACAGATGAAACAGCGGTTGGGAAACAATTCATCAAGCGCTTCATGCTTGTCCTTGGTGAAGATTGTTTTTGTCAGGTCTTCGACCGACATCATGAAATCATGGTCCGAGGTTTCCGTGATTGTAAGTTTGCCTTCACGGGCAACCAGTCTCAGGGAGACGTTGTTGGCCGCAAGCAGCGGATCGGTGAACTTGATCGCCACATCCACAAAGACCTCTTCTGGTGGCGCATAGGCATTCAGGAATTTGCGGATGTCGACGATCCTGACCATGCCGGTGGGAATGGTGCCGGCGACCGCCGGCGTCATCATCCGGGAAAAGTCATAGCCTTCCACAAGCGGGAGGATCTCCTCTTTCAGACAGAGTTCATCCGCCTCCTCGCCGCTTGTCGCCAGATAACCGACCTTCTGTTTGTCGCGCATGATCAGATAGAATGATACCCGGTCCTGGGCGAGGGCGTTCATGTATTCGATCCAGCGGCTTTCGTTCCTGACCATGTAGCCGCAACGCCCAACGGTCTCCCGATCATAAAGTTCCATGAGACTTCTGGGATCGACGGTTTCCTGCAGTGAACATGGAACAGGGACTCCGTCCGTATCCAAGCGTCTGGCGAAAGCATAGGGGACAAACCCATATGGCTCATAATACTCTTTCGCAACCGGCGAGAGCGTGATCAGCGAGTAACCTTCCCGATGACAGCGAGCCAACGTGGCTGAGATCACCTGTCGCATCAAACCTTGACGCCGGAAAGAAGGTCTCGTCGCCGCGCCGACGATGAAGGCGCTTGGCCAAAGCGAGCCGTTGAAATGCATCGGCCGTTCCAACAGATGCAAACCGGAAGCGACTTTGCCGTTTGCTTTCGCTGCGACCACCTTTGCCGGATCACTCTGATAGAGGAAGAAGTGATCGACATAACGGTCGGAGTCATCGAAGGCTTCCCTGTAAAGATCATGCATCTGTCGATACTCGCGGCTGATGATGCAGGCATGCTTGGCAGATCTTGCGAGCGGATGATACGACAGTTTCGCTTTTCTCAATGCCGGCGAGCCATAGTCGTCCTGACGGGAAAGATACTTGATGCCTTGGAAGTGCTTGCCGGCAGTCAGGGCATTGATCGCCGCATAAGCGCCGATTGCGTCATACTCAGCCTTTTCGAACAAGATTATGCCGTGGCCATAACGGCTGATGAGACCGACGCTCAAGGCGACGATCCGGTTTTCCACCCACAAGAGGTCGCAAAAAAGCCCCAGTTCGTCCAAATGCTCAAGCGCGGATTGAAGCGGCGGGTAATCGTCGGTGTTGCCGCCTTGGAGCCGGTGGCGCTCGAGAAAGTCTTGGACATCTTTGGCGTCGCTTGGTTTGTAATCGGTCAGTTGATATGCGTACTTCTTGGTGAATTGATTGAACAGGTTGCGTTTCTTGTGGTATTTTGAACCCGCCAACGTCGCCAGGGCTGTCGGATCATAGATATATTCAGCCAGGACGTCATCATAAAGCACAAGCATATCCTCATCATCGAAAAGCGGTAGCATGGCCGGCGTGATCCCGACGATCACGGGGACGGCTTCCGCCTTCCGGATAGCCGCCAGGCCCTGGCGGAATAGCGATTCGGTCGCCGCGATCGGCGGCAGATAAACCCGGCGGGAGTACGTCAGGCAGCGGGCGATCGCATAGCCGTCGCCCCACATGATCTCCAACTGGTCGTTCTTGCTCCAGACGAAAAGATTGGCGAAGACAAATTCGCTGTTTTGGTAATCATCGGACCAGAAGGCGCCTTCCACCAGGGATTCAAAACCAGATCGATCAGTTAGTTTGGGAGCTTGGAAGAACAAGGAAAACACCTCTTTGGCAGGATATTGTGGCCACTTGGCAAGCAACCAGATGCAACTACTACTATTTTAACACAGATTGGCCAATGAATGGGAACACAGGCTTTTTTCCAGTAAGTTTGGGCGATGGATGCGTATTATGTTCGCAAAAGGTGGTGTTTTCCATGCGCAAAGCCATGCTATCGGTCATGCTCTCATTCATGCTATGTCTATTTTTCGGCGGAGTCTTCGCCTATTCGCCCCATTATCTTCCCGGGGGCGACAACTATCTCTCTGAGGACAACTTCCACCTGTCAGGCGGTTATTACACGACCTTGGAGCCCTTTCTCATCAAACCGTTCACGGAATATGTCATCGCGATTCCCCGCGACTATTACGACAACGAGACCGTCGGGGTTATTCTCGATTACTACGACAATCTTGAGCATGTGGACGCGGTTTTGCTGGAGAGGGGCGACTTTTTGCTCCATGCTTCGAGCGAAGTCTTCACCTGCGTGTTCACCACCCTTTCGGGAGCCAATTATCTAAGCGTGAGCATCCGCACTGAGTACGACTATTTTGTGATCACCACCCCGCCGTTGGCGGGGTTTATGCTCGAGGAAGGCGCCGTCTATGATGGTTATGAGGCATATGTTCAAGGCACCATGCTCGATACGCAGGCGCCCTTTTTCCAAAGTTCAGGAACCGTCATGTCCTATGTCGACACGCCGATCTCGATCACTGAAATCAGAAGCGCGCTGCAGGCGTATGACTTCATCGACGGCGACCTGTCGGCGGACATCGTCCTGATTGCGGACGGCTATACGGAAAACAAGGACACCTTGGGAGAGTACCAGGCGACCTTCGCGGTCACCGACAGCAGCGACAACTCTACCGAGATCACCATCAGGATCTTCGTCGTCGACTGCGTCCCGCCGGTCTTCACACCGATCGGGACGATCAAGGCCGTCTATCCGTCAGTCTATTCCGTGGAAGCGATTTTGGGAATGCTCAGCGCCAGCGACAACTATGACGGCGACTTGTCGGATGCGATCCAACTCGATGACGACAATTACACGGCGAACAGCGCACAACTTGGCATCCATGAGATGCGCTTCTCGGTAACCGACACCTCCGGCAATCACTCGGAGTTGATTGTCGAGATCGAGGTCGTGGACGAGGCATCCCCGATCATCCAGGGCGCCACGCACGTGATCGTCGGTTATGATCAGGTGCTTTCCGCCTTGGCGGTCAAGGCCGGGCTGTCTGCCATCGACGACCACGACGGAAACCTGTCCGAGGCAATAACGCTCATCCAAGATGATTACACCGCCAACTCCCGGATTCTGGGCGACCACGAGATGCGTTTTGCGGTCAGCGATTCGACCGGCAATCAAACGATCGTCATCGTCACGATCAGCGTCGTCGACGAGATCGGCCCCCTGCTTTATTTCGACATGGCCGTCATCCAAATCTACAACGACATGGTGCTGTCCTTGGGCGATGTCGCCATGCTCCTCCGGGCATCGGGGGAGATCGATCCCGCCAAGGACCACAAGCTATATGTCAGCTTCGATTCCTATTCGCGCCACAGTTTTGTTCCCGGCGTCTATCATTTGTCGCTCAGGATCGAGGATGAAGCTGGTTTTTCCCAGGAAAAAACGATCGCGATCAAGGTAATCCCCCGCACGGAAGCCATGTTTCTGGAGGCCGTGATATCCGAGGAGACCACACGGCCGCTTTGGACGCAAAAACATTCGCTTATGCTTATCTGTGGATTGGGAGCGCTTACCTTGGTCACCAATCTTGGCTGGGCTTTCTTTTTGTATAAAAAGAAACCCCTTTCCTGACTTTTGGGTGTTTCTTTATCCCTGCCCGCGTGTTATAATACCGGTGTCATTAATACCGCGAAGGGAGAAAGAAACACCAGTGAGCCTTAAAATTCAGATTACTGAAGAGAAGCTTGCTCAGCTGTACGGCACCATGGAAGCGAACAAGAAAAAGCCGGGTCCATTGATGCCTACGCTCCACGCAGCCCAGAAAATCTTCGGCTGCATCCCGCTTCCGATCCAGAAAATCATCGCCAAGGAACTAAACGAAAGCATCGCCAAGATCAACGGCGTCGTCACCTTCTACGGCAACTTCTCGATCGAACCGAAGGGGAAAAACATCATCAGCGTCTGTCTTGGGACCGCCTGCTATGTCAGGGGCTCGCAAGGGATCCTGGACGCGTTTGCGGATGAATTGAAGATCAAACCGGGAGAAACCACAGCGGACGGCCTCTTCACCTTGGAGGCCACAAGATGCATCGGTGCATGTGGCCTGGCGCCGGTCTTCACGATCAACGAAACGATTCAGGGCAACAGCACGGTCCAAACCGCCAAAGAAGCGATCAGACAGATCCGCCACCAATCATGAAGCTGTACACAACGGGCAAAGAAAACGGATACATGGATTTGATCCGAAATCTCTAGAAACCGAACCAGGAGATTTTTTTTTGCCGTTTACCAAAGCATTTAAAAGAAACACACACCCCTTAGTTGCCATCAATCACAAAAAAACGCACGCCGGATCGACTGAACAATCCGCACGTACGATGGAGGAATATCATGAAGACAATGGCTGAGCTTGAGAAACTCAAGGAAGAAGCAAGGAAGAACATCAACATGCGCTATAACAAGAACGCGACCCGGATCCAGGTCGGGATGGGCACCTGCGGCATCGCCGCCGGTGCCAGGCGCGTCCTGAACAAATTCCTCGAGGAAATCAAGGAATACGACCTGAAGAAGATCATGGTCACCCAGGTCGGCTGCATGGGCGAATGCGCCTTCGAGCCGCTGGTGGAAGTATTGGAGGAATCCGGCACGCACACGATCTACTGCCGTGTCACCGAAAGAATGGTCGAGGACATCATCGAGGAGCACATCATCGGCGGGAAACCGATCGAGAAGTACATCCTGTCCGTGGCCAAAAGGTAGGTGGGCTAAGGTGCTGGAAAGAATCCATATCCTGATCTGCGGCGGCGCCAACTGCGCTGGCGGCGGCTCCAAGGAACTTTGGCGGGAATTCAACGATCAACTGGAAAAACGCAATCTGGTGGATGAGGCAAAAACCGTCATGACCGGGTGTTTCGGCTTGTGTGCGAGCGGGCCGATCGTGGTCGTGTTTCCAAAAGAAGTCTTTTATGAACACGTCGGAGTCGCCGATGTCAAGGACATCATCGAGGAACATATCCTGGGCGGTAGGGTCGTCGAGAGATTGTTGCTCAAGGAAAAGGTCGACAAGAGCAAGCTCAAGATCTACAGCCAGCTGAAATTCTATGCCAAGCAAAAACGGATCGCCTTGCGCAACTGCGGTTCGATCAACCCGCTGGACATCAAGGAATACATCGCCAGAAATGGCTACAAAGCCCTGGGGAAAGTCCTGACGGAAATGACGCCGCAGGAAGTCATCGCCACGATGAAGGCCTCCGGCCTGCGCGGTCGGGGCGGTGGCGGCTTCCCCACTGGCCTCAAATGGGAATTCGCGGCCAAATCGGTCGATACGATCAAATATGTGATCTGCAACGCCGACGAGGGCGACCCCGGAGCGTTCATGGACCGGGCTGTCCTCGAGGGCGATCCCCACTCGGTACTCGAGGCGATGGCGATCTGCGGTTACGCGATCGGCGCTCACCAGGGCTACATCTATGTCCGGGCCGAGTATCCGGTAGCTGTCGAGAGATTGCAGCTCGCGATCGATCAAGCCCGGGAGCTTGAGCTTTTGGGCGACAATATCTTCAATTCCGGTTTTTCCTTCGATATCGATCTCCGATTGGGTGCCGGCGCGTTCGTCTGCGGTGAGGAAACCGCCCTGATCGCTTCGATCGAGGGCGAGCGCGGCATGCCCAGAAACAAACCGCCCTTCCCGGCGGCGAGAGGTCTTTGGGGCCATCCGACCAATGTCAACAACGTCGAAACCTTCGCCAACGTTCCCGTCATTTTTCTCAAAGGCGCCGACTGGTTCCGTTCCGTCGGCACGGAAAAATCCCCGGGCACGAAAGTCTTCGCCCTGGGGGGAAAGATCCAGAACACCGGGCTTGTCGAGGTGCCGATGGGCACGACTCTGCGCGAGGTCATCTATGATATCGGCGGCGGCATCCCCAACAAACGCAAAATCAAGGCCGTCCAGACCGGCGGACCCTCCGGCGGTTGCATCACCGAGGCTTCGCTCGACACACCGATCGATTTCGACAATCTGACCGCGCTCGGCTCGATGATGGGCTCCGGCGGCATGATCATCATGGATGAGGACAACTGCATGGTCGACGTCGCCAGATTCTACCTCGACTTCACCGTCGACGAGTCTTGTGGCAAATGCACCCCCTGCCGCGAGGGCACCAAGCGGATGCTCGACATCCTGAACCGGATCTGCGAAGGTGAAGGCAACGCCGAGGATCTCGACGTTTTGGAGCGTCTTGCGATCATGATCAAGGATTCCTCGCTCTGCGGATTGGGGCAAACAGCTCCCAATCCGGTCTTATCCACGCTCAAACACTTCCGCGCCGAATATGAAGCGCATGTCTTTGACAAGGTCTGTCCGGCGGGAGTCTGTTCGAAACTGACCAATTTCGTCGTCACCGACCTGTGCATCGGCTGCACGAAGTGCGCCCGCAACTGTCCCGTGGGCGCGATTCAAGGCAAAGTCAAGGACAAACACTTCATCGATCTTGACATCTGCATCCGCTGCGGTGCCTGCAAGAGCATCTGTCCCGTGAACGCCATCGTCTCCAAGCCAATGGAGAAGGGAGGCGAGGTGAGTGTCTAAGATGGTCCATCTTACAATCGACGGCCGCTATGTCGAGGTGCCTGCGCACTATACGGTGCTCAAGGCCGCCGAGGTCGCCGGCATCAGGATCCCCCGGCTCTGTTTCCTTGAAGGCATCCACGAACAGGCCAACTGCCGCGTCTGCGTTGTCAAAATCGAAGGCCAGAGAGGCCTGAAAACATCCTGTTCGACGTTGGTCCAGGAAGGCATGGTCGTCAGTTCCAACAACAAGGAAGTCTACAACACCATCTCTTTCAATCTGGAGTTGCTGGCGGGCAACCACAAATTCGAATGCTGGAAATGCTCGCGCGAGAACAGTTGCGAATTCTTGGATCTCTTGCGCCGGTTCAACGTCGAGAACGATTTCTCAAATGCCAAACTTTTTGAACAGAAAGACATCCTTTTCAACGAATCCTCGGGCGCGATGGTGCTCGATTCCAGCAAATGCGTCCTTTGCGGCCGCTGTGTTTCCGCCTGCGAGAAGCAGTCGGGACTCGGGATCCTCAACTTCAACCGCCGCGGTTCGAAAACCTTCGTCGGTCCGGCCCAGTTCCACAATCTTGACGATGCCGGCTGCATCTATTGCGGCAAATGCATCCAGGCCTGCCCGACCGGCGCAATCAGCGAATTCGACGAGATCAAGTCGTTCGAACGCGCCTTGCGCGATCCCGACAAGACCGTTGTCGTCCAGGTGGCGCCGGCGGTGAGAGCCGCTCTCGGCGAGGAATTCGGCTACAAGATCGGCACCAACGTCGAAGGCCAGATCTTTGCCGCCCTTCGGGAACTCGGCGTCAACGAGATCATCGACACCAACTTCACCGCCGATCTCACGATCATGGAGGAAGGCAGCGAGTTCATCGATCGCTTGAAGAACAATAAAGTCTTGCCGCTTTTCACCTCCTGCTCGCCCGGCTGGATCAACTACCTCGAGCAATACTATCCCGAATACATCCCCAATGTTTCCACCTGCAAGTCGCCGCAACAAATGGCGGGAGCGCTCATCAAGACCTATTATGCCGGGAAGATTGGCAAACACGCCAAAGATATCGTCTCGGTCTCGATCATGCCCTGTGTGGCCAAGAAGGCCGAGGCCAGACGTCCGGAAATGGGGCGTGACGGCTACCGCGACGTCGACATCGTCCTGACCACCCGCGAATTGGCGCGTCTTATCAGACACCAGAGCATTCCCTTCCGCGAACTCGAGCCGATCAAACCGTTCGGCGCCTTGGCGCAATACACCGGCGCCGCCGCGATCTTCGGCGCGACGGGCGGCGTGATGGAAGCGGCGCTTCGGACCGTCACCGAAATCCTTGAAGGCCACTCGACCCCGGTGGAGTTCACCGACATCCGCGGTCTGGAAAATATCAAGGAAGCGACCTACAAAGTCGCCGGCGCCGACGTCAACGTCGCCGTCGTCCACGGCGGCAGGGCGATCAAGGACTTCCTTGAACATCTCAAGACAACCGAAAAACAATACCACTTCGTCGAGTTCATGGGCTGCACCGGCGGCTGCATCAACGGTGGCGGACAGCCGATCGTCCCAGCGGAAATCCAGGAAAAAGTCGATGTCCGCGCCAGGCGCGCAAAAGTCCTCTACAGCATCGACGAGCTCGCCAGTTTCCGCAAATCGCACCAAAGCGAAGCCGTCAAAACGATCTATCGCGATTTTCTTGGCGAACCCGGGTCGCACCGGAGCCACGAGCTTCTGCATACCCACTACACCAAGAAAGTCCCTTACACACGCTGATCATGAACAAGCTGTTATCACTCTTATTGGTGATTTTGCTTGCGGGGATGACAGCCTGCAAACCAACGGAAAAACCGACAGTGATCGTCCCCTCGGGATCGCCGCAATTGGCCCAGATCTATCTGGAAGCATCCGGAAATTACCGAATCGACACCGTTCAGGGTCCCGATCCGCTGCTGGCGGCTTTTGGTTCCCTGTCCCATGATTTCATCTTTGCGCCGACCAATCTCGGGGCAAAGCTTTACACCGCCAAACCGGACTACATTTTGATCTGCGCGGTCACCTTTGGCAATTACTACCTCATAACAAAAACAGAATCACCGTTCGACCTGGCATCACTAGAGGGCCGGGAAATCACTGTTTTTGGCGCTAATCAAACTTCTGACATCATTGTTCGCTATCTGCTTTTCGAAAACAACATCACAGCCACGATCACCTATGTCGACTCCGTGCAGACTGCGATGGCGCTCTTTGTGGCCGACAACTCCAAGATCGTTCTGACGGCGGAACCATCACTTTCGGTTTTGGAGTCACAAATCACCGATCTCGACGTGATCGACCTGCAACAGCAGTATGAATTGATTGCCGGTGATAATTCCTATCCCCAGGCCGGCATCTTTGCCAGAGCCTCGCTCCCCAAAAGCACGATCGACGCCTTCCTCGTGGAGCTTGCGGCCTCGATCGTTTCCGTGAATGCCGATCCCCAGAAAGCGGCGGCGGTCGCGGCGGGATTGGGCTACGCGTTTCCCGAAGCCGTCATCGCCTCGGCGATCCCCAGGAGCAATCTGGGGTATAAGGGCGCCCTCGAGGTTAAAAGCGATCTCGAAACGTACTTCCAGGTAATCTTGGACATGAATGCCAATCTGATCGGCGGGAGTCTTCCCGATGCCGCCTTTTATTATCAACCATAGTAGGTGATGGAAATGAAGAAAACCAGTCTTGTCGTCTTGGCCGTCTTCACCATATTTCTCCTGTGGTTCGCAGGCTATTTTCTCGTTGCCAACCCTTTGCTACTGCCCAGTCCGCAGGCGGCCCTGCTCGCCTTCTTCTCGCTGTTTGGCAACGCCTCGTCCCTGATGGCGATCGGGATGACGATCTTGCGATTGCTGGCAGCCCTCGCAATCGCCTTCCTGCTGGGCGGCGCCTTGGGAATTTTAGGCGGCTTCAAGGACGGTTTCGCCACCTTTTTCCAACCGGTGGTGACGATGCTCAGGACGATCCCGGTGATCTCGGTGATCGTAATCATCCTGATTCTTTTCGGGTTCAGGAGCGCGCCCTACATCATCACCTTCCTGATGATCTTCCCCTTGATCTACCAGGCGTTCCACGACGGCATCCGCAATCTGGATCCAGAACTCGTGGATGTCTATCGCCTCGAGGACAAGGGTTTCTTTTCCGGAATCTGGCACTGTTATCTCCCTTTGATGCGGCATTCCTTGGAAACTGTCATGCTACAATCGGCAGGGCTCGGCATCAAGGTGCTCGTGATGGCGGAATACCTGTCGCAGACACGCAACTCAATCGGAAACGCCCTTTATCTTTCCCGGATCAACCTCCGTTATGACGAGGTTTTCGGTTGGACGATCCTGCTGATCATCATGGCTGTGGGACTCGAACTCCTGATCGGCAGATTCAAGAAACTCAAGGAGAAAAATACACTGCCGCCGGCCAGCAGAAAGTCGTTAAAAGATTGACACCCGCGGGCTTCTAAGTTATCATATTAGATGACATGAGGGAGTAGCCGGCGGGGAACCGTGATTAAATCAACAAGCATGGCGCAAGCCTGGTTTAATTGTAACGGCAAGACTTGTGCACTGGATTTGTGCATGGGTCTTATTTTTTTTAAAACTTGGTCAGAAGGGGAAGATACGATGGAGTACTACCAAAGCAATGCCAAAGCGGTGATGAGCGGACTGGAAACTTCAAGAAAGCACGGCCTTTCAGCCCAGGAGGTCGCCATCCGGCAGGCCAAATACGGCAAGAACGAACTTCGGGAGAAGCGGAAGAAGACGCTTTTCGAGATGTTTCTGGACCAGTTCAAGGATTTTCTGGTCATCATCCTTCTGATTGCCGCTTTGGTCTCGATCATCATGGGGATCATCGGCCACGAAGGGCTCGTCGACGGATTCATCATTCTGGCGATCGTCATCCTGAACGCGATCCTGGGGGTCAACCAGGAACAAAAGGCGAGCAACGCGCTCGCCGCGTTGAAGAAGATGAGTTCTCCGCATGCCAAGGTCATCCGTGACGGCGTGATCGTGGAAGTCGCTTCCGAGGAACTCGTTCCCGGCGACATCGTCTATCTCGAGACCGGCGATTATGTCTCCGCGGACATGCGGCTCGTCGACTCCACCAACTTGAAAATCGATGAATCCGCGCTCACCGGCGAATCCGAACCGGTCGAAAAATACGCCGAGCTTGTCTATGACAAGGAAGTCGTCCTGGCGGAGCGGCACAACCTCGCCTACATGTCGACGCTCGTGTCCTACGGCAAAGCTCACGGCGTGGTCACCGCGACCGGCATGGCCACCGAGATCGGCAAGATCGCGACGATGCTCGATGCCGTCGAAGAGGGCAAGACGCCATTACAAAAGACGATCGACGAATTCGCAAAGGTCCTCGGCATCATCTGTATCGGCGTTTCCATCTTCGTCTTCGTCCTAGGTTTGCTTCAGGGCTTGGAAGTCTTCGAGATTTTCCTGACGGCGATCGCCCTCGCCGTCGCCGCGATCCCCGAGGGACTCACGGCCGTCATCACCGTCGTGCTCGCCTTGGGCATGCAGCGGATGGTGAAGCGCAACGCGATCATCAAGAACCTCTCCACCGTCGAGACTCTCGGTCAGGCAACGGTCATCTGTTCCGACAAGACCGGCACCCTCACCCAAAACGAAATGACCGTCAAGAAGGTTTTCGATCTTGACCATGAATATGACGTCACCGGCACCGGCTACGAACTCGTGGGCGAAATCGTCCGAAACGGCAAAAAAGCCGATCTGACGCCCAATCTGACCAAAATCGCCGAAATCTGCCTGCTTTGCAACGACGCCGTCCTGCAGGACAACAAGATCCTGGGGGATCCCACCGAGGGAGCGCTGCTCGTTCTCGCCGAGAAGGCCGGGCTGATCCGCCAGGACAAACTGGAACGCTATCCGCAGCTCAACGAATACCCGTTCGATTCGACGCGCAAGATGATGACATCGATCAACCGGATCGGCGACAAGGCCTATGTCCTGACCAAAGGCGCCTGCGATCAACTCATCAAAAGATGCGACAAGATTGCGATCGGCGGCATCATCAGGGAACTGACCGAAGCCGACAAGACCATGATCTTGAACCAAAACGACGAATACTCACGCCAGGCTTTCCGAGTTTTGGGTTATGCCTACAAGGAAACGGAACTTCCCAAATCGATGGAAGAAGAAAACAATCTGATCTTCATCGGTCTTACGGCCATGATCGATCCGCCCCGGAAGGAAGCCAAGGCCGCGATCGAGAAATGCCACAAAGCGGGCATCCGCGTGATGATGATCACCGGCGACCATCTGACCACGGCCAAGGCCATCGCCACCGAACTTGGGATTCTCAAGCCCGGACACCTCGCGCTTTCAGGTGAAGAGACAGCCAGGATGACGGATGCCGAGTTCGAGGATGCGATCCTGAAATGCGACGTCTTTGCGCGCTCGACGCCCAAAGACAAGATCCGCATCGTCGAGGTGCTTCAAAAACACGGCGAAGTCGTGGCCATGACCGGCGACGGCGTCAACGACTCACCCGCCCTCAAACAAGCCGATATCGGCGTCGCTATGGGCATCACCGGCACCGAAGTCTCCAAAGAAGCCTCGAACATGATCTTGACCGACGACAACTTCGCCTCGATCGTCAGCGCCGTCGAGGAAGGCCGGACGATCTACAGCAACATCCGCAAGTTCACGATCTATCTGGTCTCCTGCAACATCGGCGAGATCCTGATCATCCTGATGGCGATGATCTTCGGGGCGATGTTCAACAATCATCTGCCCTTGCTCGCCATCCATCTGCTCTGGATCAACCTGATGACCGACTCCTTCCCGGCGTTCGCGCTTGGGATGGAAAAAAGCGAGCCGAACATCATGGACGCCAAACCGCGGGACACCAAAGAGAAGATCCTCAACAAGCCGACCCTGATCAAAATCATCATCCAGGGTCTCGGCCTGATGCTTGCGGCGCTGACAAGCTTCTACATCGGTCTCAAACTGATTCCGGGAGCTTCGCTCACACAAGCCCGGACCATGATCTTCGTCACCGTCGTCTTCGGCGAGTTGTTCCGGTCATATTCCGCGAGATCGGAAACGAAGTTTTTGTTCCAATCGAATCCCTTCACCAACAAGTATGTCAACTACGCGGTGGTCTTCTCGGCGGTATTGATCCTGTTGCTCGTATACATTCCCCCCTTTGCCAATGTCTTCAAGATCGAAGCCTTGACTTTGGTGGAATTGGTGGTTGCCGCCATAATGGGTTTCGTACCGATGATCTTCGGCGAACTGACCAAATTGTTCCAGGACAAAAAGCAGTGAATAACGCCCAATTTACCGATTTTCGTTCATTGTCTTGCTATTATCTCGCAGATAATGTAAAATGATACCGTAACCATTACAGGGGGCGTTTAAGGGATGAAGAACAACATTGCCAAGAATGTGACTCTCGACCCGAACGAGAAGGTGCAAAAGGACTTTCCCAACCTGAAAGCCAAAAGCAGGTTGTGCCAGGTCATGCTCACAACCAAAAGGCTGATCATCTACACCTTCGGTCAAGCCATGGTCAGGGGCCGCAAAGTCCGCCGCAAGATGATGCATGAAACCGATCTCAAAGCGATCAACCAATTCGAGTACTACATCGACTTCTATCGCAACCCCGTATTGTTGCGTCTGATCGGCTTCCTGCTTTTTGCCGTCGGCATCGGACTCGCCTATGCCGTCTATGCCGATCTCCAGGCCGTCACCTCCCTGATTCCTCCCTACCCCTATTCCGAATACGGCAACTATGTTGTGTGCGGTCTGATCGGTCTGATCGGCTTGAGAATGCTGTTCCGCATGCGCAAAGACCTCACTGTCAGGATCAAATACGGGCTCAACGACATTTTCATGATGAACCTTAAAGTGAGCAAGTACAACGAGCTCGCGATGCGCTACATCGCCAGCAAAATCCATATCCCCGCTTGACCATCTTCAAGTCGAAAAACAGGAAATCTTTCCTGTTTTTTTTATTTCCTCGCTACTTTCTTGATGCGGAAAATGATATAATTAGCCCGATAACCAATTCCATAGTCCAGAGGTGAAACATGAAACTCAATTACAAGAAAGTCTTTTATGTCGGTCTGGCCTTTTTTCTTATCTCGATGTTCTGGCAGGCCTACGACAACGTCATCTCCAAGATCCTGATCGACAAGTTCGGTCTCAACCAGACCTGGTCCGGCGTCGTCATGGCGTTCGACAACTTCCTGGCCTTGTTCCTGTTGCCGTTGTTCGGCCACCTGTCCGACAAAGCCAGCGCCAAACTTGGGAAAAGAACGCCGTTCATCATCATCGGCACGATCATCGCCGCCTTCGCTTTCGTCTCGATGTCTTTCATCGACAATTACCAGACATTGAAAATCGAAAACGAGACCAGAATCGTCCAGGATTACACCACCATCGAAGGCAAGACACCGACGAATCCCGAGTGGCAGATCATCATCGACACGATGGCCGCTGAAAGAGCCACGGCCCTGGCCGATGAGACGATTACCCAAAAGCAATACGACGAATGGGATGCAAGCGTCCGCGTCAAGATGCAGCAAATGGTCGACCGCGATCCCGCGGGGACGATGAGCGAGTTCGACATGAAAGACATGAAAGACTACTACTATGTGTATTTGAGCGAGCGGGCCTGGCAGTTGACAGCTTCCGACCCGATGGTTTTCGTCATCTTCATCATTGTCCTCTTCGTGGCCTTGGTGGCGATGGCGGTTTTCCGCTCACCGGCGGTCGCGCTCATGCCCGACGTGGTGATCAAACCCCTCCGTAGCAAGGCCAATGCGATCATCAACCTGATGGGAACCGTTGGCGGACTCGTCATTCTGGTCATGCTGATGATTTTCAAACTCGACAAACTCTCCTACGTGAACTACACCCCGGCCTTCATTTCCGTCGGTATCCTGATGCTCTTGTTCCTGGGCATCTTCCTATGGAAAGTCAAGGAACCAAAACTAGTCAAAGAGAAGGAAGACGAGGAAGTCAAATTCGGCCTGGTCGAGGAAGAAGAGCCGGCCGGAGCCAAGGAAGATCTCTCCAAAGAAAAGAAAATATCCCTCTATTTGATCCTCGGATCCGTGTTCCTATGGTTCTTCGGTTATAACGCCGTCACCAGCAAATTCGCCGACTATGCGCCCAAAGTCCTCGAAATGGGCTATTCGATGCCTCTGATGGTCGCCTACGGCACCGCCCTCATCGCCTTCATCCCCATCGGCATCCTCGCCACCAAGATCGGCCGCCGCAAGACGATCCTGATTGGCATCACGATCCTCACGACCTGTTTTGCCGTCGCGGTCTTCCTGACACCGAGCGTGGCTTGGCTGATGTATGGCATCTTCGGTCTCACCGGCATCGGTTGGGCGACGATCAACGTCAACTCCTATCCGATGGTCGTCGAACTGAGCAAGAACTCCAACGTCGGCAAATACACCGGCTACTATTACACCTTCTCGATGGCTGCCCAGATCCTCACCCCGATCCTCTCGGGCATGCTGATGGATGCCGTCGGCCGGAAGGCTTTGTTCCCCTATGCCGCCGTCTTCGTCGGCATCGCCTTCATCACGATGTTCCTCGTCAAGCATGGCGACGCCCAAGCGCCGACAAAAACGTCGAAGCTGGAAAACTTCGACGTAGACATGGACTGAAAGTATCGATCCAAAAAGAGAGCAGACCTATTTTCCAGGTCTGCTTTTTGGTTCGAAATATTCGAAGACGGCATTGTGATAATGGGTTGTCGCCTTGTCGAAATCCGCTTGCGACTTGGCGGCGTAGGCAATCACCACGCGCCCTTTCCTAAGTTCGCGGTCACAGTACTTGTTCGGCAGGTCCCTGAGCCCATAATTGATGAAATCGGGTTTGGTCAGGAAATTCAGCCGCATCGTCTTGAGCATGTAAATGGTGCTCTTCTTCATGTTTTTCTCTTCCAGGAAGTACTCCGAGATCTGGCCTCTGATGATTTCCGGATGGTTGCGTTTGAACCACAGGACGATATTGGGATGGAAGGAATGCATCGCCCACAAGCCTTTGTAATCTTTCATCAGGTTGACGAAGTTCTCGCACAGGCGGATATAGTCGCCGTGATGCTTGAGTTCGATGAGGAGCGGGACTCTCCCGCCGACCAGTTTCAAGACCTCTTTCAGAGTCGGAATCTTCTCGCCGGATGCAAGCAATTTCTTGGGTTTGATCTCGTCATAGCCGACATCGCGCAAAAACCGCTCGTCGCCCGTCATCCGCTTCAGGTCCTTGTCGTGAAAAACGACGATGGTGCCGTCTTTGAGAATGTTGATGTCGAGTTCGATCCCGTAACCCTTTTCCAGGGCGAGTTTGAACGCTGCCAGCGAGTTTTCAGGAACCGATTTGTCCTCGGAGTGAAAGCCGCGGTGGGCAAACAGGGTGGTCTTGATCCATTCAGTATTACGCATCGGGTACCTCCGAAACGATGTCATTTTCTCATATTATATCATGCTGGACCGGAAATGGACAATCATCTTTTTTCCATCTTCAGGGTGAGTCGTGTTATAATGTAAACCGACAAAGGAGTTGAGCGTTGTGAACAATTTTCGTCTCTACACGCCGACGGAGATCGTCTTTGGCAAAAATGCCGAAGCGGAAGTCGGCAAACTTTTGAAACAATATCGGGCAACCAGGGTCTTCCTCCATTATGGCGGCGGATCGGTTGTGAGAAGCGGCCTGCTGGCAAAGGTTAAAGCGGAACTGGACAAGGAAGAAATCGCCCATTTCGAACTGGGAGGCGCGATGCCCAACCCCCGTAGCGGACTGGTTTATGAAGGAATCGAACTGTGCCGCGAGCAGAAAGCGGACTTCGTGCTCGCCGTCGGTGGCGGTTCGGCGATCGACTCGGCCAAGGCGATCGCGGCCGGCGTCAAATATGCCGGCGACTTTTGGGACTTCTACACCGGCAAGGCCGTTATCAAGGACGCCCTGCCGATCGGTGTCGTGCTGACAATCCCGGCGGCCGGATCCGAAGGGTCCGCCAGCGCCGTGATCACCCAGGAAAACGGGATGTTCAAAAAAGGTGTCGTCAGCCGTCATTACCGGCCACGTTTTGCGATCATCAATCCGGAAACGGCCTATTCGCTCCCCAGGTTCCACCTGTTTGCCGGCGTCGTCGACATGATGAGCCACATCTTCGAACGCTATCTCACCAAGACGAGGGACGTGATCCTGACCGACAGGATGTGCGAGGCGGTTCTGAAGTCGATCATCGAGGCCGCCCGGGCGGTGTTGAACAATCCGACCGACTACCAGGCGATGGCGACGATCTTCTGGGCTTCGACGATCGCCCACAACGGCATTCTCGGCGTCGGCCGGGAAGAGGACTGGTCTTCGCACCTGTTGGAACATGAATTGAGCGCCTATTACGACGTGTCCCATGGCGCCGGTTTGGCTGTGATTTTCCCGGCATTCATGCGCTACACGCTCACCGAGGATCCCAAACGATACAAACGACTGGCTGTTGAGGTCTTCGGCATCTCCGATGACGGCCGTGACGCCGAGACGATCGGCTTGGCCGGCATCGAGGCCCTCAAGCGCTTCTATCGCGAGATCGGCATGCCGCTTTCCTTCGCGGAACTGGGGGCAAAGCGGGCAGACATCCCTGCTCTCGTCGCCAAACTGCGGGAAAACCGGGGCGATGTCATCGGCAGTTTCAAGCGGCTTGCGATGGAAGATGCCAAAAACATCTACCTGTTGGCCTGTGAATGAACAGGATTGCCAAGGTGTTGTCGGGAGACAACGCCTTTTCCTTAAAAAGATGATCATCAGTGACGATATTTCTTCTGAAAACGCTTGTATCTATGCTAAAATATAAAGTGCGAGGTGAAAATAAATGAGAATAGGTTGTGTCAAGGAAATCAAGAAGCTGGAATACCGTGTCGGTCTGACACCCAGCAGCGTCAAGGAATATGCCAATCACAAGCACCAGGTCTTCATCGAGAAAGGAGCGGGCGTAAATTCCGGATTTTCCGATCAGGACTACATCGACCAGGGAGCAACCATCCTTGAGGATGCGGCCTCCGTCTGGAACAAATCCGAAATGATCGTCAAGGTCAAGGAACCGCTGGCGGCGGAATACCAGTATTTCCGCCCCGGGCTGATCATCTACACCTATCTGCATCTGGCGGCTGACGAGCCGCTCACGATGAGCCTGCTCGAAAATAAGGTCAAAGGGGTCGCGTATGAAACCATCGTTTTACCTGACGGAGCGCTGCCCTGCTTGAAACCGATGAGCGAAGTCGCCGGCCGCCTCAGCGTGATCGAAGGCGCCAAACATCTGGAAAAGCCCTTCGGCGGTTCGGGGGTGCTGATTTCCGGCGTTCCCGGAGTGGCGCGTGCCAATGTCGCGATCATCGGTGCCGGCGTCGTCGGCGAGAACGCGCTCAAGATGGCCGTTGGCCTCAACGCCAACGTGACCGTCCTCGACATCAGCATGAAGAAACTCACCTATCTTGACGACATCTATGGCAACCGCATCACCACTCTCTACAGCAACAACCACAATATCGAAGAGGCGTGCGTGAACGCCGACCTCGTCGTGAGCGGCGTTTTGCTTCCGGGAGCGAAAGCGCCCAAACTGATCAAGCGCGAATTCTACAAGAAGATGCGCCCCGGCAGCGTCATCGTCGACGTCGCCATCGACCAGGGCGGTTCCACCGAAGTCAGCAAGGCCACCTATCACGACAACCCGACTTTCGTCGTCGATGGCATTCTCCACTACTGCGTCGCCAACATGCCGGGAGCCGTTCCCAGAACCTCGACCATCGCTCTCAACAACTCCACGCTCCGCTATGGTCTGATGATCGCCGACATGGGACTCGAGGCAGCGATCGCCTCCTGCAACCCATTGAAATTCGGCGTCAACACCTACGAGGGCAAATGCACCTGCGAAGGCGTCGCCGCGGCATTCAATCTCGAATATCACGCACTATAAACAGAAAACGCGATCACCGCACCCGGCCGGGTGCGGTTTTCTTTAAATAATAAACTGGCCGGCGCTCTGGTTTTTAAAAATAAACAATTGTTTACTTTTTCGTCAATCTGGTATATACTGAAATCAGGGAGGGGTCTGTATGAAATGTTTCGTAACCGGTGCGACCGGACATATCGGCAATGTTCTCGTCAGGGATCTTTATGCCGCGGGCCACGAAGTGGCTGCGTTGGTGCTCCCAAGAGACAACCACAAGATGATCGATCCTTACGCAAAAATCATCGTCGGCAACATCCTCGACCGCGATTTTCTGCTTGCCTGCATTCAAGGATATGACATTGTCTTCCATCTGGCCGGCATCGTCGAGATCGGTTCGGGCAAGAAGCAACTGCTCTTTGCCGTCAACGTCCAAGGCACGAAGAACATCGTCCATGCCTGTTTGAAAAACAAGATCAGAAGACTGGTGTACACTTCGAGCGTCCATGCTATCCCCGAACTGAAGAAAGGCTTGACAATGACGGAAATCGACCACTTCGATCCCCGCCTGGTCAAGGGGCTTTATGCGAAGACCAAGGCGATCGCCACCGATTACGTGTTGAATCACCGCGATCTTGGTCTCGAAATCGTCGTCGTCCACCCTTCCGGCGTGATTGGACCCTATGATTATCAGCTTTCCAACGTCAGCCAGCTGTTCGTCGATTTTCTGATGGGGAGACTCACTGCCTATCTCAAGGGCGGCTACAACTTCGTGGACGTGAGAGACGTCGCCAGGGGCATCCGCCTGGCTGGTGAAATCGGTCGCAGCGGCGAATGCTACATCCTCTCGGGACACGAGATCACCGTCAAGGAACTGCTCGATCTGATCGCCGACGAGACAGGCAGGAAAAGGATCCGCACCAAACTCGCCTATTGGTTCATCCTGGCGATGAGTTACTTCGCGGAAGCCTACTACCTGACGATCAAGCAGAAACCGCTCTTCACCCACTACTCCGTGGTCGTCCTGAATTCCAACCGCGCCTTTGACAACACCAAGGCCATCACCGAACTAGGCTTTGCGACAAGACCGCTCGCCGCATCGGTCAAGGACGCGCTCGCCTTCGCCAAGGCCAACTACCTGGAGAAGAAGAACGGGAAATACAAACGCAAACTGCAGATCGAATGACCTAACCGGCAGAGACAAACCCTCTGCCGGTTTTTTTCTGGCCCGCGCTTCCCTTTTAGGCTCGGAAAACGGGCTCCGGTGTTGTATAATAGAAACGGTGAGAAGATGAAAGACATCAGAGTCAGCGCCAAAGACATCGCCGAGCTTTTGTTCGGTTCGGGAAACATCGCCTCCGAAAGCATGCTCAACCTCCGGGCGGAGGAAGGCCAGCAAATCCATAAATATTGGCAGGATCGATACAAAGAAGCCGATCTCCGGGAAGTGGCCGTCGCGCTAACAGTCGAACGCGACGATTTTCGCATGGAAATCACCGGCCGGATCGATGGGATCCTCACCCGTGACGGCGAGCTGATGCTCGAGGAAATCAAGTCGACGCATATGGATTTCGAGTTGCTCGACGAGAAGACGTTCCCCGCGCACCTCGCCCAGGCGAAACTCTATGCCCACCTGTATGTTGTGAACAACAGACTGCCGCGACTGACGGTAATCCTCACCTACATCGACGTCGAAACCAAGGATATCTGGCAATATGAGAAAAACTTCTCCGCCAAAGTCCTGCAAAACTACTTCGAGAAGACAATCGCCAAATACGTCGAATGGATGCGCAAGATCAGTGACCATGAGGCCGCCAGACAGAAATCGATCGAGGGGTTGACATTCCCCTTCGCCAGCTACCGGCTGGGACAGCGGGAAATGATGGCCCATGTCTACCGGACCATCCTCGACCGCGGCATCATCTACATTGCCGCCCCAACCGGGATCGGCAAGACTTCCGCCACCCTGTTCGCCACGCTCAAGGCGATCAACGCCCCCAGGCAGAAAGTGTTCTACCTGACGGCCAAGAACGACGGCAAGCAGATCGCCGTCGCGACGATCGCCCTCATGGAGGAACGCGGCCTGGTCGCCAAGACCTGCGAGATCACGGCCAAGGACCAAAGTTGTTTCCTCAAGGAAAGAGACTGCGATCCCGACGTCTGCAAATACGCAAACGGCTATTACTCCCGCGTATACAAAGCGATCCGCGACATTTTCGCAAACGAGAGTCTGCTGACCAAAAGCGTGATCAGAAACTACGCCCGCAAACACCGCATCTGTCCCTTCGAGTTTTCCCTCGATCTTTCCAATTATTGCGACATCCTGATCGGCGACTACAACTACGCCTTCGACCCCAGGGTCCGCCTGATCCGCTATTTCGAGGAAAAGATCGCCGATCCGATCCTGTTGGTCGACGAAGCCCACAATCTGGTCGCCAGAAGCCGGGAAATGTACAGCGCCGCGATTGACGAGTCGATGTTCAAGACGCTTCTGGAACTGACCAAGCCGCTCAAACCGAATCCGAAACGGGAAATCAGCCGGATCCTCGATCTCTTCGCCGAACTCGATCTCGAGCTGATCGAAGTCGACTTCGTCAAACATGAGGAACCAAACGATTACCTGCTGCAACTCGCCAAACGCCTGCTCGTAAAACTCGATCAGGTGCTCACGACCGACAAAAAGATCGCCAACCGCAGCCAGATCATGGATGCATATTTCGCTGTCAGCCAGTTCGTGCGCGCCGGCGAGATCTTCAACGATGATTTCGTTTTTCTCC
Source organism: uncultured Caryophanales bacterium (assembly GCA_937958685.1). Taxonomy (GTDB): domain Bacteria; phylum Bacillota_I; class Bacilli_A; order Izemoplasmatales; family Hujiaoplasmataceae; genus JAAYZB01. Next base: position 46,581 of record CALGNF010000043.1, read on the forward strand.
TGGAAAGGACGGAAGGCACATTCCGGGCGTCGATCAGGTGCCTGGACGCGAGCGCGTTCATCCTGAACACCCTGAAGGACGCGGCGCTCGCCAGCGTCTTCTTCAGCGCCACCTTGGATCCAATCGAATACTACAAGACGCTCATCACCAAGACCGAAGGCCAGGACGTGAAGATGCCCTCGCCCTTCAAGCAGGAAAACCTGCTCTTGTTGTGCGTCGATACGATCTCGACCCGCTACCAGGACCGCAAGGACTCGCTCGCCGAGATCGCGGAGATCGCCAGGACGCTTATCGAGGGCAAAAAGGGGAACTACATCATGTTCTTCCCCTCCTATGAATATCTGAAGATGGTCGAGGCGGCGCTATCCTTCTCCGAGACCGTCGACGTCATCAAGCAGACCAGGGAGATGTCCCAGGAGGACCGGACCCAGACGATCACGATGTTCAAGACGGAAACCGCCAAGACCCAGGTGGGTCTGTTCGTGATGGGCGGCGTGTTCGCCGAGTCGATCGACCTGATCGGCGACATGCTCTCGGGCGTGTTGATCGTCGGCGTCGGTCTGCCTGGACTTTCCCCCTTCAACAACATCCTCCGCTCCCATTTCGACGAGAAGTTCCACCAGGGCTTCGATTATGCCTATACCTATCCCGGACTGAACAAGGTGATCCAGGCCGTCGGGCGCGTCATCCGCACCAAGACCGACCGCGGCGTCGCGATCCTCGTCGACGACCGGTTCGCCTCCCCCAAATACCAGAAACTCTTTCCCCGCGAGTGGAGCCACCTCCGCGTTGTCAGGGACATTGCGGAGATCAGAAACAGGATCGCCGTTTTCTGGAAGCGGGAAGCCGATATTTCCCAGGAGTAGACCGCCTATCGGTGTTTTTGGCCAGTTTTCGCGTACATGCACGTATAATTAAGGAAAAAAGTGCGATTTCCCGGGAAAAAGAACTTGCATTTTTTTTCTTAATTTGTTATCATAATCAAGGCCTGTGAAAAACAGGACGGCAGAGATTTGTAAGGTTGCTGACACACACGTAGGCGTTGTTATGATGCGCGTCGGAGGTCAGGGAATTTACAATGAGCCGGTATATAAGCCAATTATATGCATAGGAGGAGCTTTCAATGGCAACAAACCAGCAAGTAATCAGAATCAGACTCAAGTCCTACGATCACAGATTGTTGGACCAATCCGCGAAGAAGATCGTCGACACTGCGAAGAAAACCGGAGCCACCGTTTCCGGTCCGATCCCCCTGCCGACGGAAAAAGAGATCTTCACGATCTTGAGAAGTCCGCATGTGAACAAGGACTCGCGCGAACAGTTTGAGAGACGGACGCACAAGCGTCTGATCGACATCGTCAATCCATCCGCAAAAACGATCGATTCGTTGATGCATTTGGATCTGCCATCCGGTGTCGACATCGTCTTGAAGTAAGAATCCAACGTAGGAGGTGTACTCATGGCAAAAGGTATCTTAGGAAGAAAAGTCGGAATGACGCAGATTTTCGACGAACTCGGCAGACTGATCCCCGTGACGGTGATCGAAGTGACGCCCAACGTCGTGCTGCAAAAGAAAAATGTCGCCACCGATGGCTACGAAGCCGTCCAGCTCGGATTCATGGACAAACGCGCAAACCTCGTGAACAAACCCGAGAGCGGACACTTCGCCAAAGCCGGTGTCGCGCCTAAGCGCTACGTAAAAGAACTTCGCCTTTCCGGAATGATGGAATACGAAGTCGGCCAGGAGGTCAAATGCGATATATTTGGCGCCGGTGATTATGTAGACGTTACAGGCACTTCAAAGGGAAAGGGATTCCAGGGCAACATCAAGCGCCACAACTTCAGCACCGGTCCGATGGCTCACGGATCCAAATCCCACCGCACGGTCGGCTCGATGGGCACGATCGCCCCGAACCGCGTCCGCAAGGGCAAGAAAATGCCTGGCAGAATGGGACATGACACGGTGACGATCCAAAATCTGGTCGTCGTCCGCGCCGACGCCGAGAACAACGTCTTGCTCATCAGAGGCAACGTTCCCGGACCGAACAAGGCACTCATCGTCATCAAGAGCGCCATCAAGAAGAACAAATAAGGGCCATCGCTGGAAGGAGGAAAACAAAATGCCTAAAATAGCACTATACAACCAACTGGGAGAAACCATCGGCGAAGTCGAACTTGCGGATTCCGTATTCGCAGTCGCCCAGAACCAACAAGTCGTCTATGACGTCGTCAAAGCTCAGACCGCAGCGATGCGCCAGGGAACAGCCAAAGCCAAAGGCCGCTCGGAAGTGTCCGGCGGCGGTAGGAAACCCTACCGGCAAAAAGGCACCGGCCATGCCCGTCAGGGAACGATCAACGCCCCGCAATATGTCGGCGGCGGGATCGTCTTCGGACCGACTCCCCGCAGTTACGACTATAAAGTCAACAAAAAGATCCGTCGTCTGGCCTTGAGGATCGTCTTATCCGACAAGGTCCGCGAAGAAAACCTGCTCGTCATCGACGGTTTCAACCTCGAATCGCACAAGACGAAGGGGATCGTCGGGATCCTTGACAACCTCAAACAAGACGGCAAGATCATGCTCGTCGTCGACGAAGTCAGTGAAACCCTGGACATCGCGACGAAGAACCTGCCGAACGTCACCACCGTGACCTTCGACCATATCAGCGTCTACGACGTGATGAACGCCGGAAGCATCATCGCGACGAATGCCGCAATCAAGAAAATCGAGGAGGCATTAAGCTGACCATGGACAAATTTCAGATCATCAAGGCGCCGATCGTCTCCGAAAAATCGACAAAACTGGCAGAACAGCGCAAATATACTTTCGAAGTCGACAGAAACGCCAACAAGATCCAAATCAAAGACGCTATCGAAGAAATCTTCAAGGTGAAAGTCCTTAAGGTGAATGTGATCAACAGCATCCCGAAGGCAAAGCGCGTCGGGAAATACTCCGGGTTCAAACCCGCGGTAACCAAGGCGGTCGTTACGCTTGCGGAAGGCTATAAGATCGACATTTACGCTTCGTAGACGGGAGGATACAACTAATGGCCATTATCAAATATAAACCGCGTACCAACGGTCTCCGTGGGATGACCAAACTGGATTATGCGGAAATCACGAAAACCGAGCCAGAGAAAAGCCTGACATCGCCCCTCAAGAAAAATGCGGGTCGCAACAATCAGGGCAAGATCACGGTCCGCCATCAGGCGGGCGGCGCGAAACGCAAATACCGGACGATCGACTTCAAGCGCAACAAGGATGGCATCCCCGGAAACGTCGCCGCGATCGAATACGATCCCAACAGAAGCGCCAACATCGCCCTCATCAACTACGCTGACGGCGAGAAGCGCTATATCCTCGCCCCCAAAGGCTTAAGTGTCGGCATGACGGTCGCCTCCGGGGACAACGTCGACATCATCATTGGCAACTCGATGCCGATCAAGAACATCCCCGTCGGCAGCTTCATCCACAACATCGAACTCTATCCCGGCCGCGGCGGTCAACTGATCCGCGCC
>CALGNF010000044.1 GCA_937958685.1 uncultured Caryophanales bacterium
GATCGTATTCGGTGACTGGAGTTCAGACGTGTGCTCTTCCGATCTGCTGATCGCCTTGATCATCTCAAAGACGTCGTCGCGGCCATACCAGCGGGCATCGAGGTTGCCGGTGAACGTGAAGGTGGTGCCGGTCAGGATCGAATTGATCCTGACCGAGGTGTATTGGAGATAGGGTCCGGTCTGGCCGAAAAAATTGACCATGTCCTGGAGATTGAACTCGAAGTCGTTGACCCGGTAGTTCTTGAGATCGTTGAAGACGACGGCGGAAACGCCGACCTTCTCGGCGACGGTCTCCCTGGCTTCCAGTTCGGGGTTCTTGGCGATGATATGTTCCAGGCTGAGCGCGATTGCCTCGTCGAGGACATTGATCAGCTTGACGGTCTTGCCTTTCCTGGTCGACATCTTCTTGCCTTCTTGGAGCACGAGCCCGAAGTTGACGTGGTGGATGTCGTCACTGTAAGGATAGCCCATCAGCTTGACGAGGCGCTTGAGCTGCTCGAAATGCAGTTTCTGCTCGTTGCCGACGACATAGAGGACCTTGTCGAACCCGTAGGTCCGCTTGCGGTAGAAGATCGCCGCCAGGTCCCTGGTGATGTAGAGCGTCGACCCGTCGCTTTTTTGGATCAGCGCCGGGGGCAGGTCATCGCCCAGGTCGACGATCATCGCGCCGGCATCCTCTTTGAGGAGGCCCTTGGCGGTGAGTTCGTCGATCACGGCTTGCATCTTGTCGTTGTAGAAAGCCTCGCCGTCATAGGAATCGAAGCCGACGCCGAGTTTGGTGTAGATATGCATATAGTCCGCCAGCGAGACGTCGCGGAACCACTGCCACAACCGGACATACTCCGGGTTGCCGTCCTCAAGTTCCTTGAAGATGCGGCGGGCGCTATCTTCAAGCGCAGGATCGGTCTTGGCGCGTTCGTGAAACTCGACGTAGAGCCGCTCGAGTTCGGCGATCGGGTTTTTCTTGACCGCCGCTTCGCTGCCGTAGTGTTGGTAAGCATAGATGATTTTGCCGAATTGGGTGCCGAAATCGCCGAGATGGTTGATCCTGACGACCCGGTAGCCGCAGTTCTCGAGGATGTTTCCCAAGGCATGGCCGATGATCGTCGACCGCAGGTGGCCGATCGAAAACGGTTTGGCGATGTTGGGCGAGGAATAATCGATGCAGACGACCTTGCCAATGCCAAAGGTCGATTTCCCGAAGTCGCTCTCGTGTCTGCGAAAGTCTTGAATCACCAGATCGGAAGAGCGTCGTGTAGGGAAAGAGTGTAGATCTCGGTGG
>CALGNF010000045.1 GCA_937958685.1 uncultured Caryophanales bacterium
GATCGTATTCGGTGACTGGAGTTCAGACGTGTGCTCTTCCGATCTACGCCGATGTGCTCATCTTCTCGCACCTTGACGGCGGCAACATCTTCTACAAGACCTCGGTGTTTCTCGCCCAAGGCACTTCTGCCGGCATCATCGTCGGCGCCAAGGTGCCGATCGTCCTGACGAGCCGGGCGGACAGCGCCGAAGCCAAATTGTTATCAATCCTGTTAGCGGTGGTGACCCAAGATGGATTACTTGCTATTGATCATTAACCCCGGTTCCACCTCCACCAAGGTCGCGATCTTCATCAACGACAAACTGATCCAGGAGCAGGTCCTAAAGCATGACGTCGACGACCTCAAGCACTTTCCGACGATCATCGACCAGCTGTCCTTCCGCCGGGACATCATCATCGATTTTCTCCGCGAGCATCGCTACACCGTCGACAACATCGACGTCTTCGTCGGTCGTGGCGGGTTGCTCAAAGCCCTAAAACAAGGCGGAACCTACCGGATTTCAGAAAACATGCTGGAAGATCTGCGAACCTGCAAGTATGGCTCTCACGCTTCCAATCTCGGCGCGCTGCTCGCCCATGAGCTCGCCAAACCGCTCAATCGCCCCGCCTATATCGTCAATCCCGTCTCCGTCGACGAGTTCGACGACATCGCCCGGGTCTCCGGGCTCAAGGGCATCGAACGGACGAGCGTCTTCCACGTCCTCAACCAGAAGGCGATCGCCCGCCGCTATGCCCGAGGCATCGGCAAGAAGTACGAAAACTCGACGATCATCGTCGCCCATCTCGGCGGCGGCATCTCCGTCGGGCTGCATCACAACGGGCGCGTGATCGATGTCAACAACGCTTTAGGCGGCGACGGGCCATTCTCCCCGGAACGGACCGGACAACTACCGACCTATCCGCTCATCGAACTGTGTTTCTCCGGAAAATACACGAAGGAACAGGTCAAGAAGATGCTGGTCGGCAACGGCGGTCTCGTTTCTTATCTGGGTACCTCCAACGGCATCGAGATCGACAAGCGGATCAAGGCAGGCGACAAGGAAGCCGAATTCTACTTCCGGGCGATGGCCTACAACGTCGTCAAGGAGATCGGCAGCCTCTTTTTCGCCGCCAGCGGCAAAGTCGACGGCATCGTCATCACCGGTGGCATCGCCCATAACGAGATGTTCATCGGCTTTCTCAAGGATTACATCGCACCGATCAAACCGCTGGCGGTTTTTCCCGGCGAAGACGAGATGCGCGCCCTCGCCGAGGGAGCCTTGAGCGTCCTTTCCCAGGATGAGAAACTGCTGGCTTACGAGTGATGCCCACAATCGATGCATCGAGGCAAGCTGATCTGCTTGCCTTTTTTCTTGGCAAGCAGAAGCGAACCCTGGGCAAACCGATGAAAAAAAGCGAAAAACCGAAACATCATTTCTTGACATCATTTGCCAACGTGATATAATAATATTGGCACTTAAACGATTAGAGTGCTAAAAACAAGAGAAGGAGTGAATAGCACATGTTGAAACCTTTACACGACAATGTTGTCCTGAAAAAGGAGAAAGTTGAAAAGAAGACAGCGAGCGGCATCATCCTCACCGGTGACATCAAGGATCAGCCGAGTTTCGCCACCGTCGTCGCCATCGGCAAAGGCGCGCTTGTCGACGGCGTATTGGTCCCCCTCACGGTCAAGGAAGGGGACAAGGTCGTCTATAAGAAGTATTCGACCACGGAGTTCAAATTCGAAGATGAGGAATATCTGATCATTGCGGAAAAAGATATCCTCGCAATCATAGAGTAGGAGATCGGAAGAGCGTCGTGTAGGGAAAGAGTGTAGATCTCGGTGG
>CALGNF010000046.1 GCA_937958685.1 uncultured Caryophanales bacterium
GTGATGTTGTTTACGAATGTCGGTTTGGGGGTGGTGGCCAGGACGGTTCCACAGATGAATATCTTCATTGTCGGGTTTCCTTTGCAGATTTCCATCGGACTGATCTTCCTTGGACTGACCGCGCCTTTGTTTTCCCGGATTGTTCAGGACTTGATGAATTCCTTTGAATATAAAATTATGACCCTTTTAAGGTTGATGTCTTAGCTCATACAAAATGAGAAACACTTAGGCGCAAAGATAACGAAATATTGACGCAACTGTCATTAAACCGATAGGAAAGACATGGCTGAAAACGAATCCGACCAGGAACGAACTGAACAAGCCACACAAAAGCGGCGCGAAGAAGCACGGGAAAAAGGCCAGATCGCCCGTTCGCAGGAGGTTGTTTCCGTCAGTGTGCTTTTGGCCGGATTGTTGTTTTTCTATTTCGGCGGGTCGTATGTAGTTAAAAACATGATGGAATTATCTATTGCCGGATTCCGCGACGCAGGCCGGACGGAGTTTTTGCCCGATACGGCCGTAACGGTGCTGGTCGGATACATCTTTAAAGGATTTGTTATCCTGTTTCCGCTTCTTGCCGCGGTTTTAGTTGCAGCGGTGCTGGCTAATGTTCTGCAGTTCGGATTTCTCATCACCTCCGAAACCATTACCCCGAAAATTTCCAAAATCAGTCCGGCCAAGGGGTTCAAAAGGCTGTTTTCATTGCGGTCGATGGTTGAACTGGTAAAAAGCATTCTGAAGGTCGTCATCATCAGCGTGGTGGCTTATCTGGTGATTCGCAGTGAATTCGATAACATGATCCCGCTTGCCGATCAATCGATCTGGGGCATGCTCCATTATATCGGGGGAGTTTGTTTCAAACTGCTTCTGGCGACAACGGTGGTTTTGATCTTTTTAGCCGCATTGGACTATGCCTATCAGCGATGGGAATATGAAAAAAGTCTGAGAATGACCAAACAGGAAATTAAGGACGAATATAAGAATACCGAGGGAGATCCTTTGGTGAAAGCCAGAATCCGACGGATTCAGCGCGAAGCAGCCCGCAAACGCATGATGGCTCAGGTTCCCAAGGCCGATGTCGTTATCACCAACCCGACGCATCTTGCCGTGGCCATTCAATATCGACCCGAGTCAATGGCGGCGCCGGTCGTGGTCGCTAAAGGGGCCGATTTCATTGCCGAACAGATCCGAAAAATCGCCCTGGAAAATGATGTTCCCCTCATTGAGAACAAACCTCTGGCACAGGTATTGTATAAGATCGTGAAGGTGAACTCAATGGTGCCGGAAAGCCTCTATCGGGCGGTCGCAGAAGTTCTGGCTTTTGTTTACGAGCAGAAGAAAGTGAAGATCTTCGGATAACAGATCATGGACAACACCGGAGCACAGACATCAGGAGCCTTTTGGGAAGCGGCGAGATCAAGCTCGGCGGTCATCGCCTTAGCCGTGGTCGGCATTTTATTGGTCATGATCATTCCCATTCCGACGTTTTTGCTCGATATTCTCCTGTCGATGAGCATCGCGGTGTCTATTATCATCCTGCTGATGTCCATGTATGTCTTGAAACCTCTGCAATTTTCGGTTTTCCCGTCGATTCTTCTGATGGTGACCCTTCTGAGGCTCGCGCTCAATGTTGCCTCAACACGGCTGATTCTTCTGCACGGCAACGAGGGGACGTCGGCTGCGGGACAGGTCATCCAGGCCTTCGGCACGTTTGTCGTCGGCGGGAATTATGTCGTCGGCATGATTGTCTTTCTGGTTCTGGTGCTGATCAATTTCGTCGTCATCACCAAGGGCGCCACGCGTGTGGCGGAGGTGTCGGCGCGCTTTACTCTCGACGCCATGCCCGGCAAGCAAATGAGCATTGATGCGGATCTCAATGCCGGACTGATCAGCGATACGGATGCGCGCCGCCGACGCGCGGAAATCGAGCAGGAGGCCAATTTCTACGGCGCGATGGACGGCGCAAGCAAATTTGTGCGCGGCGATGCGATTGCGGGCATTCTGATCGTGCTGGTCAATGTCATCGGCGGCCTGATCATCGGTATCTTACAGATGGGCATGCCGGCTGCGGAAGCCGCCCGCAATTATACTCTTTTGACCATCGGCGACGGTCTGGTGACGCAGGTGCCCGCGCTGATCGTATCCACGGCGGCCGGCATTTTAGTTACTCGCACAGCCACCTCCACCGAACTGGGCGATGAAGTCCGCTCTCAGGTCTTCACACAGCCGCGCGCCATCGGCGCGGCGGCGTTTTTATTGTTCATCTTCGCCCTGATTCCGGGAATGCCGAAATTCGCCTTTATTCTCGTGGCGGCGGTGATCGGTCTTCTGGCCTACAGTGTCGTCCGGTCGCTGGCTAAAAAGAAAGCGATTGAAGAGGAAGCGGAAAAAGAGGCGGCGGTTCCCACGGCGGAACCGGCGGAAACCATCGCACCGCTTGACGCATTGGGATTGGAAGTCGGTTATGCGCTCATTCCGCTGGTCGATGCCTCGCAAAACGGCGAACTGCTTCAGCGGATCAAAGTGTTGCGAAGACAACTGGCGCAGGAAATGGGTTTTATTCTTCCGGCGATTCATATCCGCGATAATCTCAAACTCAAACCGGATGAATACAGCGTGCTGCTCAAGGGCGTGGAGGTGGCCAGAGGCTCTGTAATGATGGGTCATCACCTGGTCATTTCGCCGGATGAGAAAGAACTCCGGATCAAGGGTGTCGCAACCCGGGAACCGGCCTTCGGATTGCCGGCCATGTGGGTGACGGACCGGGACAAGGATGCCATCATGGCCAAAGGCTATGTGGTTGTCGATCCCGCAACAGTGATGACCACCCATTTGACCGAACTGGTCAAGACCTATGCCGATGAGCTTTTAAGCCGTCAGGATGTGCAGGCGCTTATTGACAATCTAGAACAGCTTTACCCTCGGGTGGTCAAAGAATTGGTTCCGAAAGCCGTGCCGATCAACCTCGTGCAGCGTGTTTTGCAAAGACTTCTGCGCGAGCGGATTTCCATCCGGGATCTTTTAAATATCATCGAAACAATGGGCGAATACGTCACAATGACGAAGAATGCCGATATCCTGACAGGCTATGTCAGGCAAGCGTTGGGACGCTCCATCACCAAGCAATATCAGGACAAGGACGGCAACATCACCGTCATGATTCTTTCTCCCGATATCGAAGAGAAGATCAGCAAGTCCGTGCAGCACACGGAATACGAATCATTTGTCACGCCGGATCCCACCCTGGTCAAGAAAATGATCACAAATCTTCAAAAGATGGTCAGCAACTTTACAACCAGCGGTTTGCAGCCGATTGTCCTTTGTTCGCCCAATACGAGGATTCATATTCGCAAAATATTGGAAAAGTTTTTTCCCAACATGGTGGTTTTGGCGCATAACGAAATCTCCAGAGAAGCCAATATAAAATCACTGGGAATGGTGGAATTGTGAGATGCAGATAAAACGGTATGAAGTGGCCACAATCAACGAGGCCATCGGAAGAATCAAACAGGATCTCGGCCCCGACGCCGTGATTCTGTCGGCCCGCAAAATCCGCAGCGGAGCGAAACAGGCCTTTGAAGTTACCGCCGCCTGTGATCCGGATCCGAAGCCGAAAAACCCCGTTTCCGAAGGTAGAGGCGGAAACAGGACGAAGGAGGACGTGTCGGAGTCGGGTATGACGTCTCTTCGTCGGGGGCTCGATGAGATCGGGGCTTCCCTGGCGACGATTGCTCGCGATCAATCGCTTCGGATCGAGCTTGCCGAAATGAAAGAAACACTGAATCATTTTTTTGATGTGGTGGGCATGCGCAGAGGAAGGACGCAGATGGACGATCATCGCCGGCTTTACCTGCATCTGAAGGAAAGCGGCTTTTCACAGGCCGCGGCCTGCCGGATAGATCGGAAGAGCGTCGTGTAGGGAAAGAGTGTAGATCTCGGGGGT
>CALGNF010000047.1 GCA_937958685.1 uncultured Caryophanales bacterium
TCGTATTCGGTGACTGGAGTTCAGACGTGTGCTCTTCCGATCTCCTCGCATCCGCCATGGGCAAGGCCATCGGCGACGAATGCCGGATGCATGATGTCCATGTTTTGCTCGGACCTGGCATCAATATCAAACGCAACCCGTTATGCGGGCGTAATTTTGAGTATTACTCGGAAGACCCGCATCTGACTGCCGAGATGGCAAAAGCGTTCATCTCCGGACTGAAAAGCGCCTCTGTCGGCGCCTGTCTCAAGCATTTTGCGCTCAATTCCCAGGAAACCTACCGGATGCAATCATCATCGATCGCCGATGAGCGTTCGAAGCACGAAATCTATTACAAAGCCTTCGCCGAAGCCGTCAAGGCCGATCCCGACATGGTGATGTGCTCCTACAACAAGGTCGATGATATCTATGCTTCGGAGAATCGGATCCTCCTTGATGAGACCTTGAGGAAGGAGTTCGGTTTCAAAAAAGTCATCGTTTCCGACTGGGGAGCCGTCAATGACCGTACCAAAGCCCTGTTCGCCTCGCTCGATCTGGAGATGCCGGCTAATCCTGACAGCGTCAACCTTTTACTTTCAGACGTCAAGAAAGGCCATCTTTCGCTCGAGTATTTGGATGCCTCGGTCACCAGGATCGTCGATCTGGCGCTTGAGCGCAGCGCCAACAAGCCCCTCCAAGTGGCACTCGACGACCATCACCAGTTGGCAACTGCGATTGCCGGTGAATCGATGGTGCTCCTCAAAAACGATGCCGGGATCTTGCCACTTAAGAAAAAAGACAAGTTGGCCTTGATCGGAGCGCTCGCCAAGAATGTCCGATATCAAGGCGGCGGTTCCAGCCACATCAATGCCTACAAAGTCGAATCAGTTATCGAAACGTTCCCGATTGACGCCGACTTCACTTATCAACCGGGCTATTTGTTATACGGCGACGGATATGACGCCACCCTCATCGAGGAGGCGGTCAATCTCGCCAAGCAGAAGGACAAGGTCATCCTCGTTCTCGGTCTGACCGACGAATACGAATCCGAAGGCTACGATCGGACGCATTTGGATTTGCCGATCGGTCACCAGCGCCTGGTGGAAGAAATCGCCAAGGTTAACCCTAACGTCGTGGTCGTGCTGCAGATCGGATCTCCCGTCGCCATGCCATGGCTTGGCAATGTCAAGGCGGTGTTGAACGCCTATTTGGGTGGCGAGGGGGCGGCCCAGGCAATCACGGACATCCTGTTCGGCAAAACCAATCCTTCAGGAAGGCTGGCTGAGACTTTCCCCCTCACGATCGGCGATGTGCCCAGCACCAGGCGCTTTGCGAAGGGCAACAACCAAGTCTATTATCAAGAAAGCATCTATATCGGCTATCGCTACTTCAGCACGGCGAAGAAAGGCGTCTTGTTTCCCTTTGGTTTCGGACTGAGTTATACGAACTTTGCCTATGCCGATCTCACACTGTCACCTTCCTCTTTGACAACTCCGATTACAGTCGCTGTGACCGTGAAAGTCAAGAATGTCGGCTCTGTCACCGGCAAGGAAGTGGTTCAGTTATACGTAAAGAACCCTCAAGACAAACTCTTCCGCGCCGAACGCGAACTGCGCCGCTTCCGGAAAGTGGCGCTCAAGCCGGGAGAAGAGAAAACCTGCAGTTTCATCCTGAACGATGGCGACTTCGCCCATTACGACATCCCCAAGCACCATTTTGTCGTCAACAGCGGCATCTATGAAATCCAAGTGTGCCGCAATGCCAACGAAGTGATTCTCACCCAGCCGCTTTCGATCGCATCGACGGATGAGGGTTCGGAGAATGATCCTTGTCTGCAGGCGTCGTCCTATGAAAGGAAGCACAATCTCCTGATGTCCGACCATGATTTCGCCTCGCTAGTCGGCTTGCCCCTTGACGGCGAACACCGGCAACGCCAACGGCCATTCGGACTGAATGATTCGATCCGCGATCTCAGCCAGACGGCCATCGGCCGGATTTTGAAAAACCAAATCTTGAAGCGTGCCCAAAAGGAATTGCAGAACCAGTCGCCGGCGGAAAAACGGCTCTTCGAGGAAATGATCGTCTCCATCCCCCTGAGGAACATCGTCCTCTTCAGCGGTGGCAAGATCAAGATGCATGTGATGGCGGCGCTCGTCGCCCTCAGCAACCGCCGCCCCTTAAGGGCGATTGCCATCCTGTTAAGGAGGAGATACATGTGAGAACCCCGTGGTACCGCGAGCGGATTGTCTACCAGATCTATCCGCGCAGTTTCAATGACGCCAACAATGACGGCATCGGCGATCTCCCAGGCATCATTGAGAAGATCCCCTATCTGAAAGCGCTGGGTATAGGCATCGTCTGGCTGTCACCAATCTACGTTTCACCCAATGATGACAACGGATACGACATCTCCAACTATCGCGACATCCACCCTGATTTCGGCTCCTTGGAAGAATTCAAGGATCTTGTCCGTAAACTGCACGAGGCCGATATCAAACTAATCATGGATCTGGTCGTCAATCACACCTCCGACGAACATCCGTGGTTCATCGCATCGGCTGCCGGCGATCCGGAGTATCGCGACTACTATCATTGGCAGACTAAGAAGAACAACTGGACCTCCTTTTTCGGGGGTGAAGCATGGACTTATCACCCCCAACGCGGCGAGTACTATCTGCACCTGTTTTCCAAGAAGCAGCCGGATCTGAACTGGGACAATCGCAAGGTGCGGGAAGAAGTGAAAGACATTTGCCGGTATTGGCTCGACCTGGGGGTTGATGGTTTCCGCTGCGATGTCATCAATATCATCGCCAAGACCGACAATCTTCCCAAAGGCAAACCGGGAATCGCCCTGGTCGGCCGCGAGCACTATCTCAATATTCCCAAGATCCACGGGTATCTGCGCGAACTCCGCGATGAGGTTTTTTCCCACTACGATTGTTTCACGGTGGGAGAAACCGTGCTGATCACGCCAAGGACAGCCTTGTCTTATATTGATGACGATATTCGCGAGCTCGACATGGTTTTCCAGTTCGAGCACATGGGCGCCGACAACCATTATGTCAAATGGTTCATGAAGAAGTTTCGGCCGATCAATCTCAAAAAGCCGCTTGCGAAATGGCAGAATGCGTTCGCCGAACACGGTTGGAACACCTTGTATCTGGAAAACCATGACCAACCGCGGAGCGTTTCCCGCTTCGGAAACATCGCGTATTATCGGGAGTCGGCGAAAATGCTCGCCACCATGCTCTTTTTCCAAAGAGGCACTCCCTTCATCTATCAAGGCCAGGAAATCGGCATGCTCAACGCCGCCTTTGCGGATTTGGCCGATTATCAGGACATCGAGACGCACAACATCTACAAAACCGGACGCAAACTCCTTTTATCCCACCGCCGCATGATGAAGAAGATCAGGATGATGTCCCGTGACAATGCCCGGACCCCGATGCAATGGGATGATACGCAAAATGCGGGATTCACGCGTGGTGAACCCTGGCTGAGGATCAACCCCAATTACATGGATATCAATGTCAAGAAGAATCAGGCGGACAAAGACTCCATTCTCCATTATTATCGCCGCCTCATCGACCTCCGCAAAAAGCACAAGGTCATCGTCGATGGCGCCTATGAAGACATTGACTTCCACAATCGGCGGTTGTACGCCTACAAACGCACCCTCGGCAAAACGGAGTTGTACGTTGTCTGCAACTTCTCCGCCCGAGCGCTCAGTCATCCTTTGCTGGAGCAACTGAAAGAGGAGAAGTGTCTTCTCGCCAACTATCGGCAATCGCCAACCGATCTCACGCTCAAGCCCTATGAGGCGCGCGTCTATCTGAAACAAAAATAGGCCTGCGGCGCAGGCCTATTTCATCTGTTTCACCACTGTCTTCTTGATGTCGAAAAACTTCCTGATGATCTCGAACAATCGTTTTTCCAACCCCGCCTTGTCCATGACATAGCCTTGGGTGTGAGATCGGAAGAGCGTCGTGTAGGGAAAGAGTGTAGAACTCGGTGGTCGCC
>CALGNF010000048.1 GCA_937958685.1 uncultured Caryophanales bacterium
GATCGTATTCGGTGACTGGAGTTCAGACGTGTGCTCTTCCGATCTAGCTGGGATGAGTACTTCATGGGCGTCGCCCAGTTATCGAGCATGCGCAGCAAAGACGACACCTCCCAGGTCGGCGCCTGCATCGTCAACCAGAAGAACCGGATCATCGGTATCGGCTACAACGGTTTTCCGATCGGCTGCGACGATGATGCCTTTCCCTGGGAACGCGAGGGCGACTATCTGGACACGAAATACCCGTATGTCGTCCATGCCGAGCCGAATGCGATTCTCAACTCCAGCGTCAGCCTCGACGGAGCCCGCCTGTATGTCACCCTGTTTCCCTGCAACGAGTGCGCCAAACTGATCATCCAGTCCGGTATCCGCGAAGTCATTTTCCTCGATGACAAATACGAGGGCACCGACTCCGACAAAGCCGCAAAACGCCTGTTCACGGCCGCGGGAGTCATCCTTCGCAAACTGGAAAACTATCATCTGGCGGTGACAAAAAATGAATGAACTCGTCTTCCGGTACCGTCATGCGATCAAATACCTGTTCATCCCCTACCTTGTCTTGCTGTTTCTGCTGGTTTTTCCCATGGAGTACTATGTCCAAAGTCCAGGAGGACTTTCGGAAGTCGAGAAACTGATCGAGATCGAGTACAACGATAACAAGGAGATCAGCGGCACAATCTCGACAACTTTCGTCATGGGGATCCCCAGACCGACGATTTTCATGTTCCTGACCGGGTATTTCAACCGGTATGCCGATCTGATGGTGTTGCCTCCCAACTATCAGACATACACAAATCAGGAAATATCGCAAATCAGTTATCAGGACAAATTCATCTCGGTCAACGCCGCCATCATCGTCGCCTACGAGGCAATCAGTTCGATCAAACCGGAAATCGTGATCGATTACGCAGCCAAGACGATGGTTTTCGGCAAGGCCGCCTATCTTGACCATTACAACACCATCGCTTTCGGCGATGAGTTCATTTCCTTCAAGGGCGACGGTGACGTGGTCGTCACCACAGTCGCCGCCATCGCCGGGGTTGCCACGACCGAGGGTCCCTATGATTTCACCTTCAAGAACGCCGCCGGCGAGAACTACACTGTCGCCATCGCCAAAAATGCGGAAACCGGCCTTTTCGGCGTCACCTTCAAGAACTATTACCTTGTCGACCAGGAGACGACCTATCCGCGCTACCGGATGACCGATACGAACATCGGCGGACCATCGGGCGGCTTGCTGCAGACATTATCGATCTACAACATGCTCGCTGACGAGGACGTCACCCGCGGCCTGAAAATCGCGGGAACGGGAACGATCAACTATGATGGATCAGTCGGTTACATCGGTGGCGTCAAGCAGAAGATCATCACCGCCCATGTCAACAATGTCGACCTGTTTTTCATTCCCTATCTTGGCGATGTCAGTTACGATAACTATCTCGAAGCCGTCAACGTTTGCGAAGCCTATGGCATCGACCATGAAGGCTGGCTGATCCCCGTTGCCAGTTTTCAAGATGTGCTCGACCATCTCGAAGGGTTGGGTGATTGAAATGAGGAAGTTCATTGCCAATTGGCGCGAGTTGCGCCAAGAATTCGGGATCCGTTCGCTGCTCGACGCCTTCCTTGGCGCTTTCATCTTCGGTCTGATCGTGATGGCGCCGGTCTATATCATCCTGATTCAGCTGTTGATCGTTTTCATGTACAAGGTCAACACCATGACGATTCTCTTGATCGTCGCGACCATCTTTTTCAATACGCTCATCTATCATCTGCTGAAACAGGCGCTCCGGGCGAAAAAGCCCGAAGCGACCATGCTGGTCGGCAAAGTGCTGAATCCGTTGCTGATCGCCGACAACATGTTCCTGCTTGTGGCGGGGCTCATCATCCTGTTTGTGTTCGTGCCGCTATGGCTCGTATAGGACGGAGGGTGCTATGTTATTTTGGCTGATCCTTCTGGTGCTGCTCGTCGCCATCGACCAACTGACGAAATTTTGGGTCGTCAGCACTTTTGCGGCGATAGGAGACACGCTACCCGTTATCGACGGCTTTTTCCACTTCACGTATTCGCGTAACCCGGGGGCCGTCTTCGGCATTGGTGGCGATCATGGGTTCGCGTTGTATTTTTTCATCGCCGTTTTCATCGTCGCCATCGCCGTTTTCGGCTACATGTTCTGGAAGAATGACTTCCGGGACAAGCGCAGACTCCTCTTTTCGATAGCCATCACGCTGCTCATTGCCGGAGCGATCGGCAACACCATCGACAGAATCTTCCAGTATGATCACCGCGTCGTCGATTTCATCGATTTTCGGGGGATCTGGCCTTTCATTTTCAATGTTGCGGACATGTGCCTGAGCGTTGGCTTGACGGCATTCCTGATCGATAGTTTCTTTCTCGAACCGAAGCGGAGGGTCAAGGCATGACGCCACTTCAAGAAAGCGCCTTCGAATACGTTGTCCAAGGTGGCGACGCGTGCGAGCGCATCGACAAATTCCTCGCCACCCTGGTCGGCGAGTATTCACGGACGACCTTTCAAAAAATGATGGATGCCGGCTTGGTCCGCGTGAACGGACACCCGGTGAAAGCCAGTTACAAAGTCAGGCCCAATGACCATTTGGAGTATGACGAGCTGCCGCTTTCCCAGCTGGATGTGGCTCCCGAGGACATTCCCCTGGATATCGTCTTTGAAGATGAGGACGTATTGGTCGTGAACAAACCTTCGGGGATGGTCGTCCATCCCGCTCCGGGGCATTACACCGGCACGCTCGTGAACGCCCTCATTTTCCATTTTGCATCGCTAGCGCGCGGTTCGGCGGACTTTCGTCCGGGAATCGTACATCGCATCGACAAGGATACCAGCGGGCTCCTGATGGTCGCAAAAACCGACTTCGCCCACCAACGGCTCCAGCAAGAACTTAAAAACAGGGCGACAAAGCGGATCTACATCGCCTTGCTTGATGGACTGATCCTCAACGAAGCGGGCGTCGTGGATGCGCCGATCGGGAGAGACAAGACCGATCGCAAGCGGATGGCGGTCTGTGAGACCGGCAAGCCCGCAATCACCCATTTCCAGGTCAAGGAACGCTTTGCGGACGACACTTTGGTCGAATGCCGGCTCGAAACCGGAAGAACCCATCAGATTCGCGTGCACATGGCCTATATCGGCCATCCGCTATATGGCGATTCTGTCTATGGACGCAAGAAGCAGCGCGACCCCTTCGGCCAGTATCTGCATGCACAGACACTGGGATTCACGCACCCGCGAACGGAAGCCTGGTTGGAATTCAATGTCCCGCTTCCGCAGGAATTCACCGAAAGACTTCAGTTCTTACGGGAACAATGACCGCTTTGGCGGTTTTTTTCTTATGTTATTGACTTAATGTCATTCAGGGATTATAATGATAGTGACCATGTGGTCACGGAGGCTGATGTCATTGGGTAACGCCACAACGATCAGGGAGAAGATTCTGGAAGCCGCAATCGCTGAATTCGGCTACCATGGTTACCGGAGCGCCTCGACGAACAAAATCCATCTTGCCGCGGGCGTTTCCAAAGGTGCTGTTTTCAAGATGTTCAAATCCAAAGCGGAACTGTTTTACCAGGCATTCGCGCGGGCACTGGATGAGATGCTTGCGGCTTTGGACAATGAAAAACCCGATAACTCCGTCGACGCTTTCGACAAGATCATGGCCCTAACGTTCTGGAAGATGGACTATGCCCAGAAATATCCTGAGGCTACCAAAGTCATGCTCGAGGCGATCTCCAATCCGCCGCCAAGCGTCCGCGAGCGGATTTTCCAGCATGTCGAGGCGCTCAAGCGACTTTCGATCAAGACGTTCTTCACAGATATCCCGATGGAAAACATCAGACCCGAATTCTCCCGGGAGGACGTCATGAAATACCTGGAGATAGCGATTTCCGGTATTCAGGCAACCTATTTAAACCAACCGTTGACGTTGGAATACATGACATCGATAAAAGAGGAAAGCATCAACTATATAAAGACAGTTTTGAGAGGGATGGAGTAAAAGCATGGGAAAAGTGTTTGAAGTCAGGGATCTGCGGTTTCGCTATCCCAAAGGCGCCAAAGACGTCATCAATGGCATCTCCTTCGCGGTCGAGGAAGGCACCGTTTTCGGTCTGCTCGGCCCCAGCGGAGCCGGGAAATCGACGACACAGAGGATTCTCACCAAAATCCTAAGCAACTACCAAGGTGAGATCAAGTATTGGGGCAAGGATCTCAGCGCTTTCTCCAAGGCCTTCTACGAGGATGTCGGCGTCGGCTTTGAGATGCCGGTCCATTTCAACAAGCTCTCCGCCCAGGAGAATCTCGACTATTTCGCCAGTCTGTACAAGCGGAACATCGACTACCGGGAACTCTTGACGCGTTTTGGACTGTTTGAAGCCCGCAAGCAGATGGTCGGGGAGTTTTCCAAAGGGATGAAGGTCAGGCTGAATTTCATCCGCGCCCTGCTCAACGACCCGCAGGTTCTATTTTTGGACGAGCCAACGGCCGGACTCGATCCCAAGAACGCCAAGATCATCAAGGAAGCGATCTTGGAATACAAGCGCGCCGGCAAGACCATCTTCATCACGACACACCTGATGGGCGATGTCGAGCAACTATGCGATACCGTGGTGTTTATGAACAACGGCGTCATCACGGAGACAAGCACCGTCAGGGATCTCAAACTGAAGTACGGCAAGAAGGAATTGAACATCGAGTATCATGAAGCGGGAAAGTTGACTGCGCGTTCGTTTCCATTGGGTGGTATCGGGAAGAATCGCGAATTTCTGGATTTGATTGCGACCAAAGAACTCGAAACAATCCATAGCGGCGAAACCACGCTGGAAGATATCTTCATCAAAGTGACGGGTGAAAGCGAACATGATTAAGCTATTTCACTTGTTCAAGAGCGAAATCATTCGGCTCATTAAATACAAGATTTTCTTTTTTGGGTTGCTTGTGTCAATTATCTGGGCTGTCATCATCGCGCTCGCCGATGTCCAGTCCGTCGTGGGGCTGGTGCCATACCTCGTCCTGATGGATACCGGGATGATGAGCATCATCCTTCTCGCTGCCTCATTCTACTACGAGAAACAGGAAGGTACGATGCAAAGCATGCTAGTCACACCAGTCAGATTATCGACGATACTGCTGATCAAGGTTGCGGCAATGGTCTTCATGGGCATCGTTTCCTTCGTTGTTGTCGTCGGAACGGCACTGGTCTTTCATGATTTTGACATCAGAATCCTGCCGTTTTTGGGGGCATGCATGCTCGCGGTGCTGGCACACACGGCCATCGGTTATGTCTTGACACTGCACTCCAAAGACTTTCTGTCACTGCTAGTCAAGTACATGGGAGTCGCGCTCCTGTTCTTCGCTCCGACCTTGCTGGTCGCCCTCGGTGTCTTCAGCGGTGATTGGGAACTTCTTGGCCTGCTCAGTCCGACGTATGCCGCACAAAAACTCTTCGCCATGGCCTTGGGCGAAATCGATCAAGCAACATTGTGGATCTCGGTAACCTATCTGGCTTTGATCCCGGCGCTTCTCTATCCGTTAGTGATCCTCAAGCGTTATGAGATCGTCGCCATGGAGGGATGACATGAAGAAGTATATCGGTCTTCTCGGCTACGAACTGAAAACGATCTTCAAGGGTTCGTTGAACCTGTTCATGGTCTTCTATCCCTTTTTGATGCTTTTTCTGATCGGTTACCTGATGCCGGCGATCGTCCACAAAACCACCGCCGCCGACTCCAATGCGGCTGCCATCACGCTTCTTGTCGGCTTTGCCGTCATCGCCGCGATGGGCGGTTTCATCAGCGGGGCGCTGCTCGGGTTTTCGCTTTTGGAAAACAAGGATGAGAACACCCTGCAGAACATCGCCGTCACCCCGATCACCATTTCCGGCTATGCCGTCTTCAAGACAATCTACTGCTTTGCGCTGTCGTTCCTCGGTGACTTGATTCTCTTGGGCGGGTTGAAACTGTTCGCGTCGGAAGCGTTCACAATCAATTACGGCGGGATTTCGATCGGCCTCTTGGACAATCTCCAATGGCTCCACATCGTTGTTTTCTCTGCGGCGTCCGGGCTGATCGTGCCGACGTTTGCGATGCTGATCGCCTCGATGGCGAAAAACAAGATCGAGGGGTTTGCCTTCATGAAATCCAGCGGCCTGGTGATCATGCTGCCTTTGCTCACGCTCCTGCCCGCATTTCAAGACTGGAAGCAATATCTGCTGGGGGTGGTACCGAATTTCTGGACGATCAAACCGATCTTGAACCTGGCGCTTTCCTCTCAGGAGGCAAGCAACTTGAATTTCTACCTGTACATGCTGATCGGTTCGGGATACATGATCGTTCTCGCACTCCTCTGTTATCGCCTGTTTCTTAAAAAAGCCTATCTAAAGTAGAAAGGAGGAACCAACATGCCTTGGTGGGGATATGTCCTGATCGTTGTCGGCCTTGCCGTTATCGGTTATTTGAAACTGAAAGTCTTCAGCAATCTGCAGAAAAAGAAAGCCGAAAAGGCCAAAACAAAAGCGGAACATCTTGATAAGGAAGACTAAAAAACCCGGATTTTCCGGGTTTTTCTTATGAGTTGTGTTCTTGAGGGAATCAGTGATTAAGGGCGAAAACGA
The DNA here is from genome assembly GCA_937958685.1 of uncultured Caryophanales bacterium. Lineage (GTDB taxonomy): Bacteria > Bacillota_I > Bacilli_A > Izemoplasmatales > Hujiaoplasmataceae > JAAYZB01. Next base: position 6,637 of record CALGNF010000048.1, read on the forward strand.
CTGGTGACGACATCCCAATCGATGACATTGAAAAAGTTGTCAATGTACTCGGGACGACGATTTTGGTACTTCAGATAATAGGCATGCTCCCAAACATCGATTCCCAGAAGCACAGTTCCCCATTCCAAGGGAGTATCTTGATTGGGAGTAGAGACCACGGCGAGCTTGCCGTCCTGCTGCTGGATCAGCCAAGCCCAACCGGAGCCGAACCGGGTTTTGGCGGCGTCGGAGAAGCGCGTCTTGAATGCAGCGAAAGAGCCAAAATCACGGATGATGGCCTCCAATAGGGGACCTTGCGGTTCTTTCCCGCCATTTATCTTCAATGCACTGAAGAACAGGTTGTGATTGTAGTGCCCGCCGCCGTTGTTGCGAACGGCAGTTCGAATATCCTCAGGGAGATTGTCCAAATTGAGCAACAAAGCCTCAAGTGTCGCATATGGTAGCTCCGGATGCTTTTCCAGAGCGGCATTCAATTGGTTGACATAAGCCTGATGATGCTTGGTATGGTGGATCTGCATGGTTTCGGTGTCGATGTAAGGCTCGAGAAAGTCATAGGAATAGCCAAGTTGTGGCAGGGTGTAGGTCATGGTGAATCCTCCTTTATCACGTGGTTCTACAGTTAGATTATACCATCCCCGTCCCTGACAGCCAAACGCTTTGCTCAGTGGGACAGCCAGGAAAAAGACGGATCTTCGAGTTGATCCGTCTTGTCAATGCCAGCTGAAATCACATCATGGACTTGATCTTGTCCAGGTTCTTGAAGTTGGTTTTGGCGATCTCCTCGAAGATGGAAAACCCCTTTTCGAGGGCGATGCGCTTACCGATCAGGTCCACGGCGACAGAGGCGCCAAAGGGTAGGTTGATGCCCACCTTGCGATTCAAGGCTTGCATCTCGGCGATGAATGCATCGCGCGCGATGATGGAGGCGGCCGCAACCGACAGGAACTTTGCTTCCGCGCCGGTCGCAAAGGTGATGTTTTCGTAGACTTCCTTGCCGGAAAGGTACTGAAAGTAGTGTTCCCGCGAACAGAATTCGTCGATGATCACCTTGTCGACATGGCCCTTGTGCTTGGCGGCGAGTTTGAGAATGGCGTGGTTGTGCAGATAGGCTTTGATCTTGTTCATGTTGAAGCCAAGCCGTGTCAAATCGTTGTATTTCTTGTTGTCGGTGACCAACAGCTGATACGAGAGCCTGGCTTTGAGTTTGGCGGCGGTGGCGACGATCGCCTCATCGGTCATCTTCTTGCTGTCTCTCACGCCGATCGAGGTCAGATAGGCGTAATCATCGGTTTTGATGTAAACGGCGCAGACAATCACCGGACCGAAAAAATCGCCGGTGCCGACTTCGTCGGAACCGATGGCTCTGACTTTCTTCTCCGGCGGGAACGGTTGGTCATGGTCCTTGGGTTTGGGGACAACTCCGGTGTCCGGCGTGAAACCAATAATCTCGGAGAACATCAGGTAATCGTCCCTGGCGGCTTTGCCCTGGAGCATCACCTTCCCCGATGTGAAGACTGTGGCCGTGATGTCTTCTGACTTCGCAAGGAACAGGACATGTTCAAGTTGATGGTCTTGAACGATGTCGCGATAATAGTCGATCACAGCCTGGATGTCGGTCGCCGTTGCGGTAAAAACATAGTTCACCCTATATCACTTCCTTAGTATATTTTATCATCTTTTATGGTAAAATAGTAACGAATGAGGGTGAAATGATGTTCGCTGATACCGGCATACTCGAGTTTGACCGGGTTCTGGCTGACCTTAGGGGCTTTGCGGTAACGGACATGGCGAAGGCAAAGATCCTCAAACTTGTGCCGACAAGCCACAAAACGGACGTCATCGCGATGCTTGCGGAAGTCCAAACGGCAAAGACGATGATCGAGCGGTATGACGAATCGCCGATGACCGGCGTCTTGAATGTCGAAGAGGCAATCAAGCGGGCGAGGATCGGCTCGTCGCTGACAATCGAGGAATTGCTCCGCATCGTCTCCTTGGCTGAAGCAGAAACCAGAACCGATAAATATATCAGGAAAGTCAGACTGCTCGAGATCGACTCGGGTTCTTTGAATCACTATTATGACGCCCTCATCCAGCATCCCAAACTCAAAACGGAGATCGATGCCGCCATCGACGCCAAGGGTTATGTCGTCGACGGCGCCTCGCCGGAACTAGCCCAGATTCGCAAGAAGTTGGTGATCACCGAAAAGCGCATCGGCGAAAAGATGGAATCCCAAATGCGGCAGGAAGCCCCGAGACTGACCGACACCCTGATCACCATCCGCAACAACCGTCTGGTGCTTCCCGTCAAGGCGGAATTCCGCAATGTCGTCAAAGGCATCGTCCATGACATGTCCGCCAGCAAGGAGACGGTATTCATCGAACCGCTCGCCTGCGTCGACCTCAACAACCAATTTCAGACCTTGCTGATCGAGGAGCAGGACGCAATCGCGAAAATCCTCTATCGCCTGAGCCAAGCGGTTGCCGTCGAGGCTGAGAGCTTGCTCGCCAATATCAGCATCTTTGTCGAACTTGATATCATCTTCGCCAAAGCGAAGCGCGCCATTGCCAACGACGAGGAGTGTCCGGAGATCACCGACAGGGAAATCGTGCTTCGCAACGCCAGGCATCCGGCAATCGCCCGCGATGTCGCCGTCCCCAACACGATCAAGTTCATGAACTATCGGACCATCGTCATCACCGGTCCGAACACCGGCGGCAAAACAGTGGCGCTGAAGACGCTGGGGTTGCTGTCGATCATGGTGCAAAGCGGCATGTTCATCCCTGTTGACGCGGGGTCCAAGACGCTTTGTTTTGCCAACATTTTTGCCGACATCGGTGACGAGCAATCGATCGAGCAGTCCCTGTCGACATTCTCCTCACATGTCACCAAGATCATCCATATCCTCCAACATCTTACGCCCAAGTCCCTTGTTTTACTTGATGAATTGGGATCGGGGACCGACCCCAAGGAAGGCGCAAGCCTGGCAATCAGCATTCTGGAGCATATTCGCACGCAGCGTGTCTACGCGATGGTAACGACGCATTACCCTGAACTAAAGGTCTACGCCTACAACCTGGAAGACACGGTCAACGCCTCGGTGGAATTCGATATCGATTCCCTGAAGCCCACTTACAGACTGCAGATCGGGATTCCCGGAACTTCAAATGCGCTCGACATCGCCGCGCGCCTCGGTTTGGGACAAGAAATCGTCGAACATGCGAAGGCGGTGTCGCTGACCTTCGACACGGCGACGACGAACCTGATCAAAAAGCTGGAGCAGCAGAACAAGGAACTGCAGACAGAAATCGAAGCGGTCGAAGAGTTGCGGAAGAATCTGGAAAACCAGCAGGCGGATCTCGAAAGACAGATTGCTGAAAGCAAACTGAAGCAAAACCGGATCATCAAGGATCTCGAAGCCAAAAAAGCAGAAGAACTCGCCAAGACCAAGGCGGAAGCAATCAGGCTCATCGACGAATTGGACCGACTCAAGAAACAAGGGTTCCTCAAGGAGCACGAACTGGCCAAACTGAAATATGAAGTCAAGCAGATCGGCAATTCGGAACCCGAATTCGCCAAAACCGACCACCGCTCCATTCGGGTCGGCGACAAAGTCAACGTGATTCCCTACCAAAGAATCGGCATCGTCAACAAACAGCGAAACAACGATGCCTTCGAAGTCCAAATGGGAGCTTTGACCGCGGTCTTCAACGAAAGCGAACTCGAGTACGCGGACAACAAGGACAAACCGGCGACGACACCGGCGGTGACAATCGCCAAGGAGGGAGTCGCGCACGTCGAACTCGACCTGCGCGGCAAGCGCTTCGACGAAGCGATGGATCTACTCGACAAGTATGTCGACGACTGCCAGTTCCATCACCTCGAGTTTGCCTCGATCATTCACGGATACGGTACCGGCGCCCTGCGCAAGGCTGTGGCCGAATACGTCAAGCGCAACAAGGGAATCATCCGTTCCCGCCCGGGCGGCGAGAATGAAGGCGGCCAGGGCGTCACCATCATCTATTTCAAGTAGGAGTTGAGGTTATGCGTTCCATGCATCTTGAGCCAGACATTCCCCTTGAAAACGGGGTGTTCGTCATCGAGTTTTATGCCCGTTGGTGCGGCACCTGCCGAAGCATCACCCGAATCGTGACGGAACTCGAGGAAGAGATGGGCTTCAAAGGCGTCCTCGTCGATGTCGAACAGCTGCCGCTCGTCGCCAGGAGTTTCCGGGTCAAGGGCGTACCGATCATCGTCGTTACCGAAGACGGTGTCGAAAGATCGGAAGAGCACACGTCTGAACTCCAGTCACCGAATACGATCT
>CALGNF010000049.1 GCA_937958685.1 uncultured Caryophanales bacterium
ACCACCGAGATCTACACTCTTTCCCTACACGACGCTCTTCCGATCTCGGAAGCCACCTGCTCGGTGCTGAACCGGGCCAAACGGGAGAATCGGCGCATCATCGCCGTCGGAACGACGAGCACGAGGGTCCTCGAAACCAACATGCGCAAGCATGGCAGATTTGTAAGCGATTCCGGGCTGACCGATATTTTCATCTTTCCCGGGTACACCTTTCAAGCCATCGATGCGCTGATCACCAACTTTCACTTGCCGCGGTCGACATTGCTGATGCTTGTGAGCGCCTTTGCTTCGCGGGAAATCATCCTTCATGCCTACCAGGAGGCCATCGAAATGCGCTACCGATTCTATTCGTTTGGTGATGCCATGTTCATTCGCAATCAATAAAAAAGGCCGATCGGCCTTTTTATTCGAGCGGTCTGATCCGTTTGATCAGATAAAGGAACGGCGTATCGAGCAATGCCACCAGCACCTTGATCAGGTAGGTGGAAACGGCAATCTGGAGAACGACAGGAAAACTGTAGATCCCCAAAAAGGCGATGGGGACGAAAATCAGAGTATCGACCAACTGGCTGACGAATGTCGATCCGTTGTTGCGAATCCAGAGAAATCGGTCTTCGGGGAGCAGTTTCCTGATTTTTTGGAAGAGATTAACGTCCAGAAACTGCGAGATCAGGAACGCAGTCAGGCTTGCCGCCGCCAACCGGGGAAGAAAACCGAAGATCGTAGCGAGGGCATCGTGAGCGACATCCTCCTCGTTGGGGATAAAGAGCAGGGAAATCTGCATGATGACCAAGGTGGCGAGCAGTATGAAGAAACCCAGCAGGACGGCCTTGGCCGCCGATTTCTTGCCATATAACTCGTTCAACGCGTCAGTCGCCAGGAAGATCGTCCCGTACATGATGTTACCGAGGGTGGCGTGGAGTCCGAAGACAGTGATCGATTTGGTGACCTGGATATTGGCGAGGATCGTGCCAATGGCGATCCAGGCGAAGATCCCCGTTTTGCCGAATATTTTGAAAATGCCAAGAAACAGCGCAAAATTGACGATTGCGAAGCCAAACCACAACAATTCATTCATGATATCGCCCCCTAGTTTTGATAACGCAGGATGGTTTCGAACTGCGAATGCTATTTCATTATAACAAAAACTACGTTGGTTTCAAGGAAAAAGACGATATGATTTGCGGAACGTGGCATTATTGTAGTAAAATATATCCAAAGAATGACTATTTTTGGGAGGTAGCAAATGGAAAGGAAAGTGCTTGTCGAGGTATCTGCCCGCCATGTGCACCTGAGTCAGGCCGACTTGGAGATGCTGTTTGGCAAGGGCTACCAGTTGACCGTCAAGAAAATGTTAAGCCAACCGGGGCAGTACGCCGCCGAAGAGCGCGTAACCGTCGTCGGACCCAAGCGGGAACTGCCGGGAGTCTCGATTTTGGGGCCGGTTCGCGGCAAGACCCAGGTCGAACTTTCGTTAACCGATGCCAGGGCCATCGGCGTGAACGCTCCGATCAGAGAATCCGGAGACACAATCAACAGCGCCCCATGCAAACTCATCGGACCCAAAGGTTCCGTTGAACTTCCCGAAGGCATCATCATTGCCAAAAGACATATCCATCTGACCCCGGACGATGCGGCCAAGTACGCGCTCAAGGACAAAGAAGTCGTTTCAGTGAAAGTCGCAACTGACGGCAGATCGGTAATCTTTGGCGACGTGGTGATCCGCGTCCGCCATGATTTTGCCTCGGCCATGCATATCGATACCGACGAGGGCAATTCCGCCGGAGTTTCCGGAGAAGTGTACGGGACGATTCTTTGAACGGGCCGCTGCTATATGAACTAACCCACATCTGCAAGCAGTCAGGAGCGCGATGTGGGATTTTACATACTTTGTCGGGCTCGGTTCCCACCCCTGTCTTCATGCCGGTCGGAACCATGGCCACCGTCAAGACTCTTGCAGCTTCTGAAGTTGCCGAGGTCAGTGACAAACTCATTCTGGCGAACACCTACCATCTATGGCTCCAGCCAGGCGTTGAGATCATCAAACAGCACGGCTCAGTGAAGGAGTTCATGGATTGGAAAGGCGTTCTTTTGACGGATTCTGGCGGTTTCCAGGTCTTTAGCCTTGCCGATATGCGCAAGATCCACGAGGATGGGGTCGCCTTCCGGCATCATTTGAGCGGTGAACCGCTGTATCTTTCGCCCGAGGACAGCATCGCTATCCAAAACGCACTCGGAGCGGACATCATCATGAGTTTCGACGAATGCGCCCCCTTCCATTCCAGCTATGTCTACCTCAAGGAGTCGGTCGATCGAACCATCCGTTGGGCAGAGCGGGGAAAAACCGCACACAAACATCCCGAGCGCCAAGCACTGTTCGGGATCGTCCAAGGCGGACCACATCACGACCTGCGCCAGCATTGCCTCGAGGAACTGATCAGAATCGATTTTCCCGGATATGCCATCGGGGGTCTGAGCGTCGGTGAGTCAAAATCGGAGATGTATGCCGTTTTGGAGTTCATGAACGGCTTGATGCCCTTTGCCAAACCCCGCTATCTGATGGGTGTCGGTTCTCCCGACGACATTCTCCAAAGCGTCCGCTTCGGCATCGATATGTTCGATTGTGTTCTCCCCACCAGGAACGCCCGTCACGGGACCGCGATGACATCAAGCGGGAAACTTGTGATTAAAAACAAGGAATACGAGGCTGATCTTGCCCCCTTGGATGCGGATTGCGACTGCCTTGTCTGTCGTACATACACAAGAAGTTATCTTAGACACTTGTTCAAGGCTGGGGAAATTCTCGGTTTGCGGCTGCTTTCATATCACAACCTGTATTTCGTCAAAAAGCTGATGGCAGACATCCGCAGGGCGATCTTGGCCGATCGCCTCCTCGATTTTCAAAGCGATTTTATGCGACGCTATTACTCTTCGTCGAACAATTAGGTTATTGAGTCGGAATAAGGTGCGGCCGGAATCGGCAACCCCAGAAATTAACGCGATAGATATTGTAAATTCAGACGATACACCTTATAATAGGTATGATATGCTTATATCATTTTTTCCGAAAGCGGGCCATTGGCGGATAGTCATAATGGACACGGGGGTAAACTATGTTCGATTTGAATGAGAAGTTCAACCAAAAACCGAATATCAAGGTTATTGGCATCGGTGGCGGTGGTGGCTCTGCCATCAATCGGATGATTGAAAACGATGTCCAGGGCGTTGAATTTGTCACAATGAACACCGACGCCCAGGTCTTGAAGCTCTCAAAAGCGGATGTTCGCCTGCAACTCGGCAAGATGCTCACCAGAGGTTTAGGCGCGGGTGCAAGCCCGGACATCGGCCGACAGGCCGCATTGGAATCAGAAGATGAGATCCGCGATCTGCTGGCCGACACCGACATGGTCTTCATCACCGCCGGGATGGGTGGCGGCACCGGTACCGGTGCGGCACCGGTGATCGCGAGGATCGCCCGGGAAATGGGCTGTCTCACAATCGGCATCGTAACCAAGCCATTTGGCTTCGAAGGCCGCAAGCGGATGAGTGTTGCCATACAGGGACTCGAGGAATTAAAACCATATGTCGATACACTGATAGTGATTCCCAACGACAAATTGCTATATATCGTTGATCGCAACACCCCGTACCTCGACGCTTTTCGCGAAGCAGACAATGTGCTTCGCCAAGGTGTCCAGGGCATCACCGAGATCATCGCCGTCCCGGGAGTCGTCAACGTCGACTTTGCCGATGTGAAGACAGTGATGAAGGACAAGGGCACGGCCTTGATGGGGATCGGTATCGCCGGCGGGGAAAATCGCGCCGTCGAAGCCGCCAGGGCGGCGATCAGAAGCCCGCTGCTTGAAACCTCGATCAACGGAGCCACCGACGCAATCGTCAACATCACCTCCGGATTTGACGCCTCACTCTACGAAATCAACGAGATCATCGAGGAGATCCGCAAATCCTCGACAACCGACATCAATGTCATTTATGGCTCAGCCATCAATTCCGATCTTGACGATGAAATTATCGTCACGGTGATCGCGACCGGATTCAGCGAGGACCCGCTTTTCAGGGACAGATCGGAAGAGCGTCGTGTAGGGAAAGAGTGTAGATCTCGGTG
>CALGNF010000050.1 GCA_937958685.1 uncultured Caryophanales bacterium
CCACCGAGATCTACACTCTTTCCCTACACGACGCTCTTCCGATCTTAGGGGTGAAATCATGAGTAAGGAAATCCGCTATTCCAAAGACGCCCGCGTCGCGATGCTCAAGGGCGTCGACACCTTGGCCGATGCCGTCAAGGTGACTCTCGGTCCGAAAGGCCGCAACGTCGTTCTCGACAAAGGCTACGGCTCACCGACGATCACCAACGACGGCGTGACGATCGCCAAGGAGATCGAACTGAAAGACGCTTTCGAAAATATGGGCGCGAAACTGGTATACGAAGCCGCCAACAAAACCAACGACGTCGCCGGCGACGGCACGACGACCGCAACGGTCCTGACGCAGTCGATGATCCACAAAGGCATCCAAAACGTCGAAAAGGGCGCCAACCCCGTCCTCATGCGCGAGGGCATGGAAATGGCCGCGAAGGAAGTGGCCAAACGCCTGCTCGACAAATCGCACCAGATCGTCACCAACGATGACATCGCCAGTGTCGCCACCGTTTCCTCGGGATCCGCCGAAATCGGCGAAACGATCGCCAAGGCGATGGCGAAGGTCGGCAAGAACGGCGTCATCAGCGTTGACGAATCGAAGAGTTTCGACACCTATCTTGAAGTCGTCGAAGGCATGCAGTATGACAAGGGCTACATCTCGCCCTACATGGTCTCCGACCGGGAAAAGATGGAAGTCGTCATGGAAAACGCCAATCTCCTGATCACGGACCAGAAGATCTCGACGATCAAGGATATCCTCCCGCTTTTGGAACAGATCGTCCAAAACAACAAACCGCTTCTGATCATCGCCGACGACATCGAGAACGAGGTCCTCTCGACGCTGATCGTCAACAAGCTCCGCGGCACCTTCAACATCGTCGCCACGAAGGCCCCCGGGTTTGGCGACAACCAGAAAGAGATGCTGATGGATATCGCCACGCTGACGGGCGCGAGATTCTTCGCCAAAGATCTCAACTTGGAAGTCAAGGAAGCCAAACTCGAAGATCTCGGCATTGCCAAGAAAGTCATCGTCGCCAAAGAAACGACGACGATCATCGACGGCTCCGGAAACAAGGACGCCATCAAGGCCAGGGTCGAGGAAATCAAGACGCATATCCAGAAGAGCACTTCCGACTATGACAAGAAGCGTCTCAACGAACGGCTGGCGAAGCTGACCAGCGGTGTGGCGATCGTCAAGGTCGGCGCCACGACGGAAACGGAACTCAAGGAGAAGAAACTGAAAATCGAGGACGCCCTGAACGCAACGAAAGCCGCGGTCGAAGAAGGCATCGTCATCGGTGGCGGCGCCGCGCTCGTCGAAATCTACAACGAGATCAAACAGACACTCAAGTCCGAGACTGTCGACATTCAGAAAGGCATCAACGTCGTCGTCGAATCCTTGACCGCACCGGTCTTCCAGATTGCGGAGAATTCCGGTTTCGATGCGCTCGAGATCGTCGACCTCCAGAAGAAGGCGAAGAAGAATATCGGCTTCAATGCCCGCACCGGCGAATGGGTCGACATGTTCAAAGCCGGGATCGTCGATCCCACGAAGGTCACCCGCAGCGCGATCATGAACGCTGCCTCGATCTCCGCGATGTTCATCACCACGGAAGTCGGGGTGGCGGAAATCAAGGAAGAAAAACCGGCCATGCCGCAACCGGAAATGTATTAACCAGCAAAGGCACTCGAAAAGTGCCTTTTTCATTGCACCGAAAGCAAAAGACTGGTATACTGGTGAAAATGGGGGGTGAGGCTGTGTATCAGGCCATCTTGTTCGATCTCGATGGCACGCTGCTGCCGCTCGATGAAAAAAAATTCATCGAGTTGTACTTTGCCGGCCTGCTTGCCAAAACCAGCAAGTTCGGGCTATCACCCGCCAAAATGGTCGAGGCCGTCTGGTCAGGCACCAAGGCGATGATCGACAACCACCCGCCCGCGACCAACGAAACGCAATTCTGGAACGCTTTCGAACGGATGACCGGCATCCCGCGGCAAGCGATCGAACCCAGTTTCCGGGAATACTACGAAACCGATTTTGAGGATGTGCGAATTGCAGCGCGCGCCAACCCGCTCGCCAAGCCGCTTATCACCCATCTACGAGAGTTGAAGACGAAACTGATTTTGGCAACAAATCCGGTTTTCCCTGTCGCGGCAACAAAAAGAAGAATGGCTTGGATTGACCTGGAAATGGCTGATTTCAGCCATGTCACGACTTACGATAATTGCAGTTACGCCAAGCCGAATCCAGGCTACTACCGCGCGCTTCTCGAGCAGTTCCACCTTGATCCCAGGCATTGCCTCATGGTGGGCAACGACGTCGATGAGGACATGATCGCATAGACCCTGGGACTCGACACCTTCCTCGTGACCGATTGTTTGAACAACCGAAACAACCGTGACTTGAGCATTTTCCGTCACGGCTCATTCAGGGAACTCGATCAATTTCTGCGCAGGTTGGACCCGTGA
>CALGNF010000051.1 GCA_937958685.1 uncultured Caryophanales bacterium
ACGGCGACAACCGTGATCTACACTCTTTCCCTACACGACGCTCTTCCGATCTCATCGCGATCACCGACAACATGGAAACCTGTCGGCGGTTATCGTATTACTGGGGCGTGTTCGCGACCTTCAGAAAAGACGTGACCGATTACTCGGTCTACGACAAATACGCCGTCGAAGTGGCCCGTGACTTCGGCTTCAAATGCGGCGACACGATCATCATCACCTCGGGCTGGGGTCAGGCCCACGGCTCGACGAACACGATGCGGATCATCGACATCCCGCAGAAAGAAACAAAAAACTCTTGAGGCTGGCGCTTCAAGAGTCTTTTCTTTATCAGTTGCTCGGGGTAACTTGGGGGCTGGTTTCCCAGTCGAGCCCCAGTCTGCGGTTGACACCGGAGAAGAAGTTCTCGAACGCCGTGATCGCCCGGGAGTTTCTCAAGAGCCAGTAGAAGGCTTCGGCAAGGGCCACGGCGGTGATAAAATCGATGATGTAGTGCTGCTTGAGCGTCTGCGTGGAGACGCAGATCGCCACGGAGAAGCTGATGACGAAGATCTTCAAGGCTTTGGGCATCCGTTTCTCCATCCTAGCCCCAAGGAGGCAGAGCCAACTCATCAGGCAGTGCATCGAGGGGTTGGCGTTCCGGGCTCCCGAGGAATTGTAAATGAGCATGACGAAGGCTTCGTTGAAATTGAGGTCGCTCCTGCCGAAGAGGCCGGAAGTCTCCCGCCAGCCCTGGACATCGGTCTGGAAAAAGAAATACCAGAGGCCGCAGATCGAAAAGGTGATGACGATCAAAAGCAAGAGAAAATAAAGGTTGCGCTTCGAATGGTAGCCGATATAGAAGAAGGTCAAGATCCAAAAGGGAAACGCGAGCACATAGATATAGGCGGTAACGGGAATGAAAGGGACCCAGCGGTTGAAGGCCAGGAAGATATAACTCAGGTCGGCACCGACGATGCCGGTGCTCTCGAAATACCATTGGTTCCCCCAATAGGTCGTCAACTGCATGATGCCGGCGATGGCGAAGGGAATGATCATGTAGGCGATGCGGTTTTTGTTCATCGGTTCACCTCGGAAAGCACTTTTTTTACTTTTTTAATTATAACCTGTTTTTGCCCAGATGGCAACAAAAACATCGCCGCGGACATTTGCCGGTTCCTTATTGAAAACGATTGACGCTTGTGATAAAATCAAGAGTAGCATTTTTAGGAGGCGCATGCCATGTTCGGTTTTCGCAGCGATGGAAAAAGAATCAAGACGATCGACCCCTTTATGAAACTCACCCCGCACATCATGGTGGAACGGGCCGACGCCCAGGTGATGTCGCTTTATGAGATCAACTGCAAAAAGATGGACGAATACATCTTTCAAAAACGCCATGAGGAGGATCTCCGGCTCAACTACATGAATGTCCTGGTGGCGGCGTTCGTCAGGGTCTACGGGCTCAGGCCAAAGCTCAACCGGTTCATCATGAACGGGCGCATTTTCAAGCGCAACAACATCCAGATTTCCTTTGCGGTCAAGAAAGCCTTGGTCGACACCGCGGAGGAAACGACCGTGAAAATGACCTTCACTGGCAAGGAAAACATCTACGATATCAAGGAAATGATGGACAAGGAGATCGCCTCAAACGCCACCAAGACCGCCTACAACGAGACGGACAAAATCGCCAAGATCCTCACCCGCACACCGAATTTCCTGATCAAGATCATGGTCGGCTTTCTGAAATGGTGCGACAAGCACGGAATCCTGCCGCGAGCGCTCATCGATGCCAGCCCCTTCCACACCTCGCTGTTCGTGACCAACATGAAATCGATCAAGATGGATTTCGTCTATCACCATCTCTATAATTTCGGCACGACCTCCGCCTTCGTCTCGATGGGCAAGGAAAGTTACCAGCCCGCCGTGATCGACGCCGAGGCCGAAGTCCTCGGCATTGCCAAGATCATGAAATGCGGCATCGTCGTCGACGAGCGCATCTGCGATGGCCTTTACAACAGCAATTCGCTCAAGGAATTCAAACGGCTGATGGAAAACCCGGCAATGTTGGAAACGCGCCTGGATGCGATCGTCGAGGATATCAAATAGGTTTATGGCAGATTGAGGTGCATGATGACAATCGCTCTGTTAGTTTATCCATTCTCCCCGTTGATGCTTCAGGGAAGCGCCATCGGCGACACCCTGATCAAGATCCTCGGGATCCTGATCGGCTTAGCTTTCGTCGTCATCGGCGCGCGTTTTCTGTTCCGCAGCCGTCAGGTCATCCAGGGGATCCAAAAATACAAATACAATCAGATTGCGCCGCCAAGACGCCAGGAAATCCTGTTTTCCCGGATCATCGGCGTCCTTTTGCTTTTGATCGGCATCTACTTCACGATCGTCGCCGTTTTGGCATTCTTTCCGGGGATTTTCACCAATCAGTGAAAATTTTTGTTGAGTATTCAGCATCGTTTTGTTACAATTGAATTGCGAGACGTGGCCATTTGCCAAATAAAGTCTTGAGAAGGGCGTGAGGGCATGAATCTCATCAGAGTGCAAAACCTAAAAAAGACATTTGGCGGCACATTGCTGTTTGACCATGTTTCGTTTGCGATCAACGACCGCGACAAGATTGCCCTCATCGGCAATAACGGCGTCGGGAAATCCACGATCTTTCGAATGGTTCAAGGAGAGATAGCCCCAGATTCTGGGGATATTTTTATTCTTGGGAGCGCCCGCATCGGCTACCTGAGCCAGGAAGTCATCGCGGATCTGGACAATACGTTGTTGGGTGAGATGCTGTCGGTGTTTCCCGACCTCGTGAGACTGGAAGCGCTTCTTGCGGAGCTTGCCAAAGCCCTCGAGACCGACTATTCCCCGGTTTTGCTCAAACAATACAGCCATGTCGAGGAGGAGTACCGGCACAAGGGCGGCTATGAATATCATGTCGCGATCGAGACGATGCTCTCCCGCTTCGGATTCGCCAAGCCGGATTTCGACCGGCTGGTCGCCACATTCTCCGGCGGCGAAAAAACCAGAATCGCCTTTGCCAAGTTGCTTCTCATCAAACCTGATCTCTTGTTGCTCGATGAGCCGACCAATCATATGGACATCACGATCATCGAGTGGTTGGAGGAGTATCTGAAGCGCTATGAGGGCGCCGTTGTCGTCATCACCCACGACAAGTACTTCATCGACAAGGTCGCCGACCGGATCTTCGAGCTCGACCAGGGGACGTTGGCGAAATACACCGGCGCCTATGCCGACTACGAACTGGCAAAACTCGACCGCTACGAGCAGTTGCTTGGCAGATACACCCGTCAGCAGAAAGAAATCGCCCACCTGCAAAGTTTCGTCGATCGGTTCCGCTACAAGGCCACCAAGGCCAAACAGGCCCAGGACCGGATCAAGAAGATCGCCAGGATGGACAAGATCCAAAAACCCAAACAGACGAAGCGCTCCCTGCAGGTCGATTTTCAAACAGGACGCCCGACCGATGCCGTCATCCTCGAAATCGACAAACTCACGATCGGCTATGACAAGCCCCTGCAGAGCAACCTTAGTTTCGCCCTTAGAGGCTACGACAAGCTCGGAATCATCGGCAGAAACGGCATCGGCAAGACCACGCTTCTGAAAACCTTGCTTGGAGAACTTGCCCCGCTTGGGGGGACCTACGTTTTTCTCAAACAATACCGCTTCGGGTATTTCGATCAAAACGTGGCCGACCTTCCCGAAAGGGGCACGCTGCGGGAAATCATTCACGGGCTCTATCCGCAGATGACGCTGCTCGAGGTGCGCAAACACCTGGCGCGGCTGATGTTCGTCCAGGAAGACTCCGAAAAGGATGTCGGCGTCCTCTCCGGCGGCGAGAAGATCCGGTTGCGACTCCTGCTTTTGCTTTTGGAACGTCCGGGACTGCTCGTCCTTGACGAGCCGACGAATCATCTCGACATCTTCACCAAGGATATCGTCGAGGACGTCTTCGAAGCGTTCACGGGACCGATCATCTTCGTCTCGCACGACCGCTACTTCATCAACAAGGTCGCGACGAAACTGCTCGTGATGGACAACGAGGGCTCGACCTTCGTCGATGGCAACTACGACACCTACAAGGAACTCCAGGCAAGTCTGGCAGCCGAGCCCAAAACCAGGCAGAAACAAATCGCCAAGCGGGAAGACTACAAGCAAAACATCAACAGGCTGCAGGCAGATATCGAAGCGATCAGCGCAAAGGTCATTGACCTCAGAGCCTCGCTCTTCACCCCGGAGATCTACAATAATCCGGAAACATATGCAAGTACCGAGGCCGAAATAAGGCGCCTGGAGGCTGATTGCGAGCTTCTCTTTCAAGAAATGGAGGCGCAACCCGGCCAAAGCACGGAAACTTGACGACATCAGGGCCGCGATGTGCTAGAATATTCACACGGAACACCAACAAGCAATCGATTTCATCTGTTATAGATGCATGACAACACCCTTTGTCCGCAATCAACGCGGCAATCGGGTTCGTCCGGGAGGCTGATCACATCATGATCGAGAAACTTAAAAGCCAGTTGCAACAAGAACTCGAGGCCGCGCTCAAGACCCGACACGGTTGCGAGGCTACCGTTATCGTTGAAGAACCGAAAAGGGCCAATCAGGGCGATATTTCAGTTCCCGTGTTTTCGCTTGCCAAACCGTTGAACTTGGCAATCCCCGAGACGGTTTCCACCATGATCAAACTGATCAAGATCGGAAGAGCACACGTCTGAACTCCAGTCACCGAATACG
>CALGNF010000052.1 GCA_937958685.1 uncultured Caryophanales bacterium
CCACCGAGATCTACACTCTTTCCCTACACGACGCTCTTCCGATCTTGATCTGGTAGATGTTGCCCTCATACTCGATCGTGAGTCCGGTCTTGAAGTCATTGGTGCTTACCATAAAATCCTCCAAAAAAAATGAACGCCGATAAAATTAACATGTATATTATATTATAAAAAACAATGATTGACAACAGATTTCAACTCTACTATAATGTTGGTGACATTCTTGAAGAGGTGAGCCGCAATGGTCTTTCTGGCAGAAACCAATATCTGGCAATGGATCCTCCCGATTTCCCTTGGCCTGATGGTCGGTGTCTTGTTTTCGCTTAGGCGCCGCTATGACTATTCCCAAGTCATCGAACTGGAGGCCGAGGAGTTCCGGCTCAACATGCGCAAGGGCCAGTTGGTCGACATCCGCAGCGCGGAAGCCTACAAGGGACGCAAGATCAACGGCAGCCGCAATTTTCCCAAAGCGTCGCTATTTGCCAATCTTGGCCGCTTTCGCCATGATCAGGCGGTGTTCGTCTACGACGAGGATGCCTCAAGGCTGCTTCGTCAAGTGGGCAGGAAGCTGCTCAGGAAAGGCTTCAAGCCGGTCTATTTGCTCAAGGGCGGCTTGAAGAATTGGACCTTTCCCCTCAAAGAAAATCAATAATGCGGAAGCCTCAGTCAGCTTCCGCTTCTTTTTTGACATAGGCGATGATTCTCGCGGCCGTTGATTCAACGTCCTCGTTTTCAACGTCGAACCAGACAGGCTGCATCTGGTTGGTGAACCAGGTCATCTGTCTTTTGGCGTAACGGCGCGAATTCCGTTTGATCGCCTCAATCGCCTCGGGAAGCGAGAGCGATCCGGAGAAATGGGCGAAAAGCTCTTTGTAGCCGATCGCCATCGCCGCCTGTTTACTGATTGCGGCTTGATAAAGGCCGCGTGCCTCTTCGATGAGTCCGGCTGCGATCATGGCGTCGACCCGTGTCCCGATCCGCTCATAAAGGACGGGCCGCGGCAACGACAACCCGATCGTCAGGCTATGTTCGTAATAAGGCATCTTGCCATGAGCGTCGAGCGTATCATCCTTGAAACCCGCCAGTTCCAACGCCCGCAGGAGCCGGCGGCGGTTGTGGGTATGGATGGCAGCCGCAAGAAGCGGATTGGCTTTCCGCACCAATTCCGCCAGTTCCTGATCGCTCAAATGCTCATAGTATGCCTTGGTGGCATCCGTCCGTCTCTCGCCCTCAAAACGGTAATCATAGAGGACGGCTTGCAGATAGAGACCGGCGCCGCCAACCATGAGCGGCAGGACCGATCGTTTGTGCAGCTCCGCGATTTTCGCGCGAGCGAGCGTTTGGTACTCTTTGACGGAAAACGTCGCGGTCGGCTCCAAGATGTCGATCAGATGATGTGGGACGCTGTCCATGTCTTCAGGTTTGATCTTGGCGGTCCCGATGTTCAGACCTTTGTAGAACTGATAGGCATCTCCGGAGATGATTTCGGCACCCAGGGCCTTGGCGACCAGGATCCCGACTCTGCTTTTGCCGACACCCGTCGGACCGACGATGGCGATGAGGGATCTCATCAGCTGGTCCTGTGGAACATCGTTTCGATCTCTCTGAGCGATAACTTGACGAAGACCGGCCGGCCATGGGGGCAGGTGTAGGGATGTTCGCAATGACTGAGGTCCGCCAGCAGTTCGAGCGCGTTGGTCTTGTCGATGAAGGCGTTGGCCTTGAGGGAATGCTTGCATGCAAGCAGGATTGCCAAATCGTTGAGGAGCGAGGCGATGTCGCCGCCGGCTCCCTCCAACATGCCGGTGACGAGCGTATCGGCGTAAGCGAGTTCCTGACCGCGCGGAAACCAGTGGGGCACTTCCTCAAGTTTCACTTCAGTGGGATCGATGGTCAATTTGACGCCGAATTCGGCGATTTTGGCGATGATTTCGGGAGTGAGGCCCACACGATCGGCGGGAGCGAGCGACAAGATGAGCGGCACAAGCAGCCGGTATCCTCCCGGTGTCGGGGTGGCCATGGCCGAAAGATAGCGCTCATAGCGGATCCGTTCCGCGGCAGCGTGCTGGTCCATCAGGTACAGGCCTTCCTCATTCTGAAACAAGAGGTAGGTTCCCCGGTATTGGCCGATGTATTCCAACTGAGGAAAATGCTTCAAGGCACCAGCATCTTGCGGCTTATCGAACAGTGACAGTTGTCCTAGATCGGAAGAGCGTCGTGTAGGGAAAGAGTGTAGATCTCGGTGG
>CALGNF010000053.1 GCA_937958685.1 uncultured Caryophanales bacterium
CATTGTCTTTTTTTTTTTTACTGCTCCCGCGCCCCCCGAGATCTCCACTCTTTCCCTCCACGCCGCTCTTCCGATCTGCCCCAATAGCTTGAGCTCGCGTCATTGGGGATCCAGCCGAACATGTACCATTTGTCGCCGACTTGCACCAGCTGGGCGGCGCAGATGTCCTCGCCGTCGATGAACTGCTCGGGCTTCACCAGCCAGTCCTCGTCGTCGATCAACGTATCGGCCTCGCCTTTGAAATACGAGAGCCGGCCGACGCCATGGACGGAGCGGGAATAGATGCTCGCGATCAGATACCAGCGGTCGCCGATCTTGACCATCTGCGGCACTTCCGGATCTTCCCGGCCCGAGGCGCCGGCATTGTCATAACGGAGCATCTCCTTGTGGGATGCCTGCCAGCTGTAGGGATCATCCGCTTCCGAGGTCAACAGCCACAGGGCGGCGTCGAAGTCGCCGCCTGGGGACGTGTCGCGGCTGTAATAGGAAATATAGATGATCCGGTAGCGATCGATGTCGGGATCATAGAAGATCGCCGGATCGCGTCCGGTGGTGTTGTTCACCCGGGGAATCTCCCCGATGTTGTTCGAGGACCAATTGTAAAGATCAGTGCTCTGCGAGGAATTGATGACCGTCGCGGACGCGCCGTAATAACTGATGAACTTGTCCTGATACTCGGCGATCCCCAAGACATAGTAAGTGTCGATCGTCGGATACGGCTGGATCCGGGAAATCTGCTTTTCCCGGAAGAGCAACATGTTGTCGCTTTCAAGCAGCGCGGCGGAATAGCGGCCGTTGGTTTCCAGATAGAACATGTAAAGTTTTCCATTGCGATAATAGGGATGCACATCCCCGATGTGGCGGGGATAAGTGTTGGGGAAGAACTCATTGTCGAAATCGAAATAGAGCGAGGGTTGCCTGGCGTCCTCGTAGGCGATCACCGGACTGACGTGGGCCATGCCCGATTCCACGACGAATTGGATTCTGTCCTCAGCGAGGGCGGTGATGGCGAATTCGCCATAATGACCCTGGCTGACATCCGGAGCATAAACCATGTTCGGCGCCGCTATCGGATAGATCTTGACGCCGTTTTTGGCGATGTGGAAGGTGGTGTCGGTCAATGCCTTGACGCTCACGGAGACCATCAGGGTGCCGCTTCTGGGGACCACGAACGTCCGCGAGACGGGCTCGGTCCCGTTAGAAAACATGATCGCGCCCTGCAAATAGGCGCTCTCATCGCCAAAACGGTTGTTGGCGACATCCGCGTTCAACAGGGCAAAGGTCGCCCCGGCTTCATAATACCAGTTGTTGTGGCCTTGCGCGAGCATGCCCTGATAACCCTGCGAGGCCTTGAACAGCAAGCCGCTCGGATCATGGTCGTAAGGCGTTTCGCGATCGACGGTGTAAATGGAAGCGTATTCGGCAAGCGGATCAAGCGTCGTCGCTTCGGTTGTCGTCAAAGTCGTGGTCGCAGGCATCGTCGTCACCTCCGTCGTGGGGAAATTGGTGGTCATGGTCGTCAGAGTTGTGGTCGCAGTCGTGGTTGTGACCGCGGCCGTTGTTGGCGTGGTTGTCGTTGCGGTGTCCGAACAGGCGAGCATGAGGCCAAAAAAGGCAAGGCAGGCGCTCATCAGGGTTGTTCGTAAAAGCAATCTAGCCATTGTGTTCCTCCATTCTTTTGGTTATCGGCACGAAGGCCGGCACCTGATCCAGCCGGCAGCACTTGATTTTGCGGTTTCCGACCACGACATAGTCGACTGGTTCCTTGCAGAGCGCATCGGCGTACAGGCAGCGCTGGAAGAAGGGGCAGCCCTTTTTGGGCTTGTCCAGGGACTCCATCTCCATGCTCTTGATCGGCAGCTCCTTGTCGAGCTGCGCATAGTCGGGATCCGGGATCGGGATCGCGCTGATCAAGGCCTGGGTGTAGGGATGCCGGGGATCGCTGATGATCTTCTCGGCGTCGCCTTCTTCCATGATTTCGCCGAGATACATGACGACGATCCGGTTGTTTCTGGCGATATAGCGGGCGGTGGACAAATCATGGGTGATATAGACGAAGACGACACCCATCTTCCGGTTCAGATCGCTCATCAGTTTCAGGATCGAGAGCCGCAGCGAGACGTCGATCATCGAGACCGGTTCGTCGGCGACGATCAGCTTCGGTGACAACGACAGCGCCCTGGCCATCAGGATCCGCTGCCGCTGGCCGCCGGAGAGTTGATGGGGGTACTTGTCGAGGAACTGCTCCGCCGGCAGCAGGCCGACGAGTTCCAGCAAGTCGTGGAGCTTGGTATCCAGCTGCTCCGCCCGGATTTGCTTGTTGTGCGTCCTGATCGGCGCTTCCAGGGACTGCCGGATTGTCCGCACGGGATTCAGCGCGGCGTAGGAATCCTGCTGGACGAACTGGACCTAGCGCAGGTAGGTGTCGAATTCCTGACCGATCTTGATGAAGGCGTAGATGTTCTTGCCCTCGTACCGGAGTTCGCCGGAGGTTGGCTTCTGCAGGCCGGTGATGATCCTGCCGATCGTGGTCTTGCCGCAGCCTGACTCGCCGATCAAGGCGACGATCTCGCCTTCGTAGATATCGAGATTGATGTCTTTCAAGACATGGAAAAACTTCTCGCTGCGAAGCAGGGAGCCGCGTTTGGAAAAGACCATGTTGATGTTTTTCAGTTCCAGCAGTTTCTTCATCGGGGCCTCACTGTTTGGCCAAGTGGCATTTCACGAGGTGCTCGCCCAGTTTGTGGTCTTCGGGTTCCTGCAATTTGCAGATCTCCATGCACCGGTCGCACCGGGGATGGAAGATGCAACCCGCAGGCAGGTTGCGGATGTCGGGAGGCGAACCCTTGATCGGTTTCATCTTGTCGATATCGGATAGCAAAGACGGCGTCGATTCGATCAAACCCTTGGAATAAGGATGGCGTTTTTCCTTGAAGACTTCCCTCACGGTCCCGTATTCCATCAGCTTGCCGCCGTACATCACGGCGACATAGTCCGCGAATTCGGCGACGACGCCGATGTCGTGGGTGAGGAGGAGCATGCTGATGCCGAGCTCGACATTGATGCGCTTCAGGATCTTGAAGATATAGCCCTGGATGATGACATCGAGCGCCGTCGTCGGCTCGTCCAGGATGATCAGTTTCGGATCGAGCAACAGGCTGAAGGCGATCATCACCCGCTGCTTCATGCCGCCCGAGAGCTCATGCGGATACATCGGCATGATCCGCTCGGGATCGAGATTGACGAAATTGAGCAATTCGATGGTTTTCTGCTTCGCCTGCCTGATCGCCGCCTGCCTTGGTGTCTTGCGGTTATGGACGAGGAAGGTCTCCTCGAACTGCTTGTAGACGGTCATGATCGGGTTCATGGCGCTTTGGGCGCCCTGGAAGACCATCGAGACCTCGCGCCAGCGGAAGGCGTTCAGTTCATGTTCCCTGAGCTTGGTCACGGCGACGGGCTTGTCGTTGCCATAATAGAGGACGGTGCCGGATTCGACGACTCCCGGAGTCGAGATGACCTCGAGGATGCTGGTGGCGAGGGTTGTCTTGCCGCTGCCGGATTCGCCGACCAGCGCGGTCACCTTGCCCCGCTTGATCGGCAGGGTGACGTCGGCGACGGCGCGGAGCGCGTATTTGCGCAGGCGGTAATCGATCGTGAGATGGTTGAGTTCGACGATGTTATCCATCTCACATCACCCGCAATCTGGGATTCAAGGTATCGTCGAGTCCCTTGGAGAGCACGATCACGCCGAGTTGGAAGATGGCGATGCACAGAATCGGGGCGAACAGCCACATATAGCTGTTGGGATTGATCAGGGCGCCGTTGTTCTTGGCCGAGGTCAAGATCGCGCCCCAGTTGGTCGGTTCGAAGGAGGCCACCCCGAGCAGCATCAGACCGACGCTCCCGGTGATCGCGTTTTTCATGACGATGATGAAATTGATCAGGATATAGGAGCCGACGTTGGGCAGGAGTTCCTTGAAGATGATGTGGCCGCGGCTCATCTTCATCACCTTGCAGATCTGGATGAAGTCGCGTTCCTTGAGGGAGATGATCTGCGAGCGGATCGAGCGGCACATCCCCGCCCAGCTGAAAATCATCAAGATCAGCGCGAAAGTGAGGGGATTGTCGACGGTGAAGAGCGCCGCCAGGATCAAAAACACCGGCAGGCTGGGGATCGTCAGGAAGACGTTCGTGAGAAATAAGATGAACTTGTCGATGAAGCCGCCGACGATGCCCGAGAACATCCCGAGGATCAAGGCGAGGACCACCGAGAACGTCGCCGCGAGAAAGGCGATCGAGAGCACGTCCGAAGTTCCGGCGACGATCTGCCGGAAGATGTCCCGACCCCACAGGTCGGTGCCGAAGGGATGCGTCCATGATGGCGGGAGCAACTGGTCAAGCATCGAGATGTCGGTGCTGTAGGGGAAGATGAAGGGACCGAAAAGCCCAAGAATGATGAAAAACAGGAGCACCGACGTTCCGAACACCGATTTGGGATTGCCGAAAAAGACCTTCCCCAGTCCATTCAGGAACTTCAGCATCTTGTGCACGAGGTTTATGAGCGCCTGCCGCCCTGCCTGAAGTCTCTCGTTCATCTCAGGCGCTCCTCCTGATCCTTGGATCGACGATCGAGTAGATCGTATCGGCGATCAGGTTGACGCCGATCACGATCACGCTCACAAACAGCAAAATCCCCTGGACGACGTAGTAATCGCGTTCGACGATCGCTTGCGAAAACGCCAGGCCGATGCCCGGATAGTTGAAGATCGATTCCATCAGCGGCGCGCCGCCGAACATGACGCCAAAGGAGATCGCAAGCTGCGTCACGAGCGGCAGGATCGCGTTGCGCTTCAAATAACGTCTCACGATGAGGCGCTTGGGCAGCCCCCTGGCCCGGGCGGCGTTGATGTAATCCTCGCCGAGAACGCCAAGAGCGCTCCCCTGCATCTGCATCGTCCAAAAGGAAAGCTGCGAAAAGACGTATGCCGCGATCGGCAGCGTCGCATAGAACAACAGGCTGAGAATGAAAGGCAGCGTGAAACCGGGCAAAATCATCGCGTCGTACGCGCCCTGGTTGGGAAACCAGGCCAGGCGGAACGCGAAGACCGTGATCAGGATCAGCGCGAAGATGTAATCCGGGATCGAATTGGAGACGACGATATAGCCGTCGAGCACCTTCGCCCCGATCGTATTGCGCCTCCAGGTCGTCCTTGATCCGAAAAAAGTCCCGAGCACGAAACTCACCGCCAGCGAGATCGAGGAGACGAACAACGTCCGCGGCAACAATTCTTTCAGGATCAGATTGACGCTCTTGGCGTTGTTCTTGATGGAAATCCCGAGGTTGCCTTGCGCCAGTTGCTGGATGTACGCCCAGAAACGCTCGAACAGCGGGGCATCCGGATCATAATTCAGCATCTGCTTGGCGAGAATCATCGCCTGTTCAAGCGAGATGCGCCTTTGGATCGACAGCTGCATCGCAAACGAATCGATCACGGTTCCCGGCATGTTCACGATCAAGATGAAACTCAGGATCACGACCGCGCACAAAGTCAAAATCGAGATTCCGAGTTTCATGAAGAAATAGCGGAACTGAAACAAAAACAGCCAGATTCTTTTCAGTACCCGTTTGACGGCGTCCATGTTCGGCATCCCCCTTGGGAAAACATCGTCGACAATTCCAGATGCTATGAATATTATCCTACATTAGTCATTATTATTCAAGTTGTCCCAGTCGATAAAGGAGGCAGCGTAACTGAAAGCGATGTTGAGTTTGCCAAAAGCGTAGAAATCGGTCAGAGATCGGAAGAGCGTCGTGTAGGGAAAGAGTGTAGATCTCGGT
>CALGNF010000054.1 GCA_937958685.1 uncultured Caryophanales bacterium
ACCACCGAGATCTACACTCTTTCCCTACACGACGCTCTTCCGATCTTGTCCAAGGACACCAACTACATCAAGACCAAGCGCATCGAAAGCAACATCAACTACACCTACGCCGGCAAGTACGGCAAGTTGCAGATCACGATCAACCTGTCCAAACCCGAAAAGGATCCGCAAGCGATCGCGATGAACCGCGGAAAGGCGGAGACCGGCTATCCCAAGTGCGCCCTCTGCCTGGAAAACGTCGGTTTCTACGGGACCGAGACCCTGGCGCCCAGAAGCAACCACCGGGTGATCACGCTTACCCTGAACCATGAGCAGGATGCCTGGGGCTTCCAGTATTCTCCCTACCAGTATTTCAACGAACACGCGATCGTGCTCCGGAAGGAACACAGTCCGATGAAGGTCGATCATACGACGTTTGACGAGCTCGTCGATTTCGTTAACAAGTTCCCCCATTACCTGATGGGCTCCAACGCCGGCCTGCCGATTGTCGGCGGGTCGATCCTCTCGCACTATCACTTTCAGGGCGGCCGCCACACCTTCCCGATCGAGAACGCCCGCGTCCTCCACAAGTACAAAAAGGGAAAAGTCAGGATCGAAGCCCTCGATTGGCCGGTCTCGACGATCAAGGTTTCGGGAAACAACGAAAATGCCGTGCTCGACATGGTGAAGCAGATCTTCGATTGCTGGGGTGCCTACGAAAACCGCGGTCTGGAGATCCTTGCCAGGACAACGGAAGCCCACAACACGATGACGCCGATCCTGAAACTCAACGGGTCCGACTACGATTTCTATCTTGTCCTCAGGAACAACCGCGCGACGCGGGAGCGTCCCTACGGCCTCTTCCATCCCCGCGAGGAGCTTTTCCATGTCAAAAAGGAGAACATCGGCCTGATCGAGGTGATGGGGCTGGCGATCCTGCCGGGCCGTCTCAAGGTCGAACTCGACCTGATCAGACAGTGTTTTCAGGAACACCGCGATCCGGGTGCGTTTGTCGAACTGGAAAAGCATCTGGCCTGGATCCGCGGGCTTGAGGCCGCTGCCAAGCACGCCGCCGATCTTGAGAGTTTTCTCAATGACGCGGTGGGACAGGTTTTCGAGCAAGTCCTCGAGGATTGCGGCGTCTTCAAGGCGGACGACAAGGAAGCATTCCTCAAATTTGTCGAGAAAGCGATCTATTAAGGCATAAAAAAAAGAGTTTTCCCTGGCGGATTCATGATATAATTGAATATCGACAACGAGGTGATATCGATGGCCAACGACAAATTGGTTAAGGAAATTACGGGACGCGACGTCGACTTCGCGAAGTGGTACACCGACGTCTGCAAAAAAGCCGAACTGATGGATTATTCCGATGCCAAGGGATTCATCATCTACCGTCCCTACGGCTACAAGATCTGGGAAAACATCCAAGCGTTTCTCGATGGTCTGCTCAAGGAGACCGGCCACGAGAACGTCTACTTCCCGCTGGTGATCCCTGAATCGCTGTTCATGAAAGAGGCCGAGCATGTGGAAGGCTTCGCTCCCGAAACGGCGATCATCACGATCGGCGGCAAGGAAGAATTGACCGAACGGCTGATCATCAGACCGACTTCCGAAGTTTTGTTCTGCGATCACTACGCCAAAGTCGTGTCCTCTTACCGGGACCTTCCGAAAAAATACAACCAATGGTGCAGCGTCGTGCGTTGGGAGAAGACGACACGGCCGTTTTTGCGCGGCTCGGAATTCTTGTGGCAGGAAGGCCACACGATCCATGCGACCGAAGCCGAAGCCCGCGCGGAGACGCTCGGGATCCTCGACCTCTATGACCGCATCGGCTCGGAATTGCTGGCGATTCCCTTCATCAAGGGCAAGAAGACGGAACGGGAAAAATTCGCCGGCGCCGAGGAGACCTATGCGATCGAGGCCCTGATGCACGACAACAAGGCGCTCCAAAGCGGCACGACCCACTATTTCGGCACCGGCTTTGCCGAGGCCTTCAACATCCAGTTCCAGGACAAGGACAAACAACTGAAGCACGTCTATCAGACATCCTGGGGCGTTTCCACGCGCCTGATCGGGGCGATCATCATGGTTCACGGCGACGATTCCGGGCTCGTGATGCCACCTTATGTAGCCCCCATCCAGGTCGTGATCGTGCCCATCCAGCAACAGCGGCCCGAAGTCATGGCCGCCTGCCAGCGGCTGGAGGCCGAACTCAGGCAGATGAGTTTTCGGGTCAAGATCGACGATTCTGACAAGTCGCCGGGCTGGAAGTTCGCCGAATCGGAGATCAAGGGCATCCCCTTGAGGATCGAAATCGGTCCCCGGGAGATCGGAAGAGCACACGTCTGAACTCCAGTCACCGAATACGACATC
>CALGNF010000055.1 GCA_937958685.1 uncultured Caryophanales bacterium
TACGAGATCGTATTCGGTGACTGGATTTCAGACGTGTGCTCTTCCGATCTGGGCGGCCGTTTTCTTCTCCCTGCTCGGCGTCTTCATCATCATCGGACTGTATGTCCTCTTCCTCGGCGACATGATTCAGAACTACGTCCGCAATGTTCCCACGGTAGGTGATGCCAGCCGCTTTTTGATGGACTCGTGGATCATGGCCGGCGTCATCGCCGCAGCCTCGATCACGACCTGCATGGGTGCCTTTGGCATCATGATCGATGATAATGTCAACCAGATCATCAAGGACTTCAAGGTGGCGCCAATCAAGAACTGGCAATTGGTGCTCGGCTACATCGTCAGCTCAATCCTGATCGGTCTGGGAATGAGTTTGATCACATTGGCGCTCGCCGAGATCTATATCGTTGCTTTTGGCGGAACCTTCCTTCCCTTTCCGGTGTTCCTCAAAACCCTGGGTTTGATCATCTTGTCGGTCAGCGCTTCGAGCGCGCTGGTCTTCTTTGTTGTCTCGCTGATCAAAAGCCAGAACGCCTTTGGTACCGCTTCGACGATCCTTGGCACCCTGATCGGCTTTCTCACCGGCATCTACATCCCCATCGGCCAGCTTCCGACCGCGGTCCAGACGATCATCAAGATCTTCCCGGTCTCGCATGCGGCCGTGCTGATCAGACAGACGATGATGAATGAGGCCGTCGAGTTGCGATATCTTCCGGAAGAAGTGCTTACCGGGCTTGGCATCAATTTCCAGGTTGGCGGCGAGTTCATGCCGGTTTGGGCGCATCTGCTGGTGCTGGTCGCCTCATTGCTGTTGTTCTACGGACTTGCGATCCTCGTCGTCTCCCGCAAGAAGGGCAAAGTATGAACACCAATCCCGAAACCAGACTCAGCTTTTATGATCTTACCCTCAAGGATTTGGCAACCTATCTCGTGGACAACGGTTTCAAGAACTACAATGCCAGCCAGTTGTACGACTGGGTCTATCAGAAGCAGATCACCGACGTTGCGCAGATGTCCAACCTCGCCAAACCATTGCGCCAGTACTTGGAAGGCAAATTCAGTTTTATGGTCCCGGAGATCGTCGAGGAACACCATTCCCACGACGGCACGGGAAAATTCCTGCTTAGACTGCATGATGGCCATCTGATTGAGACGGTCTTGATGCTCCACGACTACGGCAACAGCCTGTGCGTGACCAGCCAGGTCGGCTGCAACATGGGCTGCGCCTTTTGCGCCTCCGGACTCAAAAAGCGCAAACGGAACCTGACGCCCGGAGAACTTGTCGGCCAGATCATCGCTGTCTCACGCAAGGAGGAGCTGCGCATCTCCCATGTCGTCGTCATGGGGACCGGGGAACCCTTCGACAACTACGACAATGTCATCGCCTTCATCAGCATCATCAACGAGAACAAGGGGTTGGCGATCGGACAGCGGCACATCACCGTCTCGACCTGCGGGCTGGTGCCGGAAATCTACCGCTATGCCCAAGAACCGATCAGAAGCAATCTGGCGATCAGCCTCCACGCGGCCAACGACAAGCTCCGTTCCCAGCTCATGCCGATCAACCGCAAATATCCGCTCCGCGAGATCATCAAGGCCTGCGAGACGTATTTTGCGGCCACATCCCGCCGTGTCACCTACGAGTACATCCTCCTTGACGGCATCAACGACACCAACGAGCACGCCTATGAACTGGCCAACCTGCTCAAAGGGCAAAACTGCTATGTCAACCTGATTCCCTACAATATCGTCAGTGAGCTCGCCTTTGCGGCGACAGCCATGGACAAGGCGATGCGTTTCGCCGACATCCTGATGAAGCAAAGAATCAACGTCACGCTGCGCAAGGAACAAGGAGCGGACATCGCCGCCGCCTGCGGGCAGCTCCGGCTCAAAAATCCGCATTGAAACCACTCGCATCCGTTTGACTTGCACGGGTAAAAATGATACACTATATAAAAAGTTCCCATACTGAAAGTTGGTCAATCCATGGGTAAGAAAATCGAAAAAATCGCCCTGCTTACGGGTGGCGGCGATTGCAGCGGCCTGAACGCGGTCATCCGGGCTGTCGTCAGGACGGCAATCCTGAAATACAAATACGAAGTCATCGGCTTTGTCGGCGGCTATCATGGACTCTACATTGACGACTACATCCCGATGACGCTGAAGACCGTCTCGGGGATCTTCCATCAGGGCGGAACGGTTTTGAAGATGTCGAGCCGCGACAATCTTTTTCATTATCCGATCTTGGATGATGATGGCAATGTCGAATATCACGATGTATCCAATATCGCCATCGAAAATCTGAAGAAACACCAGATCGATGCGCTGGTGATCATCGGCGGCGATGGCACGCTTACCAGCGCCCGTGACTTCGCCCGCAAGGGCATCCAGGTCGTCGGCATTCCCAAAACGATCGACAACGACGTGCCGGCCACGGAGATCACCTTCGGCTATCGGACCGCACTCGACCACATCATGCTTTCCCTCGACGCCCTGCACACCACCGCCTATTCCCACGACCGGGTGATGATCCTCGAAGTCATGGGTCGGCATGCCGGCTGGCTCGCCCTCGAGGGCGGCATCGCCGGCTCGGCCGATGTCATCCTGATCCCGGAGATACCTTATGACATCAACATCGTCGCCAGACGGATCATCGAACGCTACAACCGCGGCAGCCACTTCGCAATCATCTGCGTTTCCGAGGGGGCGGTGCCCACAACCGGCGAATTGACGGTCAAGAAGTTCGTCAAGGGCAGCCAGGGGGAAATCAAGCTCGGAGGGATCGGCGAGCATATCGCCAGACAACTTGAACAACTGGTCCAACCGATCACCGGTCAGGAGATCAGATCCACGAATCTCGGCTACATCCAGCGCGGCGGCGTCACGAACACGTTCGACCGGGTGCTCGGCACCAAATACGGCTCCTTCGCCGTGGACATGATTGCCAGCGAACAATTCGGCCGGATGGTGACGATCCAGAACGCCAAAATGTCCTCGGTGAAGATCGAAGACGTCGTCGGCGGCGGTTTGACCGGCGAAACCAGCAAAGGCGGTGCCCGCAGGGTCAACCCGCAAGGGGATCTTGTCAACGCAGCCAGGGACATCGGCATCTCCTTCGGCGATGACTAGAGAACAAACGAATAACAATATAGGAGGTCTCATTATGCAACTTAAGGGCTCGAAGACGGAGAAAAACCTGCTGGAGGCATTTGCCGGAGAATCGATGGCACGGAACAAATACACATTCTATGCCTCGGTGGCCAAAAAGGAAGGGTACGTGCAAATCGCCGATTTCTTCCTGGAAACCGCTGCCAACGAGAAAGAACACGCGGAAGTCTGGTTCAAGCTGCTGCACGACGGCGAGGTCCCGACGACGGAAGTAAACCTTCAAGACGGCGCCAATGGCGAACACTACGAGTGGACCGACATGTACAAGCGGTTCGCGGAAGAGGCGCGGGCTGAGGGCTTTGCGAAGATCGCCTTTC
Source organism: uncultured Caryophanales bacterium (assembly GCA_937958685.1). GTDB lineage: Bacteria > Bacillota_I > Bacilli_A > Izemoplasmatales > Hujiaoplasmataceae > JAAYZB01. The sequence goes on from CALGNF010000055.1 coordinate 3,480, forward strand.
TCTTTGACGGCGTGGCCGCCATCGAGAAGGAGCACGAAAATCGCTATCTCGCCCTGCTGTCCAGCATCAAGGACCAGAAGGTGTTCGAGGCGGATACGGAAACGGAAGTCTGGTTCTGTTCCAATTGCGGTCATCTCCATATCGGGAAAAAGGCACCCAAGGTCTGTCCGGTATGCGATCATCCGCAAGCCTATTTCCGCAGGCATGTCAGAAACTACTGAATGAGAAGGCGTAAGTCTTCTTTTTTTTGGCTTTTTCCTGTATAATGTTAGATAAGACTTGGGGAGGTCAAAGATTGAAAGAAGGGCGCATCATCAAACTTGTCGGCGGGCTTTACACGGTCGTGGATGCCACGATGAACCGCTATCAGCTCAAACCGCTGGGAATTTTCCGCTATCAGAACGAAAAGCCCAAAGTCGGCGATTTTGTGAAATTCACCGACGAGTCGATCGTGGAGCTTTTGCCACGGGAGAACGATCTCGCAAGACCGGCTGTGGCCAACGTCGACCAGGCCTTGCTCGTCCAGTCCGCCAAGGAACCGGATTTCAGTTTCACCTTGGTCGATCGTTTTTTGGTCACGATCGAGCACAGCGGGATCAAACCGGTCTTGATCGTCACCAAAACCGACCTCCTGACAGAGGCTGAAGCGGCAGCCTTGACAGCCAAATTGGCTTATTATGCCACTTTTTATGAAATTATCCGCTTCTCGGCCGTCTCTTTGACCAACCTTGACCTCATCGTCAAGATCACTTCTGACAAGGTCAATGTGCTGGCCGGTCAGACTGGTGCTGGCAAAAGCAGTCTGCTCAATACGCTCGACCCCACGCTTGAACTCGCCACCGACACCATCTCCAAAGCCTTGGGACGCGGACGGCATACAACCCGGCACGTCGAATTGATTCGCTTTCATCATGGCTGGATCGCCGACACCCCGGGATTTTCCAAACTCGATTTTGCCGGTATCGACGCCGAAACCTTGAAGGACATGTATCCCGATTTCGTCCAGCTCGCTCCATCATGCCGGTTCAACGGTTGTTCCCATCTGCGCGAACCCGGATGCGCCATCAGGCAGGAAGTTGCCAGGGGACGCCTTCCCGAGGAGCGCTACCAGAATTACGTGAATTTTCACGAGGAAATCCGTAGCAGAAAGCCAAAATATGAAAGGGAGGGTTACCGATGATCGTCGCCCCTTCATTCTTGACCGCCGATTTCACCAGGATCGAAGCCGAGATCAAGTCGATCGCCAGCGCCAAATGGCTGCATTTCGATGTCATGGATGGCCTCTTCGTTCCCAACAGGACCTACGATGAGACGATGCTAAGACAACTCAGAAGTCAGAGCGACCAGTTCTTCGACTGTCATCTGATGATTGTCGAGCCCTATAGACAGGCCCGAGCCTATATCGAAGCCGGAGCCGATCTCGTCACTTTCCATTACGAGGCCGCCCAAGGCCTGATCGACGAAACGATCAGCTTGATCATCAACGCCGGCTGCAAGGTCGGCATCTCGATCAAGCCAAACACCGACCCGATGGTGCTTGCTCCCTATCTTGCCCGGCTCGATCTGGTTCTGATCATGAGCGTCGAACCCGGAAAGGGCGGGCAGCGGTTCCGGGAGGAGGCGCTCGCCAAGATCCGCTATCTCGCCGACCATAAGCGCAATCACGGAAACAAATACCTGATCGAGGTCGACGGCGGCATCAATGCCGACACTGTCCAACCGGTGAAGGAGGCTGGCGCCGATGTGATTGTCGTCGGATCATACCTGTTCAACCAGACGGACCGTGCCCGGGCGATTGAGGCGATGGAGAATGTCTAGGAAAATCAAAATCTTCTCCGGGCCGAACACTTACGACTTCAAGCGCCTATATTTCGAGGAGGCCGACGAATTTATCGTCGGTGTCGACTCGGGATTGGAGTATCTGCTGGCAAACGACGTTGCGATCGACCTGGCAATCGGCGATTTCGACTCCCTGAGGCCGGAGTTGTTGCCGGCGGTGATGAAGCGAAGCCAACAGGTCATCACGCTTGAGAAACGGAAATCGATGACCGATCTCGCGTTTGCCGTCGATTACCTCTACAACAACATGGACTATGACCATCTGGAGATCTACGGCGGCATCGGCGGCCGCATCGACCACCTGTTCGCCAATGTCAATCTGCTAAAACGCTACGATCTGGCTTTTCGCGATGACAATCACCATATCTATGCTCTTGCCAAAGGCAAGCACCGGATCGACAATTTTCACCAGTATATTTCCTTCTTCGCCCTGGAAGACTGTTACAATCTCTCACTCATGGGTTTCCAATACGAATTGAACAACTACCTTCTCTCCACCAGCGATTCGCTATGCGTCTCCAACGCCGGCAGCGGCGTCGTGAATTTCTCCAAAGGACGGTTGCTGGTAATCGAAAGTGAAGACAAACTTTAAAAATAACACATATTATCGACACAATTTTGTGCGATAATCATCCCATAAGGCTTTGATGCAGGAGTTGGTACCATGAAAAGAATCCTGATTCTCATATCCCTGTCGCTGGTGGTCTTTGCCATGGGAGGCTGTTCGTTCTTGTTCGCCTCCCCGACAACGACGGAACTGACGTTCATCACGTCACCGCCGACGACCACGACGACCACGACGATGGTGACGACCACCAGCGCGATCGACGTCAGCCAGGTGCTCGACGATCTGTATGCACGGATCTACGAAGATATCTATGACGAGGTTCGCGCCGAAGTGATCGCCGAACTTTCGGTTGCGCGTTTCAACGAGATCTACGCCGCGGTGATCGCGGACATATTCGCCAAGATCGATGACGAGGAAATCGAGTTGACGCCCGAATCGCTGATCGACAAGATCCTCGCGGTCGCCACCAGCGAAGCCCACGCCGTCATCGGCATCAGCAATCTTGACGCATCGGGCAACCGGCAGTCGATCGGCTCGGGAATCATCTACAAAAAAGTCGGCACGGCTTATTATGCGGTGACGAACAATCATGTCGTCGAGGACGGAGTCTCCTTCCAAATCCGTTTCTTGGACGAGTCCACGGTTGCTGCCGAACTGCTGGGAATCGACGAAACTTCCGATCTTGCCGTTTTGCGCTTCGTATCGGACAAAGACCTTAAGGTCGCCCCGTTTGGCGATTCCGATACCTTGCCGGTGGGAACGATCGTTCTGGCGGTCGGTCACCCCAACGGCTATGACTTCTACCGTTCGGTGACATTTGGCATCGTTTCCGGGAAAAACCGCTATTTCGACGTCGACAACGACGGTGTGAAAGACATGTTCGTCGGCTATGTCCAGCATGACGCCGCCATCAACTCCGGCAACTCCGGCGGAGCCCTCTTCAACCTTGAGGGCGAGGTCGTCGGCATCAACGTCATCAAGATCGCCTCGCTCGAGATCGAGGGCATGGGCTTTGCCATCCCGGCTTCGCTCGCGAGCGCGATCGTCGCCGATATCGAGGAGTTCGGCTATTCCAAGCAGATACCAGGCGTCGGCATCCAGTTCAGCGACATCGCGACCAACCGCGATTATCTGATCGGCCAGGGCATCACGATCCCCGCGGAGATCACCACCGGTTTCTACGTCATCAGCGTCGTCACCGGCTCATCGGTCGACGGCTATGTCCTCCCCGGCGACATCATTCTGGAGATCGGCGACATCGTCATCACCAGTTCCTACTATTTTTCCGCCCAGTTTTCCAAATACCATGTCGGTGACATCATCGACATCGTCGTCTACCGCAACGGCGAGACGCTCACTTTGAGCGACATCGTCCTCAAGTCGCGGATCAGCTAGGGGTGATGGACAATGAAAAAGTTAGGCAGTTTGGTTATCCTTGTCTTCATCACGCTGGTGTTTATCGCCTGTGAATTTCCCTTCACCCAAACCGGACCCGTCTCCACGATGACAACAACGGCGACTACCACCACCGAAGCCCCTGCGACCACCGAACACATCTCCTCGCACACGATCAATCAAACGACCACCATCCCCACGATGCCCGACACCGCAACAACGACGGCAGCAGGCGGTATCACGATCGTCTTCTCCGACTATCAGGATCTTTTGGACCAGCTTTATGCCATGGTCTATCAGGATATCTACGACCAATTGTACGCTGAGTTTGGCTTTGACGAACTCATCGACGAAGCCCTCTACGAAGAGATCTACAGCCAGGTCGAAACCCTATTCGCTGATTTGCTTGACAGCGGCCAACTGCTGCTCTATGTCGACGATGTGCAGCAGATGCTTTACGAAGTGGCCGATCTATCGCAAACATCCGTCGTCGGCGTGACATCCTACCTTGGCAGCACCGCCCAGTCGCTGGGCTCGGGCGTCATCTACAAGTACGACGCTGAACAAGACTTATATTATGTGATCACCAATGAGCACGTGATCGACGATGGCGACAACTTCCGGATCGTTTTCGTCGACGGCTCGTACGTCGTCGGCACGCTTGTTGGCGACGACGCCACCGTCGACATCGCCGTGCTCACCTTCAGTGGGGCCACCCTCGACCGGGAGGTCACCGTCAGCGTCTTGGGCAACTCCGCTTCCCTGCCGATCGGATCCTTCGTGATCGCCGCCGGCAATCCCAAAGGCTATGATTTCTATGGTTCGGTCACCATCGGCATCCTCTCGGGCAAGGATCGCAACCTGTCGACACCCGGAGTCACCTATCTCCAGCACGACGCCTCGATCAACTCCGGCAACAGCGGCGGCCCGCTCTACAACCTTCAGGGCGAGGTGATCGGCATCAACGTCGCCAAATACGCGACCTCCGACATCGAGGGCATGGGCTTTGCGATCCCCATCGACCGCGTGAAGACGGTCGTGGCAGCGATCGAAGCCGGCAATTGACAAAAAAAGACCTTCGGTTTTCGAAGGTCTTTTTAGATCTGGCAATCAGTTTATGCTCTGGTCACTTTGCCGCTTTTCAGGGCTCTTGCGGAAACGTAGACGCGTTTTACCTGCCCGTTTTCATCGACAATCCTGACTTTTTGCAGATTGGCTTTCCAAAGTTTTCTCGTCGCATGCATGGAATGTGAACGTTTGTTGCCGGACATAAATTTCTTACCTGATACTGCGCATACTCTTGGCATGATATCACTCCGTTCCTGTATCGATTTCAGCACTTAATATTCTAACATAATCACCTGAAAAAGCAAGCAAAATTTTCTTTTTTCGCACCGCTCATCACAGCGTCGCCCATGTCTTTCATATATCTTGCATTTTTCAAAACGATATGATAAAATGTTATTGCTTTTTTGGGTTTTGTCATTTTTTTTACCTCGACACCGATAATACCTTTATATTCCGATATAATTTCACACCTGTTCAAGGAGGAACATATGCAAAATGCCATTATGGATGGCCAATTGCTCAAGAAGCTGATCGAAAACGGAAACATCAGCCTGCGCAATGACATGGACCGTATCAACCAGCTCAACGTCTTTCCCGTTCCCGATGGGGACACGGGTTCCAATATGAGCGCCACGATGACCGCCGGAGCCAAAGCGCTTTCGGCCATCGAGGACACTTCGATCGAAAAAGTCGCCAAAGCGCTCGCCCGCGGGATGCTGATGGGAGCCCGGGGCAATTCCGGGGTCATCCTCTCGCAGCTGTTCAGCGGCATGGCCAACGGCCTCAAGGGTTACGAGAGCGTCACCCCCAGCGAATTCTCAAAAGCCCTCAGGCAAGGCGTGGAGCAGGCGTACGCCGCGGTTATCAACCCCGTCGAGGGCACGATGCTCACGGTCGCCCGCGAAGGTGCCGACCGGGCGCTGTCGATATGTGAGGATGTCGAGACTTTCGAGGACCTTTTTGAAGCCTACCTGCAGGAGTTGAATGAATCATTGGAGCGCACCCCCGACTTGTTGCCAATCCTCAAGGAGGTCGGCGTCATCGATTCGGGCGGCGCCGGCTATATCGACGTCGTCGTGGGCATGTACGATGCGCTGAAAGGCAAATTCTACAAGCAGGCGGACGAAAAGGCGATGACTCTCCAAACCCCCGCCATCAATCTCAGCGAAATCCACCAAGGGCGCGATTTCGGCTATTGCACGGAATTCATCATGCAGATCCAGAAGATGGACGAATTCAGCCAACAAGATTTCATCGATATGATCAACCCACTCGGCGATTCGCTCGTCGTCGTCCAAGATGAGAACATCCTCAAGGTCCACATCCATACGAAGACTCCGGGAGACGCTCTCAACCTGGCGCAGCATTTCGGCTTCTTCGTCAATCTCAAGATCGAGAACATGGCGCTCCAGCATACCGAAGTCACGCTTCACGACCCCCACGACCACGTCCATGACGGCGATTCCGTCTGCGGCCACGACCATAGCCAGTCGATCGCGCCCAAAATCAAAAAACGGTACGCGCTGATCGCCGTCGTCAACGGCGAAGGCTTGAAGGACACGTTCATCGAAATGGGCGTCGACTATATTATCGAGGGCGGCCAGACGATGAACCCCGCGATCGAGGATTTCGTAAGCGCCGTCGAGAAGATCAATTCCGACCATATCATCATCATCCCCAACAACAAGAACGTCCTGCTGTCCGCGCAGACGGCGGCGAAGATGATTGAAGACAAGGACGTCCGCGTCCTGGGGGCGAAAACCATCGCCCAAGGATACGCGTCCCTGACCATGTTCGATTCGACGCAGGATGTCAACAGGAACATCCAGGACATGGAAGGCCACATCCGCAAAGTCAAGACCGGCGAGGTCACCTACGCGATCCGCGACAGTCTGAACAACGGCGTCCACATCACGAAGGGCGACTATATGGGCATCTTCGACGACAAGATCGTCGCAAGCCACAAGGGTCGGTACGAAACCGTCAGCGACCTGGTCGCCAAGATGATCGACGCGAAGGCGGAAATCATCACGATCATGGTGGGTAACGACGTCGAAGACGCCGAGATCCAGCAACTGGCCGATCATGTCGAAGCCGAGTATGCCGTGGAGATCGAAGTCATCCAGGGCGGTCAGGACATCTATTCCTATATCATCGCGGTTGAATGAGAGGGTATTGATAATACCCTTTTTTTTCTATATAATAGGGGAAAGAAGGGAGGTGGCTCGATGCAACTTTCAGACGTCAAGGGTATCGGCAAAGCCCTGCTCGCCAAGTTGGCGAAGGCCGGCATCAATTCCGTCGCCGAGCTTGTCGAGACGCTTCCCGCATCCTACCAGGAAAAACGGATCAGCCCCTTTTCCGCGGCCGCGATCGGCAGGGAAATCACGCTCAAGGGAACCTTGAAAGCCGATGCGACCGTTTTTTTTATTCGCCGTCAGCTGACGAAACTCACGTTTTATCTGCTGGTGGACAAAGTGGTTTTCTCAGTGGTGATCTTCAACCGGGAGTATCTTAGGAACAGCCTTGTCAAGGACCAGGAGGTCGTGGTGACCGGCAAGTTCACGGCGAATCTTTCCACCTTCACCGCAAGCGAAATCACCCTGGCCAAGAATTTCCAAGAAGGGATTCTCCCCGTCTACCCCGTCGAGTTTCTCTCTTCCAGGCAATTTCACAAACTTGTGCTCGCAGCGCTGCCCGGGTATCTGACGACGGTTGCGGAAGATCTCCCGGAAGCGATCATCGCCCGCAATGGCCTGCTCACCAAACAAAGACTCATGCAGATCGCCCATCGACCACGACACCAGGAAGATATCGACCAGGCGGCCAGAAGCATCAAATACCGCGAATTCATTGAGTTCGCTCTCAAAGTCGAAGGCTACCGGAAACTTAACCAACGAGTCGTCAAGGAACCCTTGCATTACGATATCGACTTGGTTCGCAGATTCATCGCCACCCTGCCGTTTGCGCTGACCGAGGACCAGAAGCAGGCCGCCAACGCCATCTTTCGCGATCTCAAGGCCGCAAGGCCGATGAACCGCCTCCTGCAGGGCGAAGTCGGCTCGGGCAAGACGATCGTGGCGATTCTGGCGATGCTCGCGACTGTTTCCGGAAGCCGTCAGGTGGCGGTGATGGCCCCGACGGAAATCCTTGCCTATCAGAACCATCAAGTCATCAGCGATCACCTTGAACGCTACGGCATCCGCTGCGCGCTCTTGACCGGGAGCACGCCGGCAGCCGCCCGGGAGATGCTTTTGCAGGCCTTGGCAAAGGGAAAGATCGATATCATCGTCGGCACCCACGCCCTGATCGAAGAAAAACTTGATATTCGCAAACTGGGACTTGTCGTCATCGATGAACAGCACCGCTTTGGCGTCCGGCAACGCCAGATCCTCCGGCAAAAAGGACAGACTCCCGACGTGCTATTGCTCTCCGCCACGCCGATCCCACGAACTTTGGCGCTGACTTTGTTTCGCGATTTGGATGTCTCCACGGTGAGGATCCTGCCCGCAAACCGCCAGCCGATCATCACCGAAGTCGTCGATTTCACGGAACTGCCGCGGATTTATGAGGCGACATTGACAGAACTCGAACAGGGAAGACAAGCCTATTTCATCGTGCCGCTGATTGCGGAGACCACGGCTTCATCCCTGATGTCGATCGCGGAATTCTCCCGGGAGATCGGCGCATCGGCATTGGCGGAATATCCGATCGGGTATCTTCATGGCAAACTGAAGGCCCAGGAGAAACAGGCGGTTTTACAGTCATTCTATGATAACCAGACGAAGATCCTCGTGGCGACCACCGTCGTCGAGGTCGGCGTCAACGTCCCCAACGCGACGATGATGGTCGTGTTGAGCGCCAACCGTTTCGGTTTGTCGCAGCTGCACCAGCTGCGGGGCCGTGTCGGCCGCGGCGCCGCCCAGGCCAAGTGTTTCTTTGTCGCCGAGCCCGAACTCGAGGCCAAGGAGCGTCTGGCGATCCTGGCGACCACCAACGACGGCTTTGCAATCAGTCTTGAGGATCTGCGCCAGCGGG
>CALGNF010000056.1 GCA_937958685.1 uncultured Caryophanales bacterium
TGGACCCATAGCCAAGCGGTAAGGCAAGGGACTGCAACTCCCTCACCACCGGTTCAAATCCGGTTGGGTCCTCCAAAAAAATCTTGAATTGGTTCGATAAAACGAGCTGTTTACATAAGTTCATGCCTATACAGGGCATTTTTTATTATTTATATCTGAACAACAACTCAGTTCAAATTTGTTTATTGATCGGCAGAGAAAAACATTAGTATACGCTACAAGCGATTGAACAGCACTCTCATCGTTTGTGTCATGCTAATAAAAAAGAGGATAAACACACATCTTACTTTAAAAGTGCAGACAGAATAGTTAACACTTAGTTCGGGGAATAGGCCAAACATGCGTTTTCAAAAAAAAATATTTTCTTATTGACAACAATGTATGCCATACAGTATAATTACGTCGAGGTGGTAAAATGGAAGACATGACACTGGTGGAAAACCTGAAATCCGAACTAAGGCGGGGGACCCAGATTCTCGCTGTGCTCAATCAGCTCAAAAGCGAGCAATACGGATATTCCCTATTGCAGTCGCTTGTGGATCAAGGCATCAATATCGAAGCGGGGACGCTTTATCCGCTGCTTCGGCGTCTGGAGTCGCAAGGGCTCCTCAACAGCCAATGGGATACTTCGGAAACGCGTCCGCGCAAGTACTATGCCTTGAGCGAAGCCGGGGATGCGATCTACAAGCAATTGAGACGCGAATGGAAAACGATTGTCAGGGAGATCTCATCCCTGCTGAAAGGAGAGGATCATGATGAATGACATGATCGACAGGTATGTTTATGCGGTAACAAAAAGATTGCCGGAAGACCAAAGGCTGGAGGTGGCCGCCGAACTCAAGGCCAACATCGACGACATGTTGCCAACAAATCCCACGAACGACGATATCAAAGCCGTCCTTGTCAATCTGGGCGAGCCTCGTAAATTGGCGGCTGAGTACCGGGGCGACAAATCGGGCCTGATCGCCGCCGGGTGGATGGGCGATTATCTGATGGTTCTCAAGATCGTGCTCGTGATCTTCGGGGTCATCAGCCTCGTGTTCGCTTTGATCGATGCGCTCGTCAATCCCGAGGCCACGATCATCATCGGCATCATTTTCGAGACTTTCGCCAAAGTGATCTCCCAAGTGGTCTCCAGTTTGCTGTCGGGTTTTGCCATCGTGACACTCATCTTTGCGCTCATCAGCCGTTATGCGGACAAGTGTACTGGTGAAACCTTTGATCCGGAAAAACTGAGCGCGATGCCCAAGCCTATCGGCAAAAAGATCTCCAGAACCGGAGCTCTGGTCGAGTTGATCGTCGAAACCGTAATGAGCGTTGTGTTGATCTATCTGCTGTGGAACAATCAGACCTATCTAGTGTGGTACGATGAAGTCAACGGGTGGAACCATTCGCTGCCGATGTTTGCGGCCGAGGTGCTGAAAACCTATATTCCCCTGTTCATCTTTTCCCTTGCCATGGCCTTCTCTCACACCGCGATCAAACTCGCAAAAGGGCAATGGACGGTGCCTGTTGCCGGGGTGCACACCCTCTATCAACTCGTGTCCGCCGGGATCTTCCTTGGCTTCATCAATGACACCAGACTCATCAATCAAGCTTTCATCGCCGAAGCGGCCAGTTATTTCTCAGTGGCTGCCGCCACGATCACCGACGGCATCGCCAAGGGTGTTCTCGGCTTTTCAATCTTCATCGGCATCATCATCGCGATCGACCTGATCGACACCTGGGTCAAAACCTTGAAGTCTGCGAAGACACCCATCGCCAAGCCTTGACGATAAATATCGCCAACGTGCATATCTTTTGGGTATATCGCCCGGATTTGGTATAATGATCATAGAGGTGAAAACAATGCAACACAACACTTATGAACTCGTCAAAGACGTCTTTTGGGTTGGCGTCAACGATTACGACTTGCGCGTATTCGACATCACGATGGCCACCAAATTCGGAACGACATACAACGCTTATCTCATCAAGGGCAGTGAGAAAACCGCCCTCATCGACACGACCAAAGCCAATTTCGGCGATGACTTTCTGGCAAAAGTCGGCTCATTGACCGATTATGCCAAAATCGACTACCTGATCTTGAACCACACGGAACCAGACCATTCCGGTTCCGTGATCAGGATCCTCGAGCAGAATCCGGACGTGACGATCATCGCCTCCGCGCCTGGGCTTGCCAATCTCAAGGAGATCCTCAACCGCCCCTTCAAGAGCATCCGGGCCAAGGACGACCTTGTCATTTCCCTGGGAAACAAGACGCTGCAATTCATGATCCAGCCGCTTTTGCACTGGCCGGACACGATGTTCACGTATTTACCCGAGGACAACATCCTGTTTACCTGCGACTTCTTTGGCGCCCATTATGCCTTCGAAGGTGTGCTGGCGAAGAATGTCCGCAACCGCGAGGACTTTCTCGAAGCCCTCAAGCATTACTTTGATTCGATCATGTCCCCGTTCAAGCCGAACGTGCTCATGGCGCTTGCCGCGATCCGGGGGATGAACTTCCGCTACATCGCCACCAGCCACGGCCCGGTTCTCGACGAGACGGCGATCGAAGAGGCGAAAACCCTCTATTGCGGCTGGGCGGCCAAGCCGGACAGATCCGGGCCAAAAAGCGTGGTCATCCCCTATGCGAGCGCCTATGGCTACACGAAGATCATGGCGGAGGCGATTGCGCTTGGAATCAGAGCCGAACTAGCCGACAAGGTTGATATCCTGATGTATGATGTCGTCACCACGCCGCTTGCGACGATCGTTGAGGCCATCGAAGCGGCAGATGCGTTCCTGATCGGCACGACGACGATCCTCAGGGACGCGCCGAAACCGATCTGGGACATCCTATCCTCCATGAATCCCGAGATTCACGGCGGAAAGACGGCCGCCGCCTTTGGCTCCTACGGCTGGAGCGGCGAAGCTGTCGGCAATATCTCCGACCGGCTGCGGCAACTGAAAATGCGCGTTGTCGATGGCTTGCGGATCAAGTTCAATCCTTCGGAAGCCCAACAAACCGAAGCGGAGGCCTTTGGCCGGATCTTTGCCAGCAAAATCCAGTGACATAATCAAAGAGCGAACCCTCAAGCGGTTCGCTCTTTGATTTCATCTTGGAAAACGATCGGTTTCAGATTCGGGAGGCTCGGTTTCACCTTGTCGATGAAGAGTGTTCCCAGCAGATGGTCATACTCATGCTGGACGACGATCCCGACATAACCGGAGAACTTGAGAAACGCCGGGCTGGCGTTGCCGCTGTCCAAATCGACGACATGCGCCTTGACTTTGATCCGGCTGGCACGGGGCACGAGACCGAGCGTATCCTGATCGACGGAAAGACAACCCTCGCCACCGGGAAGATAGGTCTGTTCTTCCGAAAAAGCGACGATCCGTGGATTGACGAGCGCAAATGAGTGCAAGGTCGCTCCCGACTCGTCCCAGGTATGGACGCAGAACATCTTTTTGGCGATCGCAATCTGCGGCGCCGCCAAACCGACGGAAGGTCGCAAGCCGTACTTTTCGATCAATTCGGGATCCTGGCTGTTCTTGACGAAGGCCATCATGTCCCTCAAGGTTGCCAGGTCGTCGTTGCCAAGTGGCAGTTTGACCTCGGTGGCGCGTTTGCGAAGCAACGGATGGCCATCCTGGATTATATCTTTCATCAGCAGCATTTTGTGCATCACCCGCTTCAATTATAGCAAAAAACGCGAAGATAGCCAAGTCACATAACTTTCGTTGTGATAGAATTAGAGGGGAAGGAAGGGATGAAGATGGACTATCAGCTTGACAAGGACGCGCTCGCAGCCGCTCTGCCCGGCGACAACCGGGAATGGTTCATGCCCACCGGCACCGGGGGGTATGTTTCCGGGAGCTTGCTCCAGCCCTCATTCCGCAAGCAGCACGGGTTATTGATCGCCTCGCGGAACCATCCGACGGACAGGGTGCTCTTGCTTGCGGGAATCGGGGTGGAAATCGTCGTCGGCGAGGCGCGCACGGATCTCGCAAGCATCAGACCCGCCAAGTTTAGTTACCATTTTTACCCAACGTATGAATACGAGGTCGAAGGCATCCGGATCGTGATGCGGATCGCGCCTTACCATGGCCACGATGTCGTCGCGATCGAATATGCGGTGACCACTTCCGGGATGCCGATCGAAATCAGGTTCCGCCCCCACTTCAACTTTCGTGACCACTGCCAGACGAACCAGGACGACGGCAGCGGTTTTTCCACCGCCATCGAGGAGAAGGTCATCATCGTCCGACATCACGAATATCCCGAGAACAAACTCTATTTGCGCTATCCCGAAAGCATGATCGAGGATGCCGACCACACGCTGACGGATGTCTTCGACTACCGTCTCGACCAGGAATACGGAAACGATCATGAGGAACGTCATTACGCCCCTTATGTCGCCTCAATCAAGATCGCGGCCAACGAAAGCAAGACTTTCGGTTTCGTCGCTTCCCTTGACGAACCCGTAAACACACCGGCAGCCGTCATCATCGAGAATTACCGCGCCCACTGCGCTGATGTCATCAATCAGGCCGACTATCACGACCCCTTGGCGCAAACGCTTGTATTGGCCGCTGATAGTTTCATCGCCCACCGGGCAAGCGTCAATTCCACCACCGTCCTGGCAGGCTTGCCGTGGTTCACCGATTGGGGCCGCGATACAATGATCGCCTTCGAGGGTTTGTTTCTTGCGACCAGGCGGTATCCGGAAGGCAAGGCCGTTCTCGACACTTTCGCCAAATACGAGAAAAACGGCCTGATTCCGAACATGTTTCCCGAAACCGGCGGCGAACCGCTCTACAATACCGTCGACGCCTCCCTGTGGTTCATCCATGCGGCTACCAGATATTACCAGGCGACAGACGATCAGCTCTTCATGGAACGAACCCTCTTTCCCGTCATGCAACGGATCATCGCCAGTTATGCCGAGGGTACCGATCACGACATCAGAATGGCAACCGATAAATTGATCATGGCGGGATCGGGAACAGACCAACTGACATGGATGGACGTCCGCATCGACGGTGTCCCAGTCACGCCAAGACACGGAAAACCGGTGGAAATCCAAGCGTTGTGGTATAACGCCCTCTCGTTGATGGCCGTGCTTGCCAAGCGCTTCGCGCCGGATAACAACCTGTATCATCGATTGGCAAAACAGGTCAAAAAGAGTTTCCTGAGACGATTTTGGAACCGTAAGAAAAGTTGTTTGTATGACACGGTGGATCCCATGGATCCCTCGATCAGACCCAATCAGCTCTATGCCGTGGCGCTGCCATTTCCCCTACTTTCGGGCAAACGGGCAAAAGCTGTCATGATGGTCGCCGCATTCGAACTTGAAGATGTCTATGGCATCAGGAGCCTCGCCTTGTCAGATAAGCGCTTCATCAAGGAATACGCGGGCAACCTGAAGAGCCGGGATGCTGCCTACCACATGGGCACGGCCTGGGGCTATCTCTTTGGCTGCTATCTCGAAGGCATGCTCAAAAACGGCGGCAAGCAGGCGCACCGCCTAGCAGGCGAAATCCTCAAGCGCATGGCGACGACCCTTGATGAAGGCTGTCTGGGAGGCTATGCGGAAATTTTCGACGGACTTCAAGGAACCGTCTCGAAAGGCTGTGCGACGCAGGCTTGGAGCATCGCCGAATTCTTGCGGATCTATACAACCTACGGGTATGACAAGGAGGTTTCGCATGCGTCTTGACAAACTGCTTGCCAATCTGCAATACGGAAGCCGCAAGGAAGTCGGTTGCCTGATCGCCAAGGGGCGGGTGGCTGTCAACGCCAAGACAGTGATCGACCCCGCTGTCCATATCGATCCGCAAAGCGACGTGGTCACCGTCGACGGAGAGCTTGTCTATTACGAGGAAAGCATCGTGCTGATGCTCAACAAACCCGCAGGTGTCATCTCGTCGACCGACGAACCGGGCGACATCACCGCCATCGAACTTCTCAAACCCCCCTTCAACCGCTTCCGTTTCCAGATTGCCGGCCGGCTTGACCGGGACGCCACCGGTCTCTTGCTGTTGTCGACAAACGGCGAGCTGACACACCGGATCATCACGCCCAAGAAAGAGATCCGGAAGCAGTACCTCGTCTACTTGGAGACGCCCTTGGACGATCATGCGAAACGTGAGCTGGAAGCGGGCGTCTCGATTCCCACCGCCGACGGCAAGGAATACCGCACCCGGCCCGCAGAAGTCGCGATTCTCGCGCCGGGAGTCTGCCAAGTGACGATCTGCGAGGGCAAATACCACCAGGTCAAACTGATGCTTAGGGCTGTAGGCAACCGCGTCACGGTCTTGAAACGAACGGCGATCGGCGGACTAGAACTAGACCCGGCGCTTGCCCCCGGCGAG
This sequence comes from uncultured Caryophanales bacterium, assembly GCA_937958685.1. Classification (GTDB taxonomy): domain Bacteria; phylum Bacillota_I; class Bacilli_A; order Izemoplasmatales; family Hujiaoplasmataceae; genus JAAYZB01. Next base: position 6,361 of record CALGNF010000056.1, read on the forward strand.
TATCGGAAACTGTCAGAAGCGGAGATCGCGCGGATATTTGGCAAAGACTGACGCATTTTGCCGCATGTTGTGCTATAATCAAGCAAGGTGAGTTCATGGATTGGGATCTATATGCCAAGGCCGAGGCAATCGTCGCCGAGATCAAGGCTTCTGATGAATACCAGAAAGCCCTCGCGCTTTTGGAAAGCATGAAGACAAAAGCGCATCTTTCGGCGAAGGTGCAAGCCTTCACCAAAGCCAAGACCGCCTATGAAGAGACCGCCAGGTTCGGCAAACATCATCCGGATTTGCCGCAACGGGCGGAAGACCTTATCCGAGCGAAGACTGTTCTCCACAACGAAGCGACATATCAGGAATATCTCCAGGCGATCGCCGCCATCAACGGACGGCTGGCCGATTTTTCCGAGAGAATCACGGCGGTTCTGGCTGACTGCACGATCGCCGATAAAAAAACCTGTCACAAAGGGTGAGAATATGATAAAACGCAAAGGCATCATCGTCTATTTCCAAAACAAAAAGATCGCCAAGGAAGCGGAAACGCTGGGGGTGAGTATCGCTTATCTCAATCCAAAGGCCGGCTATCTGACCGGTTATATCGATGCCGATCAATTCGAAAAGGCGAAGAAACAGCTCCTCAGGCACAAACTCGTCAAAAAGGTCGATGAATCATTGCTCGATATGGAGAATTTCGACTTCAAGGAATAACTCTGGCTGTCAATAAAAAAACCTTGACAGCATTAGTTAAGTCCGGTATAATAATGGTGTTTTGCATACTAGAGGAGGTAACAATTTATGGTCAAAATCCGCTTGCAAAGATTTGGGACAACCAAGCGCCCGTTCTACCGTGTCGTCGCCGCCGAAGCCAACAAGAAAAGAGACGGCAAATACTTGGAGATCGTTGGTCTTTATGATCCGACGAAAGAACCGGCATTGATCCAAATCGATGCCGAAAAAGCCTTGAAGTGGCTGACTAACGGCGCCCAACCCACAGATACGGTCAAAAACCTGTTCACGAAAACCGGGATCAACAAGCAATTTGTCGAAGCAAAGAAACAGAAATAACGAGGTAATGGCAAATGGCAGTTAATTTTGAGAAACTGATCCATGAATTGGTATGGCCACTCGTTGTGTATCCCGAAGACCTGCTGGTAAAGAAATTCTCGGAAGATGAGGAAGCGATCACGGTCCAGGTATTGGTCAATAAAGACGACCTTGGACGCGTCATCGGCAAAGGCGGGAAAATTGCCAACGCCATCCGGACGATCGCCTATGCCGCCGCTTCCAGGATCGGCAAACGCATCAACATCGACATCGATTCCTACGAGTGAGGCGGTAGTCGTGAGATTGGCGCCAGTGGCCATCAGTGCCTGCATGCTGGGCATGCGCACCGCTTATGACGGCTTTGGCCGTCTGGATTTGGCGAGTCTTGCCAAACTTAAGGGGCGGCCGCTGTTGCCCGTATGCCCCGAGGTTCTTGGTGGCTTGAGCATTCCCAGGATCCCCGCGGAGATCCAGGCAGACGGCTTGACCATCCAGAACCGGGAAGGCAGGGACGTCACCGCCCGTTTTCGCGCGGGAGCGCTCGCCACTTTGCATCTCTGTCAGGAAAACGGCATCAGGCAAGCCCATCTCAAGGACGGGTCCCCATCATGCGGTCACACATGGATTTACGATGGCTCATTCCACAACCGGAAGATCTCCGGCCAAGGCTTGACCTGCGGTTTGCTCAGCGAGAACGGCATCGAGATCGGCGGCTGAAGAAAATCAGCTTTAGGCTGGTTTTTTCTTTTGAATAGAACACCGGCAGGCGCAATCCGCAGGCGCCGGCCCGCCAGAAAGGAAGATTGATGATGGAATTCAAACCAGAAATCATGCGCGCCATCCAGGAGATGGGCTTCGTTGACCTCACCGACATCCAGCGACTGACAATCCCCCTGCTTCTTGAAGGTCGGGATGTCATCGGCCATTCGCACACCGGCACGGGCAAGACGGCCGCTTTTGGCATTCCGATCTTGGAGACGATCGATTTTTCCCTTCCCGAATTGCAGGCGCTGATCATCTGCCCAACCAGGGAACTGGCGGTCCAAATCCAGGAAGAAATGCTGAGAATGGCCAAATACCTGGAAGGTTTCCGTATCGTGACCGTCTTTGGCGGCGATCCGCTTCCAAGGCAGATAACCTTGCTTAAAAAACGGCCGCAAATCGTCGTCGGCACTCCGGGAAGAACCCTCGATCATCTCAACCGCCACACCTTGAAACTGGGGGAGTTGCGATATCTGGTTCTCGACGAAGCCGACGAGATGCTCAAGATGGGCTTTCAGGAGGACATCGAGAAGATCATCGCGGCAACTCCAGCCACCAGACAGACGCTGATGTTCTCGGCGACGATGCCCAAATGGATCCTGCACCTCGCCAAAACCTATATGATCGATCCCGAGCTGGTCAAGGTCATCGGCCCGGAAAGCACGAACGCCGACGTCATCCAGTATTATTATAAAGTGAAAAGAGAACACAAGACCGAAGCCTTGTACCGGCTGATCAACGTCTACCGGCCCAAACTGAGTCTGATTTTCTGCAACACGAAGGTCAAGGTCGACGAACTGACACAAGAACTCATCGAAAGAGGCGTCAACTGCGACAAGATCCATGGCGATCTGCCGCAGACGACCAGACTCGACGTGCTGAAGAAATTCCATGCCGGCATCATCGACGTCATGGTCGCGACCGATGTCGCCGCCAGAGGTTTGGACATCAAGGCCGTGGAAGCAGATCGGAAGAGCGTCGTGTAGGGAAAGAGTGTAGATCTCGGTG
>CALGNF010000057.1 GCA_937958685.1 uncultured Caryophanales bacterium
ACCACCGAGATCTACACTCTTTCCCTACACGACGCTCTTCCGATCTCCTCCAAAGCGGAAAAGAAGGAACTTAAGAAGAAGGCCAAACCGGGAAAAGAACAGATTCCCCTGAAGAAACCCGCCGAGGAGGTCGAGGATGACATCCAGATTCCTTCATGGCTCAAGGAAAGATTTAGGAAGTAAAGGCTGTTAACAGCCTTTTTTGTTGGAAAAAGGTTGAGAAACCCCTTGTTTAGTGTTAAAATCACAAGTGGCGAAAGGAGGTTTCAAGATGGAAAATAACGAGTTGTTGAACTACGAAACGGAAATTCTGGCCATTCTTGGAAGTGACCTTTCGCTGGCGGAAAAGCGCGAGCAACTTGACCGCTTCCATGACTACGAGCTTTCGCAGGCCTTGCTGCAAATGGAGATGCCCGTGCGTGAGGAATTGTATCGCTGCCTCACCAACGCGCAGTTGGCGAGCATTTTTGCGCAGTTGCCCCCAGAAGCCGCCGTCGATATCTTGAGAACCACCCCGGCAGGACCCCTCCGCGGCATCTTCGACAACATGCAGGCGGACGACCTGATCGACGTGCTCGAAGGGTTCACCGACCCGGATGAGCGACTGACTTATCTATCGCTTGTCAACCAGAAAAGACGTCAGGAGATCATGGCGTTCCTTGATTTCGATGAAAGTCTGGTCGGATCGATTATGAACAACAACTTTGTGGAGGTTCGTAAAACCGACACTGTCAAGGAGGCCATCAAGAAGATGGTCGAGCAGGCGCCGCGGACGGAATACATAAACAATCTTTATGTCGTGGAAAACGGGTTTCTCGAAGGCGTGCTGTCGCTCAAGGAAATCATCTCTGCCGGAAACCGACCGACAGAACTGATCCAGGACATCATGACGACCAATCTGATCGCCATCACTCCCTGGACCGATAACGAAGACGCGATCGAACTGATGAAAAACTACGACTTCATGTTGTTGCCGGTAGTTGACAAGGATTTCAAGATGTTGGGGATCGTCGCTTTTGACGATATGTTCGAGGTCTTGAACAAAGAATCAGACGAGGACTACTCCAAACTCGCCGGCCTGACGGAGATCGCCATCGACGAGACACGGGAAAATGTGCTGTCATCGGTCAAGAAGCGGATGCCCTGGCTGGTGATCCTGTTGTTCATCAACCTGATCACCAGCACCATCGTCACCGGGTTTGAGGATGTGCTGCACTTGATCCCAACGCTGGCTTTATTCATGCCGCTGATCTTGAATCTGGCGGGAAACACCGGCACGCAGAGTTTGGGAGTCGTGATCCGTTTGTTCGCGACCAACCAGTTGGAGGACCGCGATTCCGTCAAGCGACACCTGTTCAAGGAATTGATCACCGGCGTCGTCAACGGCGTGCTGATCGCCGTCATGCTGTTCATCTTGGTGCTGGCGATGCGGATGATCCAGGGGAACGCCTTGGCTGAGGTGCTGCCGTTTGCCGGCGTCATTGCCCTGTCGATTTCGGTCTCGCTAATCGTGGCGACGCTTGCCGGCGCAGTCGTGCCGCTTGCGCTCAGTTTGATGCGGGTTGATCCGGCTGTAGCGTCCGGTCCCTTCATTACGACCATCAATGACATCATCTCGCTTTTGATCTACTTCGGGTTGGCAAGTCTATTGCTTGCCAGCTATTTGTAGGAGGTAAAGCGATGTTGCAGGAAAAACGTTTCCTGTCCGAAGACAGGGACTTCACGAAAGAAATCTTATCACTGATCGAATCGCAACCCTTGGATGCCAATCTGGAGACGATGCTTGACGAATATCATCCCTTTGACCTCGCCAAAGCGCTTATGGAACTGGAGGACGGGGTCAAGACCACGTTGCTTTCGCATCTCGACCTCGATTTTGCCGCTTCCATCGTCGAGCATCTCGATGAGGAGGATGCCATTGCCAGCCTCCGGCTGCTTCCCCGCGAATTGGCTGTCAGGATCATCGACAGGATGGAGACCGACAGATCGGAAGAGCGTCGTGTAGGGAAAGAGTGTAGATCTCGGTGGT
>CALGNF010000058.1 GCA_937958685.1 uncultured Caryophanales bacterium
ACCACCGAGATCTACACTCTTTCCCTACACGACGCTCTTCCGATCTCACTGGGGCGAAACCAGCTGATCCTCGATCTTTCCCATCCGCAGGTCAGGGATCACCTGACCGCCGTGCTGGACGAGCTGTTCAACAGCGCGCCCATCAGTTACTGCAAATGGGACATGAACCGCAATTTCTCAGACGTGTTCTCAGCCCATCTCTCCCCCCTAGATCAGGGAGGACTCTATCACCGTTATTATCTGGGGCTCTATGAGATTCTCTCCAAGTTGACCTCCAGGCATCCACAAATCCTGTTCGAGGCCTGCGCGAGCGGCGGCAATCGCTTCGACATGGGCATGCTCGCCTACATGCCGCAGATCTGGACCTCCGACAACACCGATGCCCACGAGCGTGTGAAGATCCAATACGGGACCTCGCTCGCCTACCCGCCATCAGTGATGGGTGCGCATGTGAGCAACATCCCCAACATGCAGACGCTCCGAAAAACGCCGCTGGAGACCCGCTTCAACATCGCCAGTTTCGGGTTGCTGGGATATGAACTCGACCTGACAAGGCTCACGCCCCATGAGCGGAAAGTGATCAAGCGACAGATCACCTATTATAAGCGCCACCGGCAACTTTTGCAGTTTGGCAGGCTTGTCCGTCTGGCGGACCCCTTCCGTGTCAACGAAGCAGCGCTGATGGTCGTCTCTCCCGATGACAAGGAGGCGATTCTCGGCGTGTTCCAAGCACTCGCCATGCCCAATGGGGCACTCACGAAGTATCGCGTGCGTGAGCTCGACGCCAACATTGATTACGCCATCACGATGCGTGACCAGCATTTCAACCTGGACATGTTCGGCGATTTAGTCAGGCATGCGCTGCCGATCAGGCTGAATGCCAACGGCGTGCTCTTCCATCTGCTCAAGAATCGGTATCTGATGCCGATGGAGAAGGAGCGCCAAACGTTGAGCGGTGCGGCTTTGCTGGCAAACGGTTTTGTTCCCAAACAGAAATTCATCGGGTCCGGATACAATGAGAATGTCCGGCTAATGGGGGATTTCGGTTCCCGACTATACACGTTTTCCGCAAAGGAAGGATCATAAAAAATGCGAACAATCACGGGGTTAAATTTCGATTGGCATTTTGTTTCCGATTTTCGTGATGAATATCTCGACCGGGATTATTCCCCGGCTTCTTTGCCGGAAGTGATGGTTCCCCACTCGTTCGTGGAACTCCCATACGGGCACTTCTCCGATCAGGCGCACCAGTTTGTCGGGACCTATTTCCGCGATTTCTGGTGGGACGAAGAAAATCGGGACAAGAGCGTCACACTCCGGTTTTACGGGGTGATGAACACTTGCCGTGTTTATTTGAACGGCGATTTGATCGGTATCCACGAAGGTGGCTACACACCATTTGCCTTTGATATCTCCCAAGCGGTCGAGAGCAAGGCATCCAACCGGCTCGTTGTGGTTGTCGATGGGCGGGAAACGGCCAACATACCGCCATTTGGCGGTGTGGTCGATTACCTGGGACATAGTGGCATCTACCGCGAGGTGGAACTGTGGCTGCAGGCGAAGACGCATCTCAGGGAGCTCCAGATCAAGCCGAGGGAGCCGGAGTCGCTTGCCGAGACGGAGATCTACCTTGATTTCGCGTTCGCGCTTGCCGAAAGACCGACAGGCGCCCTGGAAGCTCTGGTGGAGATTGCCGATGGCGATAAAATCATCCATACCGAAACTTTTGCCTTTGAATCCGATCAGCCCTTGGAAGCTGGCTTTTTGCTGTCGGGAATCGAACGCTGGTCGCCGGATCATCCGAAACTCTACGACTTCCGGCTGATGATCGCCATCGCCTCCGAGACGATCGCTCAAGATCATGCGCGGTTCGGGTGCCGGACCGTGCGTTTCACCCCGGAAGGCTTCACGATCAACAACAAGAAATTGAAGCTGGTCGGACTCAACCGCCATCAGTGTTATCCCTATGTCGGCTATGCGATGCCGAAACGGATGCAGGAGCTTGACGCCGATCTGTTGCGCCGGGAACTGGGGTGCAACATCGTCAGAACCTCGCACTACATGCAGAGCGATCACTTCCTGAACCGCGCCGACGAGATCGGCCTGCTCGTGTTCGAGGAGATCCCCGGATGGCAGTACATCGGCGATGAGCATTTCCAGGCGTTGTCACTCGAGAACCTAGAGGTGATGATCCGCCACCATTTCAACCACCCTTCAGTGATCCTGTGGGGTGTGCGCATCAACGAGTCCCCCGATGACGACAACTTCTACAGCAGGACGAACGAACTTGCCAAAAGACTCGACGACACCCGGCCGACGGGTGGTGTCCGCAATTTCGCCCGCAGTCATTTCTTCGAGGATGTTTATACGTACAATGACTTTATCCACACCGGGAACAATCCTGGTCTGGTGAACCCTGGAAGGATAACTGGAGGGCCTGTCCCTTATCTCGTCACCGAGCACAACGGCCATGTCTTTCCGACACGGAAGGACGCTGACGAACTCCATCGCGTCGAGCAGGCGATGCGGCATATCCGCGTGCTCAACGCCGCTTGGGCCAACGATCGCATCAGCGGGGCGATCGGTTGGTGTTTCGCCGATTACCACACGCATCGCGAATTTGGCGGCAACGACCGGATATGCCACCACGGCGTGATGGATCAGCACCGGTTGCCGAAGTATGCCGCCTATGCCTACAAGTCCCAGCGCGAGGACGCGCCGGTGTTGGAAATCGCCTCGTCGATGACGCCGGGAGAACAACCACAGTCGTTGCTAAAGGATACGGTTGTCTTCACCAACTGCGATTATGTCAAGTTTTATCGGAACGATTACTTGATCGGCACCTTTTACTGCGATTGGCAGAATCATCCGGCGATACCCCACCCGCCCGTTGTGATCAACGATTACATCGGTGAGCGGATCTTCCAGGAGGAAAGCTATCCGCGGCGTGTCGCCCGGCAGATCAAAACCGTGTTGGGCGCTTTCAGCCGCTACGGCATGGCGATGCCGCTATGCTATAAGCTGCTGATGGGCAAGCTGATGCTCTTCAACAAAATCACGATGCAGCGGGCAACCGAACTCTATGGCAAATACCTGGGGAATTGGGGCGATGCCGATTGTTCCTATGTGTTTGAAGGCTATCGCAACCAAGAAATCGTCATCAAGAAAACCATCGGCCAGCCCGAGACATTCCAGTATGTCGTTACTGAAGATCACGGGGAATTGGTTCACAAAGAAACCTATGACGTTACCAGGATCACGGTCGAAAAACGCGATGGCCACGGCAATCTGCTCACGACAGCGAGCGATACCCTGACAGTGGCGACCGACGATTTGCTAGAGGTGATCGGTCCGAAGGCCATCTCGTTGATCGGTGGTTCGACCGCGACATACGTGCGAACGACGGGCAA
>CALGNF010000059.1 GCA_937958685.1 uncultured Caryophanales bacterium
CTTCATCCACAACATCGAACTCTATCCCGGCCGCGGCGGTCAACTGATCCGCGCCGCCGGCACCAGCGCCCAGATTCTCGGCCGCGAGGAGAAGTACGTCCTCGTCCGCCTGAAATCGGGCGAAGTCAGACGCATCTTGGGCGTCTGTCGCGCCACCGTCGGCGAAGTCGGCAACGAGTTCCACGAACTCGTCAAGATCGGCAAAGCCGGCAGACACCGCCACATGGGCGTCAAGCCGACCGTCAGAGGCTCGGCCATGAACCCGATCGACCATCCGCATGGCGGCGGCGAAGGCAAACAGCCGATCGGCCACCCCTCCCCGCTCACACCATGGGGCAAACCCGCGCTCGGCAAGATCACCCGCAAGAACAAAAAAGCCAGCAACGCTCTGATCGTCAGACGCAGGAACAAGTAGGAAAGGAGGAACTCATAAATGTCACGTTCAGTCAAAAAGGGTCCGTTTTGCGACGACCATCTGCTTAAAAAAATCACCGAGGCCAACAAGTCGGGATCGAAGAAAGTCATCCAGACCTGGTCCAGACGTTCGACCATCTTTCCCCAGTTCGTCGGTTTGACCATCGGCGTCCACAACGGCAAGGAACATATCCCCGTCTACATCACGGAGGACATGGTCGGCCACAAATTGGGCGAGTTCTCTCCCACCCGCACCTTCAGAGGCCACGCGGACAAGAAAGTCATGAAGAAAGGTGGCACCAAGTAAGATGGAAGCCAAAGCCACGGTCTTCATGATCCGCATCGCCGCTCGCAAGGTCAGACTCGTCGTCGACCTGATCCGCGGCAAATCCGTAGGCGAAGCCTACGCGATCCTGAGAAACACCCCCAGAGGCGCGTCCAAGCCGGTCGAGAAACTCTTGAAATCGGCGGTCGCCAACGCGGAACACAACCATCAGCTCGAACAGGACAAGCTGTTCGTCAAAGAAATCTATGTCGGCGAGGGCAAGACGCTCAAACGGATGCAACCCCACGCCCAGGGACGCGGCTTCGCGATCCTGAAACGCACCAGCCACATCTACATCACGGTGGCGGAGAAGGAATAAGGAGGGATTTTATGGGACAGAAAGTCAGCCCGATCGGGCAACGCATCGGCATCATCCTCAACTGGGAATCTCGCTGGTACGCAGACAAGCGGGATGTTGCGGATCTGCTTCACGAAGATCTGAAAATCCGTGACCTCTTAAACGACCTCTATAAGAACGCAAGCATATCGAAAATCGAGATCGAACGTTCGAAAGCGCGTGTGATCATCACCGTGAACACCGCCAAACCCGGCATGGTCATCGGCCGCAACGGCGAAACCAAAAACGCCGTCGTCGCCAAACTCAAACAACTCACCAACAAGGAAGTATTTCTCAACGTCATCGAGATCAAACGTCCCGAACTTGACGCCAAACTCGTCGCCGAAAGCATCGCGAAGCAGCTCGAAAGCCGCGCTTCGTTCCGCAGAGTCCAGAAAGTCGCCATCCAACGCGCGCTCAAAGCGGGAGCCAAAGGCTGCCGCACCCTCGTTTCCGGGCGTTTGGCCGGAGCCGAGATCGCCAGAAGCGAAGGCTACAGCGAAGGCAACGTGCCGCTCCACACCCTGAGAGCCGACATCGACTATGCCCTCGCCGAAGCGAAGACCACTTATGGCAAACTGGGCGTCAAAGTCTGGATCTACAAAGGAGAAATCCTCCCTCCGAAGAAGGAGGCAAAGTAACATGTTAATGCCCAAAAGAACCAAATTCCGCCGTCCCCACCGCGTGAGCTACGAAGGCCAGGCCAAGGGCGGTAGCAAAATCGACTTCGGCGCTTACGGGCTGATGGCGCTTGAGGGCGCCTGGATCACCGCCCGCCAGATCGAAGCCACCCGGATCGCGATGACCCGTTACATGAAAAGAGCGGGTAAGGTTTGGATCAAGATCTTCCCCCATCTCGCCAAGACCAAAAAACCCCTCGAAGTCCGCATGGGCTCCGGTAAGGGCGCGCCCGAGGAATGGGTGGCGGTCGTCAAGGCCGGTCTCGTGATGTTCGAGATCGACGGCGTCAGCGAAGAAGTCGCGAAGGAAGCCCTGCGCCTCGCCGCGCACAAGCTGCCGATCCGGACCAAATTCGTCAAGAAAGAGATTGGTGATTGAGATGACGCACGTCAAGGAAATCAGAGAAATGGAAAATGACGCCATTCTCAAGGAAATCGACAATCTGAAGAAAGAGATGTTCGACCTCAGATTCAAGCACGCGACAGGACAACTGGAAAACACCGCGCGCCTAAGCACGGTCAGAAAGACAATCGCCCGGATGAAAACGATCCTCTCCGAGCGTGAAGGCAAGTAGGAGGATATCATGGAAAAAGAAAAAATCCGCCGGACGTTCGTCGGTGAAGTCGTCTCCGACAAGAACGACAAGACGATCACCGTCCTGGTCACAACCTACAAAAGGCATCCGTTGTACAACAAGCGCGTGATCTCCTCGAAGAAATTCACCGCCCACGACGAAAAGAACCAGGCCAAGACCGGCGACACCGTCAAGATCATCGAGTGCCGTCCCTTGTCCCGCACGAAGAAATTCCGTTTGCTCGAGATCATCGAACAAAGCGTCGTTTTGTAGTGGAAAAGGGAGGTTACTGACATGATCCAGCAAGAGACAAGGCTGAAGATCGCCGATAACTCCGGCGCCCGCGAGATCCTGACAATCAGGGTCTTGGGTGGAACCAGCCACAAATACGCCAATATCGGCGACATCATCGTCGCCACCGTCAAAGCCGCCACGCCCGGCGGTCTCGTCAAGAAAGGCGAGGTCGTCAAGGCCGTCATCGTCCGCACCAGAAGAGGCATCGCCCGTCCCGACGGCAGCCACATCAAGTTCGACGACAACGCGGCCGTCATCATCAAGGACGACAAAAGTCCGCGCGGCACCCGCATCTTCGGTCCGGTCGCCCGCGAACTCAGAGAAGCCGAATTCACGAAAATCGTGTCCCTGGCTCCGGAAGTCCTATAGGAGGTATGGCAGATGAAACTGAAAAAAGGCGATAAGGTCCTGATCATTGCCGGCCAAGACAAAGGCAAACAGGGCACCATCAGCAAAGTCCTGACCAAAAGCGAGCGCGTCGTCCTCGACGGCGAAGGCTTGAGCAAAGTCAAGAAGCACCTAAAGCCGTCCCAGGCCAACCCCGACGGCGGCATCATGGACATTGAGAAGCCGATCCACGTCTCCAACGTGGCGCTTCTCGACCCCAAAACCAAGAAACCGACGAAGATCGGTTACAAGACCATCACCAAGAAGATCAAGAAACAGGAAAAACAAGTCAAGGTCAGATATGCCAGAAAATCTGGCGAAGCGCTGGACTGAGGAGGATAGCAAATGAATCGTCTGCAAGAAAAATATAAAAACGAGATCATGCCCGCCCTCCAGGCCAAGTTCGCCTACAAATCCGTCATGGAATGCCCCAAACTCAGCAAGATCACCGTGAACATCGGCGCCGGCGACGCGATCCAGAACCCCAAGGTCCTTGATGACGCCGTCAACGAACTGATGCAGATCACCGGCCAGAAGCCGGTCGTCACCAAGGCGAAGAAGTCGATCGCGAGCTTCAAGCTCCGCGAAGGCATGCCGATCGGCTGCAAAGTCACTTTGAGGGGCGAACGGATGTATGAATTCATCGACAAGCTGATCACGATCGCCCTGCCGCGTGTGCGGGACTTCCGCGGCGTCAACCCCAAGGGCTTCGACGGACGCGGCAACTACACCCTCGGCGTCAAGGAACAGCTGATCTTCCCCGAAATCAACTACGACAAAGTCAACAAAATCCGTGGAATGGACATCGTCATCGTCACCACAGCCAAGACCGATCAAGAAGGTCACGAGCTGTTGCGGCTCTTCGGGATGCCCTTCAGAAGGAACTAGGGAGGCGCATTATGGCAAAAACATCAATGAAAATCCGGCAGCAACGCGGGTCGAAATTTCCGGTAAGAAACTATACGAGATGTGAACGTTGCGGCCGGCCGCACGCGGTCTACCGCAAGTTCAAACTTTGTCGCGTCTGTTTCCGCGAACTGGCATACAAGGGCCAGATTCCCGGCGTCAAGAAAGCAAGTTGGTAATGGGCTATGACGAAACTATATTTCCCTGAATCGAGGAAGGAGGCATTATCGCTATGGTCATGACAGATCCGATTGCGGACATGCTCACGAGAATCCGCAACGCCAATCAGATGAAACACAAGACCGTTGAGGTTCCGGCTTCCAAACTGAAAGCCGAGATCCTGACCTTACTGAAACAAGAAGGCTACATCACCGATTATCAATTGGTGAACGATGGTGTCCAAGGCAAACTCAAGGTCACCCTGAAATATCTCCCCAACGACGAAAGAGCGGTCAGGGGCCTCAAGAAGATTTCTAAACCCGGACTGCGCGTCTACGCCAAAACCGATGAACTCCCCAGAGTCCTGAACGGCCTCGGAATCGCGATCGTGTCGACTTCCCAGGGCATCATGACGGATCGGGAAGCCCGCGGCAAGCAAATCGGCGGCGAAGTCCTGGCTTACGTTTGGTAAGTCGTGGATGAATCATGAAGGAAGAGGTGCAAGAAAACTATGAGTCGAGTTGGTAGGCTGTCGATCACCATCCCCACCGGCGTCAGCGTCACTGTCGGAAGCGACAATCACGTCGTCGTCAAAGGACCCAAAGGCTCGCTGGAATTCACGTTCCACAGCGACATGAAGATCGATACCGCTAATAATCACATTTCTGTAACCCGGCCATCCGATCAGCTCCGCTATCGCGCCCTGCACGGCACGACGCGGGCCTTGCTGAACAACATGGTCAAAGGTGTGACTGAAGGCTATGTCAAGATCCTTGACATCAAGGGCGTCGGCTATCGCGCCAGCCTCAAAGACAGCAATACATTGATCGTCAGCGTCGGGTATTCCAATCCCGTCGAAGTGGCGATTCCCCAAGGCATCAGCGTCGAACTGCCGACGAACACCGAGATCCAGATCAGAGGCATCGATAAACAGGCAGTCGGCGAGTTCGCCGCCAACATCCGCAAGATCCGCGCTCCCGAGCCGTATCAGGGCAAGGGTATCCGTTATCGTGGCGAGGTTGTACGTCGCAAAGAAGGGAAAACTGCCAAGAAGTAGGGCATGAGGTGAAGAGATATGTTCAAACCAGTCAATAAGGAAGTGCAGCGCGCCAAAAGACACCGGCGCATCCGCTTCCATCTCAAGGGTACTCCTTCCCGGCCCAGGCTCAACGTTTTCCGTTCCAACAAGGCGATCTACTGCCAGATCATCGATGATCTCGCCGGCACCACCCTGGTGGCCGCATCGTCCCTGGAACTCAAGGAAACTTCCGGCGGCAACATCGAAGGCGCCCGGAAAGTCGGCGAACTGATCGCCAAGAAAGCCCTGGAAAAGGGAATCAAACAAGTCGTATTCGACCGTGGCGGCTATCTCTACCACGGCCGGGTCAAGGCATTGGCCGAAGCTGCTCGCGAAGCCGGCCTGGAATTCTAACGAAGGAGGTTATCCGATGCCAGAGAACAAAGAAAGAGACGGCAGAGAAAGACGTCCGTCCCGCAAGCCACGCGATGGCGCGAAGAAAAAAGAAGAAAAACTCTACGATGAGCGTGTCGTGAACATCGGTCGTGTAACCAAGGTCGTTAAGGGCGGACGCCGCTTCAGCTTCTCGGCTCTCGTCGTCATCGGCGACCGCAAGGGCAAAGTCGGTTTTGGAACCGGCAAGGCCAGCGAAGTCCCCGACGCGATCAAGAAGGCGATCGAAGACGCCAAGAAAAATTTGGTGACGATCCCCATCAATGGTTCAACGATCTATCATACCATCACCGGAAAATACGGTGCGGCGCAAGTGCTTCTGCGTCCCGCCGTCGCCGGTACCGGCATCATCGCCGGCGGCCCCGTGCGCGCCGTTTTGGAACTCGCCGGCGTCGAGGACGTTCTGAGCAAATCGCTCGGATCGAACTCGCCGATCAACATCGTCCGCGCCACCATGGCCGGACTCCTCTCCATGAAGAGCATCGACGAAGTCGCCGAAATGCGCGGTCTTACGCGCCAGGAGGTGCTCAAGTAATGGCCCAGATCAAAATCACCCTCGTCAAGGGTCTCTCCGCCAGAAAGCCGAACCAGGTCGCAACTGTCAAGGCGCTCGGGCTATCCAAACGCAATTCATCTGTCGTCAAGGATGACAACGAAGCGATCAGGGGCATGATCAACACGATCGCGCACATGGTCAAGATCGAAGAAGTCTAAGAGGAGGTCGCGATGAAACTACATGAACTTAAACCGGTAGAGGGTGCCACCCACTACAAGAAACGCGTCGGCCGCGGCACCAGCAGCGGCACCGGCAAAACCGCAGGCCGCGGCCAAAAAGGCCAGAACTCCCGTTCCGGCGGCGGCGTGCGCCTGGGCTTCGAAGGCGGCCAGACCCCGCTTTTCAAAAGACTTCCCAAACGCGGTTTCACCAATTTCTTCCGCAAAGAATTCGCCATCGTCAACATCGAGGAACTCAACCGCTACAAAAAAGGCACCGTCGTCACCCCCGAGCTACTGCTTGAGGACAAGGTGATCCGCGAGCTCAAGGGCGGTCTCAAAATCCTCGGCAACGGCAAACTCGAAACTAGCCTCACCGTGAAGGCACATAAATTCTCGGCTTCCGCGCAGGAAGCGATAACGGCTGCTGGTGGCAAAGTAGAGGTGCTATAGCATGGAAACGCTAAAAAAGATTCTGAAGAACAAAGACATCCTGAAACGTATCGGGATCACGTTATTCGCCTTTTTCGTTTTCAAGCTGCTCACCTACGTCACCATGCCGCTGATCGACGCCTCGGCGCTGACCAGCCTGTTTGAGAACAGCGGCTTTCTGGGGATCGTCAACTCCATCTCCGGCGACGCCCTGCGCAACTACTCGATCATCGCCCTCGGCATCAGTCCCTACATCACCGCGTCCATCATCGTGCAACTTCTGCAGATGGACATCATCCCGGTCTTAAAGGAATGGAGCGAGGAAGGCGAGGTCGGCAAGCAAAAGATCGCCCGTCTCACGCGCTATCTCGCCATCGCCTTGGCTTTCGTCCAGGCGATCGCGATGACCTTCGCGTTCCACAGCTCGCAGACGTCATTGTTCAAGTTCGGCGTCCAAAGCTGGGCGACCCAGGACGGACGGAACCTGTGGTTCCTCGTCTACTTCTACATCGCCGTCGTCATGACCGCGGGCACCGCGTTCATGATCTGGCTCGCTGATCAGATCACGATGAAGGGCATCGGCAACGGTTCCTCGATGCTGATCGTCGGCGGTATCATCATCTCCTTCCCCGGCACGATCGCCTCGCTGGTCCAATACTACATCAGCGACCCGAACGCCGCCCTCCCCTCGGTTTATGACGGTCAGGGAACCTTTGCCGGCTATGTCCTCTTCGGCGTCAGCCTCCTGATGTTCATCATCGTCCTCATCGGCGTCACGTTCATGCAGGAAGCCACCCGCAAGGTCCCGATCCAATACGCCAACCGGCCCGCCGGCAGCAAGTTCACCGGCCGTTCGGAATCGAACATCCCGATCAAGTTGAACACCGCCAACGTCATCCCCGTCATCTTTGCCTCGATTCTCATGTCACTGCCGATGACGGTCTTCAATTACATCAACTGGGGGACCGGTGCCGGCGCTGCCAGCGCTCAGAACTGGCTCGGGCAAATCTTCTCCTATGACCAGCCGATCGGCTTCGTCATCTACATCATCCTGATCTTCGTCTTCACGTTCTTCTATTCGTTCATCCTGATCAAACCGGAACAGATGGCGGAGAATCTGCAAAAACAAAACGCCTACATCCCCGGCGTCCGCCCGGGATCGGAAACGGAAGCCTACATCACGAAGACCCTCTTCCGGGTCACGATCATCGGCGCGATCTATCTCGTCTTTGTCGCCAGCCTGCCGATCATCACCTCGATGATCCTCGGCCATTCCTACGCCCAAATCGGCGGAACCTCCCTCCTCATTATCGTTGGTGTTGCTCTCGAGACTGCCAAACAAATCGAAACGGACACCCAAGAGAAGACTTACGCGGGTTTCATGCGCTGATTTAGGCCATCATGTTGAACCTTTTGATACTTGGCAAACCCGGAGCCGGCAAAGGCACCCAGGCCGCGAAACTCCTGAAGCACTACAAACTGGCCCATATCTCCACCGGCGACATCTACCGCGAACAGATCGCGAAGCGGACGTCGATTGGGATTCTGGCCAACGAATACGTGTCGAAGGGCTTCCTGGTTCCGGATGATATCACCAACGATATCGTGGAGAAAGTGTTGCATGAGAAGGACTACCCGAACGGTTTCATGCTGGACGGCTACCCGCGCACCTGCGAACAGGCGGTGGCGCTCGATCAGATCCTGGCCTCCCTGAACATCAGGCTTTCGGCCGTCATCAGCATCGACGTGAGCGACGAACTGCTCCTCAGGCGCATGGCGGGACGAAGGGTCTGCTCTGATTGCCAGGAAACCTACCACATCGATTTCCATCCGTCCGCCGTCCCCGGCGTCTGCGACGTCTGCGGCGGCAAACTGATCCAACGCGAGGACGACCTCGAATCGTCCGTCCTCAACCGGCTCAACATCTACAACGAAAAGACAAGACCCCTGCTCGAATACTACGAGAACAAAGGCCTGCTCAAGGTCTTCGACGGCGAACTGCCGGCCCAGACTTTGTTCAAACAGATCATCGCGCACCTGGAGGGGAAATGATGGTCACCGTCAAATCCCCCCGGGAGATCGCGCTCATGCGGGAAGCCGGCCGGATCGTCGCGCTCGCCCACAAGGCCGCCAGCGCCATGATCCGTCCCGGAGTCACCACCAAAACCCTCGATGACATCATCGAGAAGACGATCCGCGATCACGACGCGATCCCCTCGTTCAAGAATTACAACGGGTTCCCGAGCGCCTCGTGCATCTCGCTCAACGAGGTCGTCGTCCACGGCATCCCCCATGCGGATATCTTCCTGAAGGATGGCGACATCGTCTCGATCGACATCGGGGCGATGTATCACGGCTATCACGGCGATTCCGCCTGGAGTTACGCCTGCGGCACGCTGACTCCGGCAGCCAAGCGGTTGCTTGAGGGCACCGAAGCGTGCCTTCACGTCGGGTTGGCCGAGGCCAAATCCGGCAACCGGCTCTCGGACATCTCTCACGCCATCCAGGCGCATGCGGAGTCCCTGGGCTTCAGCGTCGTCCGCGAATTCGTCGGCCACGGCATCGGCAAGCAACTCCATGAAGATCCGCCGATCCCCAATTTCGGCCCCCCCGGACGCGGCGTCACCCTCAAGCCGGGGATGACCCTCGCGATCGAGCCGATGATCAACCTCGGCCGCAAGGAAGTGCGCGTCCTTCAGGACGGCTGGACGACCGTCACCGTCGACGGCTCCCCGAGCGCCCACTTCGAACACACGATCCTCATCACCCATACCGGCTACGAGATCCTTACCGCAAGAGAGACACCGAAGGAGTGATTCCATGGCAAAAAAAGACGATGTAATCGAAATGATGGGCACTGTCGTCGAAGTGCTGCCAAACGCCCAATTCATCATCGAGCTGGAAATCGGGCACCGCATCATCGGTCACGTTTCTGGTAAAATCCGTATGCACTACATACGCATTTTACCAGGCGATAAAGT
Organism: uncultured Caryophanales bacterium; assembly: GCA_937958685.1. Lineage (GTDB taxonomy): Bacteria > Bacillota_I > Bacilli_A > Izemoplasmatales > Hujiaoplasmataceae > JAAYZB01. The sequence goes on from CALGNF010000059.1 coordinate 9,676, forward strand.
CAAGGTCGAACTGTCGACCTACGATCTAACACGTGGTCGCATCACGTATCGCATGCATCATTAACAAACGCAACCAGGAGGCAATGGTATGAAAATCAGACCATCTGTAAAGAAAATCTGCGACAAATGCAAAATCATCAAACGCAATGGCCATGTCATGGTCATTTGTGAAAATCCCAAACATAAACAAAGACAGGGAAACTAGGAGGTAAAGATGGCACGTATAGCAGGAGTTGACATTCCCCGCGACAAACGGGTTGTCGTTTCTTTGACTTACATTTACGGCATCGGCAGAAGCGTCTCGGAAAAAATCCTCGCGGATGCCCGCATCTCGGAAGACAAACGCGTCAAGGACCTGACCGACGAAGAAATCGTCAGGATCCGCCAGGAAGTCCAGAAATACAAGGTTGAAGGCGATCTGCGCCGGGAAGTGGCCTTAAACATCAAACGCTTGATGGAGATCGGCTGCTACCGCGGTATCCGCCATCGCAAAGGTTTGCCCGTCCGCGGCCAGAACACGCGGAACAATTCGAGAACGCGCAAAGGGCCGAGAAAAACCGTTGCGAACAAGAAGAAGTAAAGGAGGATATGGAGTATCATGGCACGAACAGTAACCAAAAAACGTCGCGTGAAGAAAAATATACCCTCCGGAGTTGCCCACATTCACTCGACCTTCAACAATACGATCATCACGATCACCGATCCCGCCGGCAACGCCATCGCCTGGAGCTCATCCGGAGCGATCGGCTACAAAGGCTCGCGTAAATCGACTCCCTTCGCCGCCGGCTTGGCCAGCGAAGCCGCTGCCAAGGCAGCGATGGACAACGGCGTCCAACGCGTCGAGGTTTCCGTCAAGGGTCCCGGACCCGGCCGCGAAGCGGCGATCAGAAGCCTGCAGGTCGCAGGGCTGGAGATCACAGCCATCAGAGACGTCACGCCGGTCCCGCACAACGGCTGCCGCCCGCCCAAACGCCCGCGCGGATGATTAGGAGGTAATGACTGTGAAAGACTTGAAATTCGAAAAACCGAAAACGATAACCGAAGAGATCGACGACAAGTACGGACGCTTTGTGATCAGCCCCCTTGATCGCGGCTTCGGCATCACGATCGGGAATTCCTTGCGCCGAGTCTTGCTGTCCTCACTTCCGGGAGCCGCGATCATCAACTGCCAGATCGACGGCGTCGAACACGAATTCACCGCCATCGAAAACGTCGTCGAAGACGTGACGACGATCGTTCTCAACCTGAAAGGCATCGTCCTCACGATCGACTCGAACAATCCCGGCGTGCAAAAGCGGATGGAGATCATCGTCGACGGTCCCGCCGACGTCTGCGCCCGCGACATCATCGTCGACGACGAAGTCGAGATCATCAATCCGGACCACTACATCTGCCACGTCAACAAAGGCAAGCGTTTCCGGATGGTCATGAACGCCCGCAAGGGCAACGGCTACGCGAGCGCCGAGAAGAACGCCTTCTATGACAACATGGTCGGCGTCATCCCGATCGACAGTCTCTACACCCCCGTCGTGCGCGCCAACTACAGCGTCGACAAAACCAGGGTCGACGACAGCGCCGACTATGACAAACTCATCGTCGAAATCTGGACCAACGGTTCGATCAGTCCGAAAGAGGCCATCGGCATGGCCGCCAAGATGCTGATCGACCACTTCCAGTCGCTCGTCGAACTCTCCGCCAAAGCCCTCGCCGAAGATTTCATGATCGAACGCAAAAGCGAGGAACAGACCCGCAATCTCGAGAAGCCGATCGAGGATCTCGACTTGTCGGTCAGAAGCTACAACTGTTTAAAACGCGCCGGCATCCACACGCTCGGCGAACTGATCGAAAAAACCGAGGAGGACATGATGAAAGTCCGCAACCTCGGCAAGAAGTCGCTCAAGGAAGTCAAGCAGAAGCTTGAGGAACTCAATCTGAGCTTGGCAAAACACTAATTGATAGGAGGTAAATCATGGCTAGAGGATATAGCAAACTAAACCGCAGAGGCGACAATCGCAAGGCGCTGATGCGCGATCTCGCGACCCACTTGATCTTACACGGCAAAATCGAGACATCGCTCATCAAGGCGAAACAATTGCGCAGACCGGTCGAACGGTTGATCACCTATGCAAAGAAAGGCGATTTGCATTCTTTGAGATTAGCGGAAGCGATCCTGCGCGAGCACTCGATCAACGACCAGACGGCGCTTGCCAAACTCTTCAAAGAATGGGGTCCCAAATTCAAAGACAGAAACGGCGGCTACACCAGAATCTATCGTATCGGTCATCGTCTGGGCGATTCCTGCCCGATGGCGATCATCGAACTGGTATAACCGGCGAAAATCCCAGTGCTGACCTCAATCAGCACTTTTTTCGTTCATGAAGTGGCCTAAACGGCCCGAAAATGATAAGATAGTGCTGATGACACCCGTGTGAAAAGAGGAAAGAGCCGATGGATCAAAAGACGCGTTTTCTGACATTGTTCGCCAAACTCGAGAAATTCTTACGCATCGAATACGAGCGGGGCGACTACAAGGAATCGACATTCATGGGCACACTGTTCCGCATCCGCGGCAAGAAGCAAAACGCGATCATCGCCAACCCGGCCTGCTTCGACGTCCTGCAGCAAGCCGCCCAACTCCGCAACATCATCGTCCACAACGAGGACATCGCCAGCCCCTCGGCGGCGTTTATCGACAGATTCGCCGAGATCGTCCGGATGATCACGAAACCGGAAAAACTCGGCAACGTCATGATCCCGCTCTCCCGGATCAAGAAAGCGAGACCGGAAGATGCCGTCGATACCGTCATGGAACTGATGGAAACCCACGGTTTCTCCAAGATCCCCGTCTTCGCCGACGGCCGGCTGGCCGGCGTGTTCACCGAAAAAGCTTTCTATTATTATCTCTCGATCGCCAAAACGGCAACAATCTCCCGCAAGATGCTTATCGGCGAACTGCTGCAGGCGATCGATCTCGACGGCGATCCCGCCGCCTATTTCGATTTCATCAGCCGCAACGCCGACGTCTTCCAGGCGCTGCACCGGTTCCAGCGGGACTTTCGGGAGAAGAACAAACTCGAGATGCTGTTCGTCACCGAAAACGGCCTCAAGGGAGAAGCCGTCCTTGGCATCGTCACCCTTAAGGACCTCGAACACGTCATCGCCGTCTAATCTTCGGCAGAGCAGGAGTGTGGATATGAGTCACATTGACATCAGGGACATGTCGTTCACCTATACAGGCAAACGGATGATCCTCAAGGACATCAATCTCCAAATCGAACAAGGCGAATGGGTCGCGATCCTCGGCCACAACGGCAGCGGCAAATCGACCCTGGCCAAGACGCTCGTCGGCCTGCTCGAACCCGCGCAAGGCACCGTGGCGATCGCCGGCACCATCATCACGCCGGAAACGACGCCCGCGATCCGCAAGCAGATCGGCATCGTCTTCCAAAATCCCGACAACCAGTTTGTCGGCGTCACCGTGCGGGACGATATCGCCTTCGGCATGGAAAACCTGTGTGTGAGCCGGGAAGAGATGCTGGAGCGGATCGCCTTTTTCGCCAAGAAAGTCGGAATGGAGAAATATCTCGACAAAGAACCGGCCTCGCTCTCCGGCGGGCAGAAACAACGTGTGGCGATCGCCGGCATCCTCGCGATGCAGACCGGGATCATGATCTTCGACGAGGCCACCTCGATGCTCGACCCCTATGCCCGCGAGGACTTGATGAAATACATCCGCCAGCTGCACCAGGAGGGTCTCACGATCATCATGATCACCCATGAGATCGAAGAGGCGCTGCTGGCCGACCGGCTGGTGATCATGAAAGAGGGCAAGATCTTCGCCGACGGCCGCAAAGAGGAACTCCTCAAGCAGCCGGAAGTGTTCGCCCAGTCCGCGCTCGTCATGCCCCTAGCCCTGCAAATGGCCATGCAATTGGACGACGAAGCGACCTTCGGGGAGGTGAAGGCTTTCCTATGGGAATCCACTTTCGCGAAGTAAGCTTCCACTACCCGCAAAACCAACTGACCTTCTATCAGGCGATCGCCGACATCACGCTCCAAATCGCCAAACAGGACGAATTCATCTGTCTGATCGGCCGGACCGGCTCCGGCAAGTCGACGCTCGCCCAGCACATGAACGCATTGCTTCTGCCCACCGAGGGCAGCGTCGAGATCTTCGGTTCGCTCATCACGAACAAACGCGACAAGAAGATCAACTACAACCTGCTGCGGAAACACGTCGGCCTGGTGTTCCAATTTCCCGAATACCAGCTGTTCGAGGAGACCGTGGAGAAGGACATCATGTTCGGGCCGCTCAATTTCCACGTTCCGCCCGAACAGGCCAAACAGATCGCGAGCGAAACCATCAAACTTGTCGGGCTGGACGAAACCTATCTCAAACGCAATCCCTTCAATCTTTCCGGTGGCGAGAAGAAGCGCGTCTCGATCGCCGGCATTCTCGCCTTCGATCCCGATATCCTCGTCCTCGACGAACCCACCTCGGGCCTCGATCCGCAAGGCAAGATCCAGATGATGGAGTTGTTCAAGGCGATCCAGGCTAAGACCGGCAAGTCGATCATCATCATCACCCATGACATGGATCTCGTCTATGAGCACGCTTCCCGGGTGATCGTGCTCCACGACGGCTCGCTGATCTACGACGAGTCGCCCGAGGTGTTGTTCCGCCGGGGGGACCTCGAGCAGTTCCACCTCCAATATCCAAACACGATCAAGGTGTTGAGCGCCCTGAGAGACCGTTTCGGCCTGGATCTCGACATCTATCAGAAAAACCTGCCGGATGCGCTCTTGGCGATCAAAAAGGCGGTGGCCCGATGAAAAACATCGTTCTTGGCCAATACCTTCCCGGCCAGGGTTTCTTCTATAGGATGGACCCGCGCACGAAGATCATCGGCGTCATCGCGCTGATGGTCGCGATCTTTCTCTTGGAGACGATTCCGCAGCTTCTGATCGCCCTGGCGATCGGGGTTGTGTGCATGCTTCTCGGACGCTTGTCGATCAAACGGATCGCCAAGGGGATGCGGCCTTTGTTCATCCTGCTCATCTTCACCTTCTTTTTCCAGATCCTCTTCAACAAGGAAGGCAGCATCCTGCTTCAGGAAACGCTGACCATCTCTTTGGCAAGCATCGGCGCGATCATCGCTTTGACGATTCTTTGGCGGCTGCTTGCCAAACTTCGGAGATTCCGCTTCCTTCTGTTGCTTGGCTATCTGGCCGGCGTCTACTTCAGCCTGGCCTACCTCGCCTACGGCTACACGTTCGCTTCCTTCGTGTTCACCGTCTACGAGCGCGGCGTCGAGATGAGCGTCTTCGTCGTCATCAGGCTGCTGGTGATCATCACGCTGTCGACGATCCTGACGCTGACGACGAAACCGACCGACTTGACACAGGGTCTTGAAAGCCTGATGCGCCCGCTCAAGGTGATCGGGATCCGTTCCGACGAATTCGCGCTGATCATCTCCATCAGTCTCCGCTACATCCCGACGATCTTGGACGAGGCGAACAAGATCATGGCCGCCCAGGCCAGCCGCGGCGCGGATTTTCTCCAAGGCAGGCTGAAGGACAAGATCAGGCAGATCATCTCCCTGCTAGTGCCGATGTTCATCATCGCCTTCAAACGCAGCGAGGATCTGGCGGACGCCATGGAAACCCGCAACTTCATTCCCGGGATGAAACGGACCCGGATCAGCGAGCTTGCCTTTGGCAAGACCGACATCCTGGCGACGCTCTTCATCGTTTCTTCCCTAGCGGCATCGATCGTGCTGAGGGTGCTCTGATGCCCATATTCCAGCAAGAAGACATCTTGGTCCGGCTTCATCCCGACGCCGGGCTGAAAATCGAGAGCACGGTCGTCCTCGGTCGCGCGGCGATCACCGGTTTTCTCAAGGACAATCCCGATTTGGTCGCGGGACTTGATCTCGAGCCCTGGCAGGGATCCAAGGTGCTGTTTGGGGAAACTCTTCGCAACCAAAACATCAAGGTCGCCTTTTCGGACGGACTGATCAACCGGATCGTCATCTCCGGGAAAAAGACGAAAAAGAGACGCCTGGTGCTCGTCATCAGTTATGACGGCTCCGATTTCTTCGGTTTCCAAACCCAAAAACAGGAACGTTCGGTCCAGGCGGAATTGGAAGCGCTCGTCTCGCGCATCAACGATGAGCCCACATCAATCCAGGGAGCATCCCGCACCGATGCCGGCGTTCACGCCCTGCACCAGGTCATCCATTTCGACACCAGCCATGACTTTTCCAGCGACCGGTGGGTCTATATCCTGAACAAGCAACTGCCGAAAGACATCCACGTGAAGAGCGCCGCCTTCGCGCCACCGCTCTTCCACTCGCGCTATGACGCCGACCGGAAAACCTACCGCTACCTGATCAACACCGGCGAATACGATCCTTTGATGCGCAAGTACGAGGCCTGTTATCCGCGCCTTGCGACCGAACTGATCGAAGCCGACTTGGCGTCACTGATCGGCACGCACGATTTCGCCAGTTTCTGCTCGGGTTTCAAGGAAGACAAGAC
>CALGNF010000060.1 GCA_937958685.1 uncultured Caryophanales bacterium
GCTCATATCTCGTGAGGTTTTATGATTTGGAGGACACCTTGCTCGACGAGCAACTAGTCCTTCATGGCGAAGCCGCCAGCGACCCCTATGGCGAGCATGCGGCCACTTTGGATATTGAGGGCCACACCTTTACGGGCTGGTCCGAACCATTTGACCAGGTTGAGGGTGATCTGGTTCTCCATCCCGAATATGACATAAACAAGTACCTTGTGACCTTCTACAATTACGATGGCGCCATCCTCAAGACTGAAGTTGTCGAGCATGGAGCCGACGCCACGCCGCCCGCCGACCCATTTCGGGAAGGCCATGAGTTTGACGGCTGGGTCGAATCGTTCTTCGATGTCTTCACGGACATCGACGTCCATGCCTCTTATACGCCAGTGACCTATACCGTGACCTATTACGACCGCGAATATGACATCATCTATGTCGAGCAAGTCGCCCATGGGGAGGCGGGAACGCCGCCTTCGGCACCCTCGCTCACGGGATACTTGTTCCTCGGTTGGGACAAAAACGTTGATTCGATCACGAAAGACACCAATGTGCTTGCTTTGTATGAAATCATCACCTATCGCGTCGTTTTCCGGGATGCTTTGGGATCGGTATTCGATGTCCAGGATCTGCATCACGGGGATGACGCCTATGATCCGGGGACACCGGAAAAGCCCGGCTGGGATTTCCTCGGTTGGGACCAGAGCTATCTCGCTGTCACAGCGGACTTGAACATCTATCCGCTTTATGAGCAACGCTCATATCTCGTGAGGTTTTATGATTTGGAGGACACCTTGCTCGACGAGCAACTGGTCCTTCATGGCGAAGCCGCCAGCGACCCCTATGGCGAGCATGCGGCCACTTTGACGATCGTTGGTTATGCCTATCGCGGCTGGGACGGCGAACTTGAGAACATCCAGCAAGCAAGCAACTTCCATCCGCAATACGAAATCCTCACCTATACTGTCGTGTTCGCGGATGACTCCGGTCATATCTTTGACATCCAGACCATCGAGCACGGCGATGACGCGTATGCACCGCTAACACCTTCGCGCCTTGGTTACGCATTTCTTGACTGGGACACGGATTTCACCAATGTCACAGCCGATTTGTGGGTCAGCGCCACTTATGAGATCCTGACTTACACGGTCGCCTTCTATGATATCGATCTCGAACTCATCGAGTCGCAGACTATCGATCATGGCGCAGCCGCCAGTGAGCCAGGTGTGCCTGATGTCACCGGCTATCACTTTGTCAGCTGGGACCAGGAATTCGCCAATGTCACCGGCGATATGGATATCTATGCCACCTATGCTATCAATACGTATCAGGTGGTTTTCCATGACCATCAAGGCGCCATCCTGATGATCCAAACGATCGAGTATCTTCAGGATGCTTCGGCACCAGGAGACGTGTCGCGTACAGGCTACACTTTCACTGGCTGGGATGCCGTTTTCGAAGGCGTGACAGAGGATCTCTACATCTATCCCCTTTATACAATCAATACCTACTCGGTTTTCTTTGATTCCAATGGCGGGACCGTGGTTTCGGCGATCCACGATGTGGAGCACGGATCAACGATTCTGCTGGATATCCCGACAAAACTTGGCTACAGATTCCTTGGCTGGTTCCTGGGAGAAACCATCAATGATGCGAAATTCTACGCCAATACACCGGTGACCGATGAACTATGGCTCTATGCCAGATGGGAATTGACATCATACGATGTCAGATTCCTTGATCATGATGACACGGTGCTCAGGCAGCTGCTTGTGCCGCACGGCTACAGCGCCATCGCGCCCCAAGACCCGTCGCGGCTTGGATATACGTTCGTTGGTTGGAGCGCGCTCTTCAACACCATCGTGATGGATACGGATATCTACGCTCTCTATGATCCGATCGAGTATCTGTTGGCGTTTGTGGAAAACGGCGGCGAGGACATGTCGGACATATGGGTTGCCTTTGAAGATCCACTCCCGACAATCGATGATCCGGTAAGGACGGGCTATACTTTCATGGGCTGGTATGAGGACATTTTCTTGACTGTCCCATTCACAACGACTGAGATGCCGCTTTATGGTTTGACGCTTTATGCCGACTGGGTGATCAACCAGTACACCATCAGTTTTGCGGAAAACGGCGGCTCGGTTGTTGAAGATATCACTCAAGACTATGCCTCGGCGGTCAGTGAACCGGACGAACCGACCAGAACCGGCTATACCTTTGCCGGCTGGTATGCGGATTCCGACCTGGGAACACCCTATGTCTTTACCGTCATACCTGCGGAAGACATCACTGTCTATGCCAAATGGATCATCAATGAATATGAAATTTCCTATTATGAAGTTGAGACGGGAACCATCTATGCTGGTGGTGGCAATGGCTTCAGTTTTGTGATCGAAGCCGACGGTTCAGTCTATGCCTTTGGCCGTAACGACTATGGTCAGCTTGGTGATGGAACACTCACCGAGCGCTGGAGCGCGGTTAACATCACCGATAAATTCACTTTGGATCCCGGCGAGAGAATCATCGTCATCAAAGGCGGTTATAATCATTCGATTGCCCTATCAAATCATGGCAATGTGTTCACCTTTGGTAGCAACGCATACGGCCAATTGGGTAAATGCGCTTTGGACTACAGCAGCCTGCCGATGGACATCACCAGCAGGCTCAGTCTTAATCCCGGAGAGACAATCGTCGCGGTTGCTGCAAATACTTATTATTCAATAGCTTTATCCAGCGACGGCAATTTGTATGCTTGGGGATATAATCAATATGGGCAATTCGGGATAGGCACAACAGGCATTGCAGACTGTATACCACAAATCATAAGTGGGTATTTATTGCTTGAAGAAGGCGAAGACATTATCGCCTTTGCGGCCGGCGATAACCATCTGGTGGTGCTCACATCCATGAACAGGGTGCTGTCGTCTGGCCAAAATCTCTACGGACAACTCGGGAACAATTCCACCACCGACAGCGATTCCTTCGTCGATATCTCCGCCGCGATTGCTCTCGAACCCGAAGACAACCTCGCCGGCGTCAGCGCCGGAAGCCGTTTCTCGCTAGTCTATACCGAATCTGGCCGTGTCTTTGTCTGGGGCGCCAATGACCACTCTCAGCTGGGCACGGGTGAATCCACTAGCGTGTCGCATTTGACACCGTATGAGATCACCGCCAATTTCAACCTGCAGTCAGGCGAAACATTTATCAAGATCCTGACAGATTATCATAGCGCTCATGCCCTGACGACCAATCAGCGATTCTTTGTCTGGGGTTATGACGGAAACTGCTGCCTCGGGCTCGGAGACTGTATTAACCAGCCGCTACCGACGCTGAACGAGCCAGATTATATACTGGAAGACAATGAGTACATTGTTGGCATTGGCAGAAACCGTGAGGTTATCTATGTAATAACCTCTCATGGCAGAGTCTATTCTGCCGGCAGAGAACTGCATGGTTCGCTTGGTTATGAGGTCGAGGGCGATTTCGCTCCAGATTTTGGCTTGATTCCGGGGTTGGGAACGTTCCTGCCGACGGATTCAACCAGTATCGTTTTCAATTCCGTTTTGGATTTACCCGAACCAGAGCGCGAGGGCCATACTTTCCTCGGCTGGTACAGCGATAGCCTGTTTTTGGTGCCGTTCACGGAAGTGACGATGCCAGCTTACGACTTTAACCTTTACGCCAGGTGGGAGATCAACCAATATACGATCAGTTTCACAGAAAACGGTGGTTCCGATGTCGATGACATCACTCAAGACTATGGAACGCTCGTGACCGAACCGACATCGCCGACAAGAACGGCTTTCACCTTCATCGGCTGGTACGCGGATGAGGAGTTGACGATTCCCTATACCTTCTCGACGATGCCTGCGGAAAACATCACCCTTTATGCCAAATGGACAGACATTCCCTATACGATCAGCTTTGTCGAAAACGGCGGCAGCGAGGTTGAGGACATCGTCGCCAACTACGGCGAATCCGTCAGCGAACCGGCCGAGCCGACAAGAACCGGCTACACGTTTATCGACTGGTATGCGGATAGCGAACTGACGACTGTCTATGTCTTCACCACCATGCCGTTGGGCGGAAGAACGGTCTATGCGAAATGGGAAATCAATGAATATACCCTCAAGTTCATCAAGAATGTGGAGTATCTGGATCCGCAGTTTGCCGACGGAGTTTCACACAGTTTGCTATTGACAACCGACGGGAGGCTCTATGCTGTCGGCAGCAACGCCTACGGCCAGCTGGGCGATGGCACGCTTGTCGCCAAAACGACCAAGATCGACATCACGGGTTTGCTGGGACTTGGCGAGACAGAGACAATCTCAAAGATCGCGGTTGCCAACGCCAGCAGTTATGTGCTGACATCCACGGGCCGGCTGCTGGTTGCCGGTTATAATAACTCTGGCCAGCTGGGTACGGGAGATAAGACCAACAGGTCTTCCTTCACCGATATCACGGAGAACTTTACCCTTGACTCAGGCGAAACGATAACTGATATCGCCTGTGGCGGGGAAACAGCGTTCGTCACCACCTCCGCCGGGAGGATCTTTGGCTTTGGCAGCAATGCCTATGGATCGGTCGGAGACGGCACTTCGGGGACCGATCGCACGCTTCCCGTCGACATCACCGGTAATTTCTCCCTTGGATCCGGGGAAACGATCACTGCGCTGCAAATCGGAGTTCAGCATGCATATGCGCTGACTTCGGCCGACCGGCTCTTCAGCTGGGGACGGAATGATTACGGTCAGGTGGGCATCGGAACGACTGTCAACCAGTTGTTACCTGTTGATATCACCGCCAATTTCCCCCTCGATACCGAAGATGAGATCGTCATGGTCGCAGCGGGATTCTATCACGGATACGCTCTGAGTGAAGCGGGCAGGGTCTTTTCTTGGGGTTACAATTATTACGGGATGCTTGGTATCAATTATGGAGGCTCGGGAAGCAACCGGTCTTTGCCGACCGAGATCACCAACGCTTTCTATCTGGAGAGCGACGACAAGATCATCTATGTCACCGCTTCCGAATACAACGGCCAGGCGATTTCAAGTTCGGGAAGGATCTATTCCTGGGGTTACGGCAGTTACAGCGTCAACGCCAACGGCTTGACAACCGTCCAATATGCTCCGTATGAAATCACAGCCAATTTCAAATTGTTTAATGGAGAATCGCTCCTATCGATCAGCGGCTATGGCCATTCGATGCATGCAATCACATCGATGGGTCGCGTGATCGTGTGGGGCTACGGCACTTCGGGGATGCGCTTTGATGGCATCACCTCCACGCTGACATATCCAACGCACGTGATCATAACTGACAATACCTTGATCGATGAGGATATCTACGAATATGATCAGCCAATCGTCTATCCTGCCGATCCCACCAGAACCGGATTCACTTTCGGCGGGTGGTATCAGGACAGCGGGTTCGTCACCGTCTTCAACGCGGCGAACATGCCGGCAGGGGATATCGACGCTTATGCCAAGTGGATTGCCAACTCGAGGACGATCACGTTTGACAGCAAGGGTGGCAGCGCTGTGACGGCAATCACGAAGAATTATCAGGAAGCGGTGTCGCAGCCAGCAAATCCGACAAAGACTGGCTATCTCTTCAAAGGCTGGTTCGAGGATGAAACCTACACAATTCCCTACAGGTTTGTTTTCATGGAAGATCGGAACATCACCTTGTATGCCAAATGGGAAATCAACAACCACGATTTCCTGCTTTATGATTACCAAACCGAGATGGTCTTCATCAAAGTCGCACCCGGATGGAATCATACATTGGCTTTGGCTGAATCAGGGCAATTGTTTGCTTGGGGCGGCAATACTTACGGGCAACTCGGAAACAACTCAACTTCGGCTTCCTATGTCCCCATCGACATCTCCGCGTATCTGCCGCTGGAAACGGGTGAGACGATCAGCGAGATCTTTGCGGGCGACAGCTGCAGCGCCGTGCTCACCTCTTTGGGAAGACTGTTTATCTGGGGTTACAATAGCAACGGCACAATCGGCGACGGCAGTTATGCCAATTACAAATCCACACCGCAGGACATCACCGCATATCTGATCCTGGCTGAGGCAGAAACCATCGAGCAGGTGCATCTAAACAGGACAGCCGTTCACGTCGTCACTTCAGCGGGAAGGGTGTTGGGCTGGGGCCATTCGGAAATGTCGGGCGCCAACGGCGAAAGAAGACGCCCATATGATATTACTTCATACTTCAATTTTGTCGGCGATGAAACCATCATCTCCCTTGCCGGAGCGGATCGCTATATCATGGCGGTCACTTCCGAAGGCCGGATGTTTGGCTGGGGCTACGATGGTTCTTCCGGAGCTTTTGCCAATGGATCGGTGTATTACTATGCCACACCATATGATGTCTCCTCGGCGTTCACCGCGGTCTTGGAGGAGGGTGAGACAATCATCAGTCTAAGCGCGGGATCGAACAACATGTATGCGATCACATCTTTGGGAAGACTTCTCGGCTGGGGCTACAACGCCTATGGTGAATTGTGTGACGGCACGACGACCAAGCGTGACTATCCCATCGACGTCACCGGCTATCTGGGGCTGGAAAGCGGCGAGGAAATCCTTCACATCAACGGTGGGGTTAATCACGCAATGCTCCTGACATCGTCAGGCAGGATCCTTTCCTGGGGACGGAACAATTATTACCAACTTGGCAACAAGACGACCGTCAACTCCCTGATCCCTGTCGATGTCACCGCTAATATCCCGCTGGCCACCGGCGATGCCATCGCCATTGTCAGAGCGGCCAGGTATTCCGCTTTCATTTTGACCGAAGACGGCGCATTGATCCGCTTTGGCGATAACACCTCGGGTCTCCTTGGCGACAATTCGACAACGACAAGGCCGGATCCATTCAAACTGACCTTGGTTTCTTGGAAACTATATGAACGCTATCGTCTGGAATATGATGAAAGCTTGCCGTCGATAACCGATCCCACCAGATATGAGAACACTTTCGACGGTTGGTACGAGAACACCGCGCTCACGACTCCTTATACCAAGACGAACATGCCCAACTCGCAATTTGCCATCTATGGCAAGTGGATCGCGAACCAGTACACGATCAGCTTCGAGACCAACGGCGGCAATGCCATCACTGACCGGACCTTCGATTATGATGCCACCATCAGCATGCCAGCCAATCCAACCAAACAGGGATACTCGTTCGCCGGCTGGTTCACCGATGAGGCTTTGACCGAAGCCTTCACCCTGACGAAGATGCCCGAGTACAACTTCACCCTTTATGCCAAATGGACAATCAATGTCTATAACATCACCTATTATTACGACAATGAATCGATAACCTACACGCAAGTGTCCACGGGTGGTTACCACACGATCGCGCTGACGGAGACCGGGCAAGTCTTCACCTGGGGCTACAACGCCTATGGGCAACTGGGTGATGGGACCACATCAAGCAAGCAGATTCCGGTTGACATTACGGCCAACTTCTATCTTTATGATGGTGAAAAGATCATCACTGCCTACGCGCTTTACTCGCATTCGGTAGTCTTGACCGATCAGGGCAGGATCTTCACTTGGGGTTATAATACCCAAGGCCAGCTGGGCGACGGGACGACAACGCACAGAAACTTGCCAGTCGATATCACCGCGAACTTCGCCTTTGCAACCGGCGAAACCGCCACGACGATCTATAAAGGCAATCAATCGGTGTTTGTGATCACCTCGCTCGACAAGATCTTCGCATTTGGTTCGAACAGCGAAGGGGTGCTTGGTTTCGGTGATTCGGTCAACCATCTCACGCCCGTGGAGATCACGAGCAAATTCAACCTGGCCTCGGGAGAGACGATGCTGCAGATTTCGGGTGGCAACCGCCACGTGATGGCGATCACAAGTGCCGGCAAAGTCTTTGCCTGGGGTTACAACTCGGGTACTGAATACGTCTTCGCAAGCTCCACGCCCTCAAATTCATTGGTTCCGCTAGACATCACCGGCAATCTCAACTTGGAAAGCGGCGAGACGCTTACTTTCATCGCCGCCGGCAACGGCCAGAGCTATGCCTTGACTTCGCTCGGGAAACTACTCGCTTGGGGCTATGGTGAACTTGGCGACGGCACCACGAATTACCGGACCTCACCAGTCGACCTCAGCATCTATTTTTCACTCGCCGAGGGCGAAACGATAACCAAAATCCAATCAGGCGACGCCCACGTGCTGGCCTTGACTTCGACGGGCAGGATGTTCGCGTGGGGCAAGAACAGCGCCGGACAACTTGGCGATGGGACCACGACAAAACGCCTGTCACCGGTGGACATCACTTCCCAGTTCACGCTTGCCGAAGGCGATAGTCTGACGACCCTTTTCCTTGGCTACACGATGAACACCAGTTTCGTGATGACCGACTCCGGGCAGCTTTATGCCTTTGGCTTGGCGCATTATGGCATCCTTGGCGACAACACGACAACCAACAAGTCCACGCCGGTCGCCATCAGCCACACGGCATTCAGCTATTTGCAGTCAAGCCAATTCGATTACCAGGAAGCCATCGTCCTAATAGATGATCCGGTGAAGAGTGGGTTTGGTTTTGTCGGCTGGTTTACGGATCCGGCGCTCACCCAGGCATTCACCCTGACGAACATGCCGGCCAGTCATCTCAAACTCTACGCCAAATGGACTGCTGAATAGCAAGACATATTATAAGCGGGCTAGCCGGCCCGCTTTTCTTTTGTCATCTTGATTTGCGAAACCTAAGTTTTTAAGTATAATATATATAGATATTATCTAGGAGGAAAGACCATGATAGGACACATCAACGACATCCCCGCGCGGCAGCTGCTTTCCGATTCCGTCAAGAATGCGGCCATGAAGGTGCTTGTTTCACCGGAAACCGGTTGGAGCGACCACGTGATGCGCCTGGTGGAGCTCGGATGCGAAGGTTATTCGCCCGAACACAGCCATCCCTGGCCGCACATCAACTTCGTGGTCGCCGGCGAAGGCGAACTGATGATCGAAGGGACGATTCACCCTTTGATGGCGGGAACATACGCCTTCATCCCCGCAAATACCCTGCATCAATTTCGCAATCCCAAATCCGCCAAACTCAGTTTCATCTGCATCGTCCCCAAGGAAGGCCATCAGTGAGGACGGCAAACGCGATCACCGGAGGGTTGTGAGCGCCCGTGAAACTATACAACGATTTTGCCAGCCACTATGATTTCATCTTTCCCGTCAACGAAAGGACTCTGGGTTTTCTTGAGGAGGAATTGCCAAGCGGGACGGTCGTCGATCTTGGTTGCGCAACCGGCGGGTATGCCATCGCTCTCGCTGGACGCGGTTATGTCGTCGAAGGCCTTGATCTTGACGCGCACATGCTTGAGATTGCCACTGGCAAAAGCCGGCAGTCGGAGATGAAAGTGACGTTTCAACTAAAGGATATCGCCCATTTTGCGGCCACGAGCCGTTATGATGGTATTTACTCGATCGGCAACACCATCGTGCATCTCCCGGATAAAGCCGCGGTCAAAGACTTGCTCGCCAGAATTTATGACGCTTTGATTCCTCATGGCAAGGCCGTGGTGCAGATCATCAACTATGATCGCTTTATCGGTCTGGATCAGGCGTCGCTTCCGACCATCGAGCGCGAGGGACGGCGTTTCACGCGTTTCTACAGGCGCAAATCCGGGATGATGCTCTTTGAGACGGAACTGAATCACCTCGAGGAAACCTATCGGGCTGTGACGCCACTTTTGCCGCTGCTATCCTTTGAACTAGCAAGCCTGTTTCAGGAGGCCGGCTTCGTCGACATCAGATCATATGGAGGTTTTTCCCGTGAGCCATATGAAAGCGGCAAGTCGCAGCATTTCGTGATCGTGGCCGGGAAGCCAACGCAGAACTAGATTCCAGACATCTTTACCAGGGTTTCCGCTTGCTTGCGGGCCCCGTTCTGTTATACTATAGTCGATGCCTCACACAGGAAGGACAGGATCAAAGATCCGCATTGATATGGACAAACGCAAGATGCTGGCCAACAAGTTGCGCCAGCAGCCACCACAGAGACCAAACGTCGTGATCGGTCTCGACGGCTTCGTCGACGAGATCATCCACGTCGTCGACAAGCGCCTTGATGCGCAAACCTTCGTCCGTCTGGACAATATCGCCGATTTTGCACGGCGCATCGACCGCGCGAGCGGTCTGTCGACAAACATCGAACTCTATCCGACCCAAAGGAAGATCGGCGGGAACGGACCGATCATGTGCAACGCCCTTGCCCAACATGAAGGAAACTACACCTATATCGGTTCTTTGGGCATGCCGGCGATCGACGGTGTCTTTCAGGAACTGGCTGCCAAGGCCGAACTGATCACGCTGGCGGCAAGCGGGCATACCGACGCGCTCGAGTTCGACGATGGCAAGATTCTCTTCGGAAAAACCGCCTCTTTGAACGACATCACCTATGAGAGACTGATCGAGGTCGTGGGCAAAGACCGTTTTGTGGGGCTGTTGCAGACGGCTGACCTGTTTGCGACCGTCAACTGGTCCTTGATCCCGAAGATGACGGAGATTTGGCGGAACTTGATTGCCAATATCATTCCTTTGCTGAAACCGCGACCAGTGCGCCCGGTCATGTTCATCGATCTGGCCGACCCCGAGAAACGCACACCAAAGGAAATCGCCGAAGCGCTGTCTCTGCTGAAGGAATTCCGCAGCTACTTCTTTGTCGTCCTTGGCTTCAACAAAAAAGAAGCGTATGATGTGGGACATGTCCTGCAACTCTTTCCCGCTGATGAGTTGGCGCGTTATGAGGTGACCCTCGAGGAACTCAACCAAGCCTTGATCCGGAAACTGGCACTCGATGCGATCGTCATCCATCCGGTCGATAGATCCTGTTGTGTCGTTGACGGCAAATTTTTCCATGAGCTGGGACCATTCGTCAAGAAACCCAAGCTCACCACCGGCGCCGGCGACAATTTCAATGCCGGCTTCGTCCTCGGCCTGTTTCTGGGCTTGACCCCCGACGAGGCTTTGCTTGTCGGTATGGCCACAAGCGGCTTCTATGTCAGAAAGATCGGAAGAGCACAAGTCTGAACTCCAGTCACCGAATACGAACTCGTAT
>CALGNF010000061.1 GCA_937958685.1 uncultured Caryophanales bacterium
ATCGGTTTCTTGCCATCGGAGATGACTTTAGCGGTTGCCTCATGGATCAATGCCAATGCGGTTTCCACATCGCCGATTGGCAGCGAAAGATCGCCGATATCAGCGGTTTTGAACTGTTTCAGGCTGCGTTTGCGGTATGGCGAATACCACTCGACGCCGGCAGAGTCGACCCGGATCGCATTGCCGGCGAATCTGGCTCCCGGCCGGAAAGAGGTCGTGCTGTCCATCGGACAACTGAAGATGACGACATCCGCTTCCGCGTAATCAGCGTTGCAACTCTGAAAAGACAAGTCAACCTTATTAATATTCATCTGTCTCACCCTCCCATTTGATCCAACGTTCTTTATCGATGACTTTGATATAGCCAT
The DNA here is from genome assembly GCA_937958685.1 of uncultured Caryophanales bacterium. Classification (GTDB taxonomy): domain Bacteria; phylum Bacillota_I; class Bacilli_A; order Izemoplasmatales; family Hujiaoplasmataceae; genus JAAYZB01. The sequence goes on from CALGNF010000061.1 coordinate 369, forward strand.
TGTCGAGGTCGCTGTGGATCACTGAGCCCTTCTTCAGGTAGAATTTGATATCGTTGATGACTTCCTTCGTGATGATCTCTCCAGGAATGACAAAGGGGATGCCCGGAGGATAGATCATGATCGATTCGGCACTGATCTCATCATAGGTTTCCTCAAACGGTAGTTGCAGTTTCGGAGCGTGATAGGCATCACGGGGACGGGCATAGGTTTCGGGGAATTGGTATATGAACTTGATCTTCGGTAGCCGTTTGCGGACTTTGTAATACTTTTCGGAGAGATCCCGGAAAGCTTGCGTCAGATGCTCGAGATCATCCTTGGTGGTGCCGATTGTCAGAACCGCGAGAACGATGTGCGATTCCGCGAGTTCCATCTGGATATTGTAACGGCGTCGCAATCGCTGGAAGACCTCGAAACCGGATAGGCCAAGATCGGAGACCTTGATGACGATCTTGGTCAAATCGAAGGCAAATCCAGGGCGTTGTTGGACGTAATCGGTGTCGATGACCTTGATTCCGGGGATCTGCCTAAGCATCGTCCGAGCTTTGTCGGCCATCTGCAGCAGTTTGCTGATTCGGCGCTCGCCTTCGAAGTACATCGTCTTCCGGGCGACATCGAGACTGGCGATCAACAACGAACTGGGCGATGTGCTGTGCAACATGTTCAGAGTCGACCGCAGGCGAATCTGATCGACCCGCTTGCCTTTTGTCAACAACACGGAACTCTGGGTCAGGGAAGCGGCCGTTTTATGAATCGAAGTCGCGCTGATGTCCGCTCCCGCGGCCATCGCGCTAATGGGCAATTTATCGGAAAAGTAGAATTGTGCTCCGTGCGCTTCATCGACAAGCACCATCATGTCATTGTCATGGGCATATTCAGTGATCCTCACGAGGTCGGAGGCTATGCCAAAGTAAGTTGGGTTGATCACGAAGACGGCTTTGGCATCGGGATGGTTGGTTATGGCTTCCACGTAATTCTCAAAAAAGACGCCATTGGCGATTCCGAGTTCGATATCGATATCGGGTTTCACGAAAATCGGCATGGCGCCGCTCAAAATCAGTGCGTTGATGACCGACTTGTGGACATTGCGTGGCAGGATTATCTTATCGTTGGCTCGACAGGCTGACATGATCATCGCCAAAATGCCAACGGATGTTCCGTTTGTCAGGAAATAGCTCTTGTCAGCGCCGCAGGCGCTGGCCATTAGTTTTTCGGCTTCCTTGATGACGCCATGGGGTTTGCCGAGGGTGTCAAGACCGAGGGGCGCGTTGGCGTCGAGCATGAACATCGGCGCGCCGGTGAAATCCATCAGGTCATTTTTGACTTTCCCTAGTTTGTGGCCGGGAACGTCAAATGGAGTTACGTTGCTCAACGCGTAGGCTTTGAGCTTCGAAAAGTAGGGAGTTTTGTATTGACGCTCATCTTTCAATTCGCCGTATACCGCCTCTCATTTTGGGATTTTGATGCAATAAGAATAATACCACATATCACCCAAATACTAAAGGATTTTTGTCCGAAATTCCGATTATTTTTTTCTTTGCTTTTAGATTCTTTATGGTATAATAGTGTATGCGACAACAGGCGGTTGTGGCGGAACGGCAGACGCGCTACCCTCAGGAGGTAGTGTCCTTGACGTGTGGGTTCAAATCCCATCAACCGCACCAGTTGGATTGGGCTATGGCCAAGTGGTTAAGGCATCGGATTCTGACTCCGAGATCGAGAGTTCGACTCTCTCTAGCCCTGCCAAGACAACAAAAATCACAGCTTGTCTGTGGTTTTTTTGTTGTCTGATTGGTAACAACGAAAAAGGTTTTTGCATCTTTTGGCCTTCTGCAAAAACCACTTCTCTTTCAATGCCTTTTGATTCAGATCGGTTAACTGAAAGGGTATTAAATTGTTGTGACAAACCCTACAATCGTGATATAATTACTTTTGAAAACGACGCGGTTCTCGGCCGTTTCAACGGCAGATGGAGCAATCCCTGTTATGAATCGAGTGACTCCCGGTACTCCAGCAAGATGTCGTATGCCTTCTTGTGCATTTGCTTGTTGAAGACATACTCGTCATTGGTGATCTTGTCGATCTCCTCGTTGTACCATTCAATGACCTTGTCGAGAACGAGTCTTGTCGTTTCCGGATCATTGAGTCTGATTGCCTTTTTCAGTTCCTTGGTATAACCGACCATGAATGGATTTCTGGTATAGGTGTGAATTGTCCCGATGATTCCACCGAGTTCAATAATGAATTCTTGTCTTTGCATGATTATACCAACCTTTCCTTATGATCTTTCAGCGAAAGATTACCTCGTTATCCATTCCGGCTCGCCGGAGTTGTCGAAGTCCATAAGAACAATTTCTGGATTACCGTTTCGATTCATCGCCGCATGGTTCGCATTTCTGATGCCAAAGCCGATCACTTGCAGTCCTATTAACATGATTAAAGCGCATCTCATAATTTTTTTCATTTTTGACACTCCCTTCATGCCACTATCATATACCAAATTTCGCATTAGAAACAGCGCGGATATGTCGTACTTTTCTTGAAAACGAGGTGTTTTTCATGAATTCGATGGAGATTGCGAATTATTTGGAAAAGATTCGGTATGGACGGAAAATGTCGCAAGAGGATTTCGTCGACGGCGTTTGTTCCCTTAGACAATACCAAAGGTATCGCAGCGGCGAATGCGAGATCACTTACGAAAAAATCGACCGATTTGCCGTAAAACTCGGGATTCCAACCAAGACACTCATGCATGAGTTCGAACAAGAGAGCACCAAGCAGTACAATATGATCGACGAGTACTACAATTCCGTCGTCAACAAGGATCTCAAGATAGCTCAGGATCTTCGCATAAAGCTCGAAAAGGACATCATCTTCGGTGAGGAAAGAATCCAGTATTTCCATCATGCACTGATTCTCCATGATTATTTTTTGGGAAAGCTTTCCAAGGAAGAGACATTGAAACGAACCGAAGAGATGATCAATTTTCCCGCGATCATGAAACAGAACTTCTACACGGACATCGAGGTTCTGATCCTGAGTTTCATGATCAGCCTGGTTGAATTCGATGAAAAGAACAAACTACTCAAAAAACTAACAAGCCTGTTTGAAACCGAGGATACGATTCTAAGCGGCGAGAGCGACCTTGTGTATGCCCTGATCCTGATGCGGCTTGCCAAAATTCACGGAGTGTTAAAAAATTTCCCAAAGGTCATTCAACTCTGTGATATTGGAATCAACAGGGGAATCCGCTACAAGCAATATTACTTGATGGAGTATTTCTATTATTACAAAGCCTTATCCCATTTCAAACTTGAGGAATATGCTTTATACGAGGAAGCGCTGTTCCGTTGCTACAATGTCTTGCACATGGAAGGCAACCCCAAAAAGATTGAGAAGTTCACATCACTGATTGAAGAGGATTTCAAGATTGTCTATGATTCCTTCATCATGAAATACTTGATGAAAAACATTATGTAGGCCATTTAAAAATGAAACAGCGGAGAAGACATGCACTTTTCTCCGCTTTTTGTTGGAAAAGTACGACATATCCGCGCTGTTTTCTCATTACTAATACTTATATAATATAATTGCGATTCCTGCTACAGTATCAAACAAAATACTTTGTAAGAAGAAAGAGGTTGTGCATAGAGACGTAATTTCTGGTTTTATGACAGAAACGGGTGAGGGCGGATGAAGGATAAGTTTGTCGCTAATCAAATCAAATGGATTAGTGTCGGGATCGCGTTGATTGCTTTCCTGGTTTTTTTGCATCTTTCGGGCTCAACTGACCGCCAAGTTTACATTTTGATTGGCGGCAGCCTGGTTCTTGTCGGAGCCATCATCGTTTTCGAGTATTTCTTGTATGACAGCGCGTCCAAAACGCGTCATCAATTCGCCGAGCGCATCAGCAATCTCGCTGAAATCCATAAAAATCTGTATATCCGTGTGGGCACAACCAAGTGCAAAATCGATCTTGAAAGGATTTTTGGCGTCACGAGGAATCTGCTTGAAGGCGATAAAACCATGGTTTATGGCTATCAATACGCTTATTACCACGACGTGAAGCTCGCCGAAACGGCGGGTATCAGTCCCGGTGCTGACGAGACGGCCGACAAAGCGACAGACGATATCGTCATTCGCAATCTGAAACACGATCTGATGGTTAATCTGGATACTGAGGGAAACGTCATCTTCGTTTCTGAAGACACCCTCAAAATATGTAACAAGCAAGCTTCGGCGATCATTGGTAAGAATATCGTCCAGTTGCATGACTTGTTCGGAATCGATGCGAAGCAATGGTTTGAGGATATCAGAACCCATTTCCGTTCCCAAAGCACCGTCGAATACCGCCCGCGTGAAGGCAGAAAGTGGCTGTATTGGAGCTTCGAGGCGGTTACGGATGTCTTCGATAAGATCTTGATGATCATTGGTACCGGCCATGAAATCACCAACCTGATCAACATCAAACAGCACTCCCACCCCAATCATACATTCGACTATCAGACGAATCTGATCAACCAGCAAGGGCTTTATGAACGAATCTCCGGACTCAAGAGCGTCAACAGGGCGGTGTGCTTCTTCATCGATCTATGGCAGTTCTCCAACGTCAACGACTATTATGGCCATACGATTGGCGATGAGATTATCGTCATGATTGCAAACCAATTGCGGAAATACGAGGGGCCAAGCTGCATTATCAGCCGGTTCTCCGGCAGCAAGTTCGTGGTTCTGACGATGAACAAGGAAGCAACAGAGGAAGCCTTGGAGAGACATTTGAAGCTGATCAGGGAATTTGTTTCCAGCGTTTATCAGCTCGAAGAGAATGTGATCCAGGTCGACAAACGGATCGGCTATGCCATTTACCCGGATGACTGCGACAGTCTCGAAAAACTGATTTCGCTGTCATCGCTGGCGATGAAAGAAAGCAAACAGGAAAACCAGTTTGCCATTGTCAAATACCAAAACTTGATGGGCGAGACGCTCAAAAAGAACATTGCGATTTCCGCCAAACTGAAGACCGCCTTGGAAACGGGCGTGATCGAGGTCTACTTTCAAAAAGCGATCGACGCCTTCACCGGCGAAGTTGTCTATTTGGAGGAGTTGGCGCGCTGGAAGGATGTCACCCTCGGTTACATTCCGCCGATCGACATGTTCTCTGCGGCCAAAGAAGCCAATCTGATCGATCAACTGGACAAGTATCTCGTCAGCGAATCATTAAGGCAGTTTGCCTATTTACGAAACAGCGGCAGGTATCCCCACGCCAAACTCGCCATCAATATCACCCCGAGTTCGCTGATGGATCCACGATTTGTCGACTTTGTCACCACGGGAACGCTGCAGATAGGCTTGTACCCGGCTAACATCTGCATCGAGGTGTCCGAGAGCACGTTCGTCAACAGCCTCGACGTCTGTGTCGCGAGGATCGAGGATTTCAAGAAACGCGGCTTTCAGATCGCGCTTGATGATTTCGGGAAGGATTATTCATCGCTTGCGATCCTGGAGAGCGTGCCATTTGACATCATCAAGATCGACAAATTGTTCATTGACCGCCTGCAGGACGATAAAAACCTGGAGATCATCAAAATGATTCGCAACATCACCAATCTTTACGAAAAAGAGATTATTGCGGAAGGTGTCGAAACCGAGGATCAAAAAAAGTGCCTGCTCGATCTCGGTTGTGTCATCCAACAAGGGTATCTGCACCACCGACCCGAGAAACTTCTTTAGATATATAGCCAGTTATTGGGCTAAATAGGTATATATCCCCCAAAAAATACCACATTCCCGGTGTGGTATTTTTTTCATGTATAAGAATATTCTACGATCCCAGCGGACCAGCCATCATAGACGCGGTGATGGTGGACTGAAAAGGGATATTGGTCTGACAGCGCAGTCTTGTCGAGATAGACCGAGATGGCCAGAAGCGATAATAACAATGCCATGGGCGGCATGGCTAGTGTTGACTCGGTTTTTGGCCTCTAGACTTCCTCTCGGCGCGCCAGCGATCAAATCGGTCAAACATCGCCACGCGGTTTTCCGTTTTCAATTTGATTCTGGCGTAATTCGAGCGGTGTTTCCAGATGATCAGCACCACGGAAATCAATGTTATATACAATAAGGGCCAATCGGAATTCGAAGCAAGGACTTGAACAAACGCATAGATGAGCGTGGCGATAGCCGCTGTCGTCGAGGCGACGGAAACATAACGGGTGAGAAACTCAATCAGAAAGAAGAGCGGAAGGATAATCAAAGCGATAAGCGGCTGATAGGCAAGCAGCATCCCAAAGGACGAGGCAACCCCCTTGCCGCCCCGGAAGCCGAGCCAAACCGGAAACAAATGGCCGATGACGGCCGCCAATCCGTAGATCAACGGATGAAACAGCTCGATCCCGGAGAACAGGTCGGTGTAGAGCAGCAGAGCCACCACGATGCCGCCCTTGCACGTGTCCATCACCAAAACCAAGGTTCCGATGATTTTCCCAAACACACGGAAAGCATTTGTGGCTCCAAGATTGCCGCTGCCATGTCTGCGAATATCCACACCTTTGAACCATTTGCCAAGAATGTAGGAAAACGGGATCGACCCGATCAAATATGCGATGAGAACCATGACGAATTTCACCACGCAAGCACCTCCAAACTTTTCTGATTATACCATGAATAAAGCAAATATATAAAGAAAAAAAACGCAAAGTTTGATATAATAAATTGAACGCAAAGGGGAATATGCATGAGAGAACCAATCCAGGAAACTTATACAGCGCAGTCCTTGCAAATCCTCGAAGGATTGGACGCAGTCAGAAAACGTCCCGGCATGTATGTCGGTTCCACCGATCAGCGCGGCTTGCATCATCTGGTCTGGGAAGTGATCGACAATTCGATCGACGAAGTGCTGGCTGGCTATGGAAACTCGATTCGCGTGGTTGTCAAGGAAGACAACTCGATTTTGGTTGTCGACGACGGCAGAGGCATGCCGGTCGACATGCATTCCTCGGGTGTGACGGGTGTGGAAGTGATTTTTTCCAAATTGCACGCCGGTGGCAAATTCGGTGCCGGCGGCGCCTATAAGGTGTCGGGCGGTCTTCATGGTGTCGGCGCCTCCGTCGTCAACGCGCTCAGCGAGTTTCTTGAAGTGACCGTCCACCGCAACAGCCTGATGTACAGGATGCGTTTTGAGAACGGTGGGCGGAAGACACAGGAACTCACGGTGATCGGAGAAACCAAGAAGACAGGAACGGAAGTGTGGTTCAAGCCTGATCCAACGATCTTCTCATCGACGCTTTTCAACTATCAGACCTTGGAAGAGCGGATCCGGGAATGCGCGTTCCTGATCAAGGAGATCGGAAGAGCACACGTCTGAACTCCAGTCACCGAATACGATC
>CALGNF010000062.1 GCA_937958685.1 uncultured Caryophanales bacterium
CCGAGATCTACACTCTTTCCCTACACGACGCTCTTCCGATCTGGCTTCGGCGGCTGCACCGTCAATATCGTCCGCAGCGTCGATTTCCCAAGATTCAGGGATCAGGTCGCCAAAGGCTATCAGAAGAAGTACGGCCTTATCCCCGATATCATCATCGCCAACCCCGAGGATGGCTGCAAGGAGATCACCGTATGATCCGCCCGGGCACCCTTGCGGATCTTGATGAATTGCACCTTCTTGCCCGCCAGGTTGTGAACAACCTGAGAGCAAACGGCATCGACCAATGGTCCAACAACTATCCGTTGAGAGAACATTTCGCGCCCGATGTTGCCGCAGGCGCTTTGTTTGTCTACTGCATTGCTGATCAACTGGTCGGATCGATCACGGTCATGCCTGAGAACGAAATGTTCTATCATGAGGTAAAGTGGGATACCGCTTCCGCCTATGTCGTCCATCGCTTGATGGTGCATCCCGAGCATCTGCGCCAAGGCATCGGCACCAGTCTCTTCGAGCATGCCATCGGTTTCGCTAGGACCTGCGGCGCGAGCGGCGTCAAGGTCGACACGCATCCCGATAATCATCGGATGCAGGCATTGATCAAATCCCTTGGGTTCACGGAAAAAGGATACATCCGCTCCATTAACCGAATCGGCTACGAAATCGTGTTTTGACAGTTTTTGTCCCCACTGGAGGCCCTCATGTTCATCGACGAAGTCACATTGACAATAGAATCCGGAAAAGGTGGCGATGGCATCATCGCTTTTCGTCGTGAAAAGCACGTGCCTTTGGGCGGTCCTGCCGGCGGTGACGGCGGGCGCGGCGGCAGCGTCATCTTCATCGCCGAACAAGGCATTTCCACGCTGTTCGACTTGCGGTACCGCAAACTGATCCGCGCGAAAAGCGGGGAGAACGGCAAACCCAAGAACATGAGCGGCGCCGATGCTGAGGACACGATTGTGAGAGTCCCGGTCGGCACCATCATTTTTGATGCAGGCACCAATCTCGTGCTCGCCGACTTGGTAAGGCACAATCAAGAGGAAATCATCGCCCAGGGCGGAAGGGGAGGCCGCGGCAATGCGGCGTTCGCCTCCTCAAGAAACAAGGCGCCAAGAATCCAAGAAAACGGCGAGCCGGGGATCACCCTTGATCTTCGTATCGAACTCAAGCTACTCGCCGATGTCGGCATCATCGGTTTTCCAAGCGTGGGCAAGTCCACGCTTATCAGTGTCGTCTCGCAGGCACGTCCGAAAATCGCCGCCTATCCCTTCACAACGATCATTCCCAATCTCGGCGTCGTGGAAATGCCGCCTCTGCCACCCTTTGTCCTGGCTGACATGCCGGGTATCATCGAAGGCGCTTCGCAAGGACACGGTCTCGGATTGCAGTTCCTCAAGCATATCGAAAGAACCAGAGTCCTGATCCATATGATCGATTTTTCTCCCGAGTCTGGAAGAGATCCATACATGGACTATCAGACAGTCAATACCGAACTAAAAAACTACAGATACCATTTGGCGGAAAGGCCCCAGATCATTGCCGCCAACAAGATGGATGTTCCGGGAGCGCAAGCATCCCTTGAGCGTTTCCGAAGGTTGATCGATCCGGAAGTCGCTATCTTTCCCATCAGTGCCGCCAGTCGCACCGGCGTCGGCGAGTTGATGGCCAAAACCTACGAATTGTTGAGCAAGACTCCGTTCTTTCCTATCTTTGAAGAAAAAGCAGCAGAGGTTGTCCGTTACGAGTTTCAACCCGAGAAGCCGCAGATCCAAATCAGCAAAATCGCATCCAATGTCTTTCAAGTCACCGGTAGAGATGTTGAAGTCCTTTATCAGCGCTCAAGTTTTGTCAGCGATGAAGCCGTAACGAGATTCTTGCGTCAGCTTAGGTTGATCGGCGTTGACGACATGTTAAGGGAAAAAGGGGCTAAAACTGGCGATATTATCCGCATTCTGGATTCCGAATTCGAGTACCACGACAACTGATAATCTCTAAATCTGATGACGCATTAAGGATTGTCAACGATGAGCATCGCAATATTTCAAAAATTATTATGATGTATATGTGTTGTTCATGTGCTGTTTATATATTTTCATATGTAGTTATTATGTTATTTATTCGTTATATTTATGATGTTGTTTTATTGAAATCATGCCCTCTATAAAGGGTGGACGGCCAGATATGGCGGAGGAAGAGCGTGTACAACTATCTCAAAGGCGTGATTACAGATATCAGAGCCGACTACATTTCCCTGGAAAACCATGGTGTTGGTTATAAGATCATCACCCCAAATCCTTATCAATTCACAATCGGGACCGAAGCGATGTTGTTTCTTTATCAGCGAGTGACAGAGGACGAACTCGCCCTTTATGGTTTCGCCTCCTTTGAAGAACGCGAGTTGTTCCTCAAACTCATCAGTGTCAACGGGATCGGTCCCAAGAGCGCCAAGGCCATCCTCGCAGCAGGCGATGTCCGTTCTATATCCAACGCCATCGAGACCGGCAACGCCAAGTTCTTGACCAAATTTCCCGGCATCGGTCCCAAAGCCAGCCAACAGATAATACTTGATCTCCAAGGCAAGATCGAACTATCACCCGCAAGCGTGACACCCGACTCTCTGAGTGAAGTGGATGAGGCGCTTCAAGCTCTCGGTTACAACACCAAAGAAATCAAGAAGGTCTTGACCAAGCTCGATCATACAAAGACCACCAGCGAATTGATCAAGGACGCTCTCAGACAAATGCTAAAATAAAAACGCCTGCAGAGGCGTTTTTTACATCTATACAGAGAAGATCTTCTTTATTGAGTCCAAATCGTTGTCGACGGCAAGCGCAACCATCAACAGCAATCTGGCTTTCTGGCCGTTCAAGTTGGTCGCGAAGATGCAGCCCATCATCGAGAGGTCTTTGCCTCCGCCGGGATAGCCATAGGTATCCACCACTCTCCCTGAAGGACATCTTGAAGTGATCACCACAGGAATCTTCCTTTCCAAGGCGCGTTTGATTCCGTCAAGCATCATTGGGGTGACGTTACCGCGGCCAAGAGCCTCGATAACGATTCCATTGGCGTTTAGCCCGTCTACCAGCAAGTTCAGAACTCTGCTATCATTCCCCGAGTATGCTTTGACAAGGAATACATCTTCGACAAGATGGTCTACAGGAAGAGGCATCCTGACATAATTGACTGAACGGTAGAAGATGACTTGATGATTATCTACGATTCCCAATGGACCATAGTCGAGCGATTTGAATGTATCAAGTGAAAGCGTGTTGGTCTTGGTGACCTCGCTAGCAGCATTGATCTGATCATTGAGGACAACGAGTACGCCTTTGTCGGAAGCATCGGGCGACAGGCAAACAAGAATAGATGATACTAAATTGTTGATTCCGTCAAACCCAAGTTCGGAACTTGATTTCATCGAGCCAGTCACCACGACAGGCTTTTTTGTTTCTAAAACAACATCAAGGAAGAATGCGGTTTCCTCAAGCGTGTCAGTACCATGAACGACCACAACGCCCGTCACATCATGGCGGGAAGTCAAATGTCTGATCATTTTTGAAATCTCGAGCATCATATCTGGTGTGATGGATGGAGAGGGAAGTTTCGAAAATTCGATCGTCTCCAGATCACATTCATGAAACGAATCAAGTACAGAAGCCATAATATCGCTCGCCGATAATGCTGGAACGACTGAATGATTAACGTCATCGACTTTCATGGAAATTGTCCCACCGGTGAATATCAAGTAAATTTTGGCCATTTAGAAAACCATCCTTCCCGATCCAATAAGTATTATACCATACGACGCTATCGAAATCGTCCCTTTAATATTGATTTCTGACGTGTTTGTCAGGTGATTTTGAGGGTGATTTTCAAACGGTCGCATTTTTGACCTCCAGTTTTGCAGAACAAGAACACAGAAGGGAATTCACATTATCAACAAGTAGTCGATTATCCGCGAAACACAGACCTCATAACAACGTTAACATAATATATATTATAGGAAGTTAATTACACTTCTATCGTGATGAAATGTTTTCGACATAACTGCTTCTTTTGATAATGGTTACGAAATAAACCGCTATCTCTGGGCTTCGTCTGCGTGTGTAAATATATTCTTTTACAACAAATGAGCATGTTATTTTTTCAATTCTCCTTGCTTTGCGCTTGTTTTAAAAAACGACGTAAAAAAATGCGAAATTTCGTCGTTTCTCCATGAGGTGCGGTACAGATGGCCCTGCTAGAGCTAAAAAATCCGCATTTGTCAAATTCTGAAAATGAAAAAACACTGCCCTGGAGTGACAGTGTTTCAAATATTTAGAGCTTCTTCTACTTCTATTCCGATCTGGGTCGCAAACCTGTAGGTTTCCAAAACTCCGTCGTCATACAGGTATGAGGGATCATGAGCATCGGCGGAGACGATTACCTTCGCACCCATCTCCCTGACTTTTTTCCAAAACTCCAGTCGGGGATAAAGATACCTAACTCCATCCTCGAGTAATCTTAGTCCCTTTCGAACGCCGTTGGCATTGATCTCCAAGGGGATGTCGTTTTCAATCGCGCATCTGATAAGCCGCGATGACTCGTTCATTATTGATTCGTCGAGTTTCCCGATGTTATAGAACATCAGATCCGGATGGCAGACAAAGCGGAAGAATTTGCTCTCGAGCGCCTTGATGATCGTATCTACGTATGTTCGCACATGACCCAGGGTCGAGAGCGTATAGCAGCTTTTCAACCCTCGTAGAGAGGCCGCGTCGCTGATGTAGTGCTGGCCCAAGGCTAGGTAGTCGAGCTTTCTGAGATAACCTTCATACATCTTTTCATATCCATCGAAGTACTCGATTTCCAACGCTTTGAATATTTTGATTTTGCCGCTGTATTTGCGGATGGCCTCGTCGCACTCCCGCAGATATGTCGGAAAGTCATCGGGATCCATTCTGATGCTCCGATCCTTCAATTCCGCAAACGGAGCGTGGTCGGACATCCCCAACGAATCCAAGCCGATCCTGATCGCTTCTTTGACATAGTCCTCGACATTGCCAATCGCATGACGACAAAGATACATGTGCGTGTGGTAATTGTTCTTCATCAGTTTAGTCGGAAGTGACATCCAATGCTCTCCTTTCTCGCCAAAGCCTGTTCCGTGATGATCAGCGCCGTGGTGGCCATGTTAAGTGCTTCATAGTAATAGCGCGTTAGATTCGGAGCTTTGATGAGATTGGCATGCATCGTGGCGAATACTTCTTTCGCTTGGCGTAGACCGGCCTCGGTGCGGACGATGCCGACGAATTCGTCCATATAGTCGCCGATCCGTTTGCGGATTGGCTTGTAGTTGAAATTGTAGTTGGGTAATTCAGGAAGTTCGATTTCAGGACCAAAGTCCGTGTGTTCGAGGACGGCGTTGATCTTGTTGGCGGCAGCCTTGCCGAAAACGATGCATTCCAGGAGGGAATTGGATGCCAGGCGGTTGGCGCCATGCACACCGGTATGCGCGACTTCGCCGACCGCAAACAGATTTTTGACACTGGTCTCTCCCTGATGATTGGTTTTGATGCCGCCGCAACTGAAATGCTCGCAGGGCGCGACCGGCAAAAGATCCCTTCAGATCGGAAGAGCACACGTCTGAACTCCAGTCACCGAATACGATCT
>CALGNF010000063.1 GCA_937958685.1 uncultured Caryophanales bacterium
ACCACCGAGATCTACACTCTTTCCCTACACGACGCTCTTCCGATCTTCGTCACTTCGGTTGTTGTTACCTGTGTTGTCGTGGTTTCGCCTTGACAACTGATCATCATGCCGGTCATGAGCAACAAGGCAGTGAAGGCAAAAATACCCAAGGTTGTCCTCTTCATATAATTCTCCCGTTCAAAAAATAATGAATCATATTGTTTGCAGAAAATCCCGTTCTCCAAGCGGTGGCAATTTCGTCGATTTATGATCTAGATAAAAATAGGCGACGCTGGCAAAATCATCTTGTCTGGGCAAGTATTTATCTCCCAAATGATACCATCCCAAGTCTTGGATTTCGATCTTGATGTCTTTGGCAAAACATATGGGATCCAGGAGATGCCAGCGATACATCGCAAAACGCTGCTGGGGGTTATACAGACCATCTGAATCACGGAAATAATGCATTCCGCAGAAAGGAGTTGAGTAAGTGACATAGTGCCCGTCAACTTCCCAGTCAAAGGAACCTCCGAAATAGTCCTCGGTTCCAGTCGAACACAGGGAAGGATAGTCCTCATCGCCGTCGATGTAGAATTTGACTTCTCCCTCCCCCCACCAGTTGCCGCCACCATTCAACCCCACACTCAGCGATGTGCCAACATATGTGCCGCTGCCAGATATGCCATCAAGAATAAGGTGGGGTTTTTTGTATGGAACCGGATTCGTTCTTCTGAACTGGGCGTGAAAATAGTAGAAATCATTAGCTATCTTCCGCTCACAGAAGTTGATTTGGTAAAATGAACATAGGTCCCGCTCAGCTCGATTTTCCATAGTGATCTTGAATGAAGAGCGAAATGGCATGTGCCAGAAGCAAAGTAAAGCGTTATTGGGATTAATACACACTGGAATAGAATTTAGGTTGAAGAAGGGACCTTTGAAAGGGGAACCTAGATTATTCAGCCAGCCATTACCGAAAAAATCAGGCAACGGACATTCCACGGCGGGTATCTCACAGCCATCCCAATAGATACGCAGGATAAAGTCCCTGGTAATATCACCACCGAACCACATGCTCTGGATTGATCCCTCGCAGGCGACATCCGCAAGGACGGCCGTCGTTCTTGTCTTGATTACCATGGAGGGCGACACTTTGAAACCTACCCCCAGATCCCTAGCCGCCCGAGCTCCGGTGCCTTCAGTGGCGCGACACGCCCCACCTTTGGCTCCAGTTTTGTTTTCCGCGTTGATTGACCGGCTATGAGCGTGGTGAGGATAAGCAACATCATATAAGCCAAATCCGCCACCAAAAGCTATTGCATCGTCATTCATATTATTTTCCTCCCACCATTATCTGCTTCTTATGATGCCATCTTCGTCCCAAAGAATCCGCCAGTCATCAATATCATCCCAAAGGAACACTTGACCCTTGATCAATCGGCAATTGCGATTGACTGACTTGAGCAATTCCATTTCCTTTGGTGATAAGGGATCACTGAGGACGGACAATAGATTGCTTTTGTACTCCTTCTCGTGGATTGAGAAGGGGATGGGGATTTGTCCTCTTTGGATCGCCCACTTAATGCAGACGATCGCCGGATGCACACCGTGGGTTTTGGCAATGTCTACGACTAACGGATCTTCGAGATCGACATAATCGTTATCGGTGCGATCTCGATCAGGACGAGAAGGAGAACCGATGGGCGAAAAGCCGACCGGTTGAATCTGATTATCTACGCAAAAACGAAAAAATTCCTCTTGTTGAAAACTTGGATGCAATTCCATCTCGTTTGCGGCGGGTCTGATTTCACAATCTCGTAACAAAAGTTTCATTTTGGCTATCGACATGTTGGATGTGCCAATATGCCTTACAAGACCGCTTTTTTGAAGTCGTTCCATTTGGCGCCAAGTTTCCATGAATTCCTCATGCACATAAGCGTGAGATTGTTCATCCCGATCTGATACTTTGGCACCGGGCGCATGATGGTTGCGAAATGGCCAATGGATGAACAACATATCCAGATAGTCCAATTTCAGGTCTTTCAATGTTTTGGCACAAGACAGCAGAACATCTCCTGGACGATGCATATCATTCCATATTTTACTTTGGATAAACAATTCCTCTCGCATGATTCCTTCATTGCGGGCTTGTAGGAGAACGTCACCAATCATTGCCTCATTCTCATAAACAGAGGCACAATCAAACAAGCGGTAGCCAAATCTCACCGCGCCAAGAACGGCTTGAGAGATTTGTTCTGCAGAGAAACGGTCCGAACCAAATGTTCCCATCCCGATTGCTGGAATTTTCTCACCGGTATATAGAGTCTTATGAGGTATCAGCTCCGCTATTCTTCGTTGATTGTTGTTCATCGCAATTTATCCCCTATCAATAATGGCATATGTGTAATCTCTAAGGTAATCCCGAATCCTGTCGATGATCAAGTTCTCTGGATCAGGCGTGATCTCGTTTCTTCTTATTCGATGGTACTGATTTGGAAAAAATTCGGAAAGCAATGATAAAGGCAGCTTTACGGAGGATAAGTTTCGAAGTAAAAGTTTCATTGCATTGGTTACAGCGGGAAAATGGGCATAATATCTGATGCGGTCACAAAAACTATAATGGCGTTTCTGGCGCAATTCAAAATCTGTACCCTGATAGTAATTGACCCACTTTTCCGGGTTCTCGAGCATCACTCGCTCAAACTCATCCCTTATATTTGAATAGTCCTTGAACTTGAATTCACGCTCAATACGCTCTAGATTATAAACTGCCTGTCTGAACGCGAACGTCAAGGCGGGACCAACCTTGAGGATTCTGATTCCATCCTCGACCATCGCTCGAAGGAGTTCTCTCAATTGATAGTCAGTCGAATGTCCTTCATAGGAAAGGGTAGGTTTTCTGGACAGAAATTCACGAAGCGCTTTTGCTGCATCGCGATCATAATCGATGATCTCATCATCACCAAATTCGACTCCGGGTTGGACTACAACTCCCACAATGGAGGAAAACACGTGTTCAAGGTTCAACTTGGACAATTCTGAATGAAAATGCCGTAATTGTTCCTCCAAATCATCTGTGGAAGTCAACTTCATCTTGCCGCTGTTTGAAGTGGCGCCCCCAGGGATCGGGACCTCGCTACCAATGACATAAATGAGTTCGCCTTTGCGCTCATTCTCACACGCCGCAATCAACCTGGCGGCTCTTCTGGCAATAATCAAATCATCAAGTTTGCCTTCAATGTTATCGTCCTTAAGTTTCATGCTCGTATCTATATGGATTTTTTGGAATCCTGCCGCCACATATTCCCGAACCAAGATTTCCGCCAAAGGCAGAGCTTCGCTCTCGGGAAGATTGCTCCAGATTAATGGCCCGAGATGGTCACCGCCGAAAACGATGTTTTCTTGATCCATGCCAATATCCCTCGCCAGAGACATGACATACTCGCGAAACAGAGACGGAGTCAATCCCGTATAGCCACCATATTGATTGACCTGATTGGCTGTTGACTCAATCAACAGGGGATAGCCATAGGCCATCGCTTCGACAATAGCGGCTTTTACGACATAATGATTCGAGGAGCAAACAGAAACAATGCCGTTCCGATGAGCGTTTTGAACGAGATCATTCTTAAGATTCATGGTTTTCTCCAATGAAAACGAAACGTTTCGTTTTTTTCTTCAATTAAAATATATCATATCGATAATTGCTTGTCAACCGTTCGCTTTAAAAAACCACCATCGATTCATTTCTTTTATAATCATACGACATAAACCGCCACTTAACGTCAACTCATTCATGGATGTAATGATGTTATTTGTTTTGCTGCTCCGATGTGTTTTTGTTTGGAAAAAGCCTAAATCACAATGGTATTCCCACACAATTTAGTATGTCACGCTACCATTTTCCAAACCAATATACGTCTCACACTCAAGATGATGCCAATTATTGAGACAGCTTGCTAGACCTCCAAGAAGATCTAGAAGCTGACATAATCATCATGAATCACATTGTGAACGATAAAAAGAAAATGGTCCTTATATCGCCGGCATAACTTGGTGCATGTCCGTTCCTTCATTCGGAAAGATCACACGATGCGATCACTATTTCTATGTTTTGGGCAAAAGGCAGTCCTCGACCAATTGGCCGATAATGGGCAGGTTTAGAGGATATAGTCGCGCAGTAAATCATTAAAAACCAGACAGGATCATATCTGTCCTCGAGAGTGATTTCAGGCGGGAAGTAATAAAGCTATCGACCACAACGCCTGAAAAAAACCTTCTATTCTTAAAGGAGAGGAACCTGTTGCCCGGACCAGACGTGGACCGACATGATCGCAATGGCTCGAGTCTAAGGATTATATCACTGCGTTGCAATGCTTTCACATTTCTCAGACAACATATCTAGATCAAAAGAACACGGCCGCCCCAAGATACATTATCAAGATACATTATAAGGTATTCTTCCGATTGATGCCATATATAACAATGTAGTGATTCCAATTAAATCCTAACAAAGCGGGTACTGCATATGTGTCAACTCTCAACAACCTAACGAGGGTACAAGACCAAGATAAGGGCAGCAATTGACATCACAAACAGCAATTCAAACATGATTCAGAGCAGTTGAGTCGCTGAGCAGGCAAGCCTCGGGTTCAATGACAGGTAATCAAAAAAGATTAAGCGCATACTGTGTGTTATAATGAGAGTGGATAACACAAGGAGGCGCATATGGAGAAAATCATTGATCGGAACGCCAGCATCCACTCGCTGGTTTCCGCCTATCCCGAGATCAAGGATCTCCTCTTTGGTCTGGGATTCACCGACATCGTGAAACCGGGCATGCTCCAGACGGTCGGAAGGATCATGACGATCGTCAAGGGAGCTGCGCTCAAAAACATATCCTGGGATACCATCGTCACCGCTTTCCAAGACCGCGGATTCCAAATAAAGGAGTGATACATATGAGCGAACTCATCAACAATCAAGCCGAAAGACAGAAACTGCTGAAGAAAATCATCAAAAGCATCCACGAAGGCAGGGACATCGAGGAAGCGAAAGCGGAGTTCAAAGCCCATTTCGCCACGGTCACGACCGCGGAGATTTCCCAAATGGAACAGGGCTTGCTCAAGGAAGGCATGACCATCGAGGCAATCCAAAGCCTCTGTGACGTTCACGCAGCTGTGTTCGAGGGGTCGATCGCAGACATCCATCCCACCAAGGACCTGAGCAAGATTCCGGGACACCCTGTCCAGGTCTTTCTGGCAGAGAACGAACGCCTCGAACAATTGCTCACCGAGGAGATCGAACCCTATCTCGCACAAACGGGGAAGACCGCCGAACTGATGCTCAGGGTCGGTCTCGACCGCTTGGCTGAAATCGACAGACACTACGCCCGCAAGGAATACCTATTTTTCCCGAATCTGGAGAAAAAAGACATCACCGCCCCACCCAAGGTGATGTGGGCCGTCGACGACGAGATCAGAGGCGAACTCAAGGCATGCCTTGCCGAACTCGCAAAGGCCGATCACGATCCCAAGCGGACCTACCAGATGATCACCGACCTGGTGCGCAAGGTCAGGGACATGATCGCCAAGGAGAACAACATCCTCATCCCGCTCCTGATCGACACCCTTGCCTTTTTCGATTGGGTGCTGGTCGATGGGGCAAGTGAGGAGATTGGTTACTTTTTGGAGCCTCCGAAACAGAAATGGGCGGACAAAAGCGCGCCATTATCCGAGGCTGAGGAGCTACAGACCACGCCCGACAGACATCCGGAAACAGTGGCTTTTGACGCGGGGAGCCTGACGCCGGCGGAAGCCAACGCGATCTTCAACACCTTGCCTCTGGACATCACATTCGTGGATGCCAGCGGCAAAGTCAAGTACTTTTCCCAGGGCAAGGAGCGGATCTTCGACCGACCGATCACGATCATCGGCCGCCATGTCAGCATGTGCCATCCGCCCGCAAGCGTCCGCATCGTCGAGGACATCATCGAAAGTTTCCGAAGCGGAGCGAAGGATCACGAGGACTTTTGGATCAATCTCAAGGGCATGTTCGTCCATATCCGCTATTTCGCCATCAGAAATGCGGAAGGTGAATACCTGGGAACGCTTGAAGTCACGCAGAACATCAAACCGATCCGGGAACTTGAGGGCGAAAAACGACTTGTATCACCGTGATCAAAACCAGTTTCTTTCGTGACATAAATAGAAACGCCGCAAGGATTAGCGGCGTTTTTGATTGATTCAGGTGTTTATGGCGGGGAACCGGATCAGACACCTTTTTTTCTGTTTTTGAACCACAAGATGAGGGAAGCGACCAGCGATCCGGCAAAAACAACAGCCGCCAACGACCCATACAACAAGAATCCGAACGTGGACCAATCGTCGGCCAACAGGCCCAGAATCCACAAGCCGGCACCAGCAGCCCCAAACATGCCCGGAATCAGAAAGATGAGCAGACGATGGATTTTCATGAGCAGACGGCTGAAAAAGAAGGAAACCGCTCCCGAAATGACAACCGCCAAGGCAATGGGAACGAATTCGGTTACTTGCGTCAAAAACATCGGCATCACCCCTATGCCATCATCTTAGCACTTGCCTGGGGAAAAACGCAAGCAATCAGCCTTGCAGACATGCGTGATGCGGCTTGAGGGGGATTGTTTGGCAAGCGGTTTGGGAAGCCCGTTGTCCGATACTCCGGTTTCTCGCCGATCGGGAGAATCGCTTTTTCACGTCGTGGGTTGATTGTCGCAACGAAAATGATAAAATAGGATTAGGAAGTCGGCTATTGCCATGAACCGGGATTGCGATTCTTTCGCCAAATGGCTCATTGGCCGGGCAATCATCAATGACAAGAATATCGCTTGTCGGCACACAAACATTCATCTCGAGCAGGAGGGGTCTCCATGCGTAAGATTGCCTTGTTTCTCATCACCGCCTTGATCATCACGCTCATCGGTTGCGATGCATTCACAACAAGCGGACAACTGAGCACGACCACGAACTTGCCGACAACCTCCCAACCGCAATCAACCTTGACGGCAACAACCACCGCACCATCCGGGACGGCCTCCCTGACATCGACCGTGTTCACGACAACCACGATGATGACGACAACTGTCGCAGACACCACTACCGTCGATTTGACCACATTGAGCGTGCCCACCACAACCAATTCGACAACGTTACCGATCACGACAACGCCAACCAGCGAATCGACCACGCTGGTGACAACATCGGCCACCACGACTTCGACCGGATCGCTGCAAGTCTCATTGAGCGCCAATATCGATGGTGTCACAATCGGCGTCTCGCGTGCGGAACCATATCTTGTCGGCGATTTTGTGACCTTCACGGCGGAGCCGCCAAGTGGGTATGTGTTTCTCCATTGGCAGGATCTCGATCAAGAGCTGATCGTCTCCGTGAATTCGGAGCTAAGCATGACTTTGGGATGGAACATCCGCCTTGAAGCGGTCTTTATTCCTGATTCAAGCATCCGATTGACTATCGATTCCAATTCGGAATCAGCCACCGGGACAATCGGTCAATCAGGCGAGTACGAGATCGGTATGGAAGTCACCATCTACGCCGATGAAATCGCCAATCAACGCTTTTTACACTGGCTTGACGCCAAGACGGATACGCTTGTGTCGACTGCCGATCCCTTCGTGTTCACCGCAACTGAATCCATGTATCTGATAGCGGTATATGAAGCTATGCAGGAGTCGATGACAACCTATGCAACCGATTTCGAGCTGGCCGTCAAGGGCATCTATGAAATAGGTACAATTGTAGTCGACGACGAACCCTGGGTCTTTGCGGATGCGCTCGTTGGCAGCCACGCCAATGACCAGAAATTCGGGGGAAAAAGCGTCCGGATCCGCAACGGTTACATTCAGACGGAGTTTCCGATGACCAATCTCGCAGCCATCAGTTTTTATCACGGGCGGTACCTAAGCGATCCGGCGAGCAACATCATCGTGGCGGTGTCACGGGATAAAGCGCTTTGGACCGCCATCGCCACCATGCCATCCGGAGACCTGCAGGAATTCACTTTCGACTTTGACGAGGCATGGTATCGAGAGTCAGGATATTCCCTTGAAGACGAACTCTATGTCCGCATTGCTAGCCCCAACGCTTCCCGTGTCAACATCGACAACCTGGCGTTCAAGCGATATCATTATATCACCATGGAGCTCCCGGTCATCTTTGCCGACATCTCCTCCGTTGCCTTCCCCAACAACAGCGCCCGTGTCGAGATCGGGTTTTCCCCTGATCACCAGATTGTCTATTCGCTGGGGGATTCCTGGGATTCGACCGCCTGCAATGCCGTGGATGATCTTCTTGGCAGTCTTTCATGTTCCGTATATGGCGATGTCGACACCACTGTCACCGGCCTTTATGATGTTGTCTATTATGTGATTGATAATGACGGAGAATATGCTTCCGCAACGGTTAACTATGCCGTCCTGAAGGACGCATCATTGCTGGAGATCGATTATCCTGCCTATTACGACACGATCGAAGGGCTCTATGGCGAGGCTTTGCTGCTGGCTTTACGGGCGATCATACAAACCGGAGCCACACTCCAAACCTATGATGACGCCCGGGTGATTCTGGCGGACGCGGATGTCGATCCTGAAGATGAGAACTCGGTGCTGACGATTTATTCGCAGACATCGGTGCCCAGAGTCTGGGATGCCGAAAGCTGGCATCGGGAACACGTTTGGCCCAATTCCCGGCTTGGAGTACCGCGGGTTTCCGTAAGCGACCGGTCGATCGCCAGCGATCTGCATAATCTCCGGGCGATCGTGCCCAGCATCAACAGCTCCCGCTCCAACAAGATCTTTGCGACAATGACCACCAGCGACACCTATGATCCCGGTGAGGACCGCGGCGACGTCGCACGGATCCTCTTCTATATGCTAATCATGTATCCGGAGCTGAGTATGACCGACACGATCCTTCCCAACGATCCAGCGACAAACTATACCCCCGCCGGGGCGAAGATGGCGCTATGGTCGCTCATGTTTCTTTGGAATGAGGAAGACCCGGTCAGTCAGTTTGAGGAAAACAGAAACGAAGTCATTTACAGCTATCAGAACAACCGGAACCCCTTCATCGATTATCCCTATCTTGCGGAACTGATCTGGTTTGCGGACCAGGCGTTCGGCAATCCATGATCATTATCTGTCTGAAAATTGAAAAGGAGAAAACATGAGAAAGACAAAAGTGTTCTTGGGACTATCACTCTTCAATCTGTTGTTATATCTCTCGATGGAGTCGATTTGGTCGGGAATCCAGGGCATGTTCGGCATCGCCTGGCTGCAATACCTGTTCTTGTTTTTACTGCTCGGGTTATTTTTGGCCATGGTCGTTTTATACGCGCTGAGAACCGCGGGCAAGGGCATGTGGATTCCAGGCGGTCTGTCGCTTGCGTTTCTGGTCGCTCTTGGCTATATGTTCTATCTCGGGATCGGCTCGCTTCGCTACATCTTGCGCAATTTTGTGATTTATCTGACCTTTTTCTGGTTTGTCATTTTCCTGCTGTATCTCTTTCTTGTATTTCCCAAACAGAAACCTTGGCACGCGCGCTGGTTCAGGCTCGCCTTCTTGTCGGGGTTGTTCGTTATCACCCTGATTGTGGCGTTTTTCGCCAATTTCGTGATGATCAAAACGATGCCGGTCGTCTTCGCCGTCGGGGAGGAGTATCAAATTGTCTGGACCACGACCATCAATGCCACGGGACAGGTCAAGATTGGCGATGAGGTGTACAGCCAGACCTACGCCGGCAGCCTGGATTCCGAAACCAGTGTTCACAAAGTCGTTGTCCCGATGGCTGTTCTCGATGCCGCCGAGGCTTACGAGATCATTTCCACAAATTACCTCTACCGCGGTCCCTACTCCGGCTTGGCCGGCCGCACGGTGACCAAAAGTTTCGCCTTTCGTCCGGTCGATCTGACTGACGGGCTGCAGTTCTACTCGCTATCGGACACCCATGAGTATGTCTATGCCGGCAGCAAGACCGCCTCCTATTTCGGTGAGGACCTCGATTTTCTGGTCTTGGCCGGAGACATCAGTTCCTTCGTCGACACGGTATCCGACATCACCATCATCCACAAAATCGCCTATAACGTAACCGGCGGCAACCGGCCGGTCATCTACGCCAGAGGCAACCATGAAGTCAAAGGTCTGAAGGCCAACGAACTCCACAAGTATGTCGGCTCAAAAGACGGCAAGTTTTACTTCACGTTCAAGATGGGCGGCATCTTCGGCATCGTCCTCGATCTTGGGGAAGACCATCCGGATGATTGGTGGGAATACTATGATACCGCCTTCTTCAGCGATTACCGCAATGAGCAGACAGCCTTCATCAACGCGGTTTTGGCGGCGGATGCATTCAATGATCCCGAAATCCTCTATCGCTTGGGAATCTGTCATATGCCGATCGTCAACGTCTACAATCATGACTCCCACTATGATGAGGACGACCTGTTTCTGGAAGCAGTCAAGAACGAATGGACCGGCTTGCTCAACGGGATGGATCTGGATCTGATGATCGCCGGACACCGCCATCAGCTGTTCCAGTTTTTAGAAACCACCCCGCGACTGACCACACTCTATTATCACCCTGATTACCGGCAGTCGAATGCTCCGGTCGGCTATCTGACCGCAGCCAATTTCCCCTCGTTTCTGATTTCCCGTCGCAGCGATGTGCAAGATCCGGCGGTGAATGAGAACCAGTTTGGCCGGAAGATCATCGGGTTGGCGACAACTGTCGACTTTGCTTCCGGAACGATGACGATTAGTTATACTAACAGCGCGCACGAGACCGTTGCGATCATCAACCCGTTCTCGGGAGAGGCCTTCACCAGTTTTGTGATCCCCCTTGGTGGTTGGTAAGTGCCGTGGTATCAAGAGGGAGCCGTGTCCGCCAAAGGAGTGATGCCTGATGCTGGGAGCGATCATCGGCGACACCGTCGGTTTGCCTTACGAATTCCACAACCGCAAAACGAAAGCGTTCCCCCTGTTCCAAGAAGCCTGCCGGTTCACTGACGACGGCGTCATGACCATCGCCGTCGATGCGGTTCTGCTCGCGTGTGATGTCGACTATCTGAACTTGTCGCATGTAGCAACCGCCAAGCAGACGAGCGTAAGTCCAACTTGCCATTTTCTCAAGAAACGCGTGCCATAGGCGACCAGTTATAATATAATAGTTTTTAGCAAGAACGACAGGAGTATCCATGATAATGAAAAAAACCAGACTCGACCGCCAACAGGACTTTTTGCTTAACACGCTCAGATTGCCCGTTTATCTGTGGATGCGGATCGATGCCAAACGCAAGGTAAACCGCGATCACGAAGTTGATTTCCGCCGCCGGGAACCGTTCGTGATGCTCGCCAACCACACCTTTCTGTTCGATGTCGTGCATGTACCGATGCGCTTTCTCAACGTCCCCTTCATCATCGCCTCACAGACGCTCTTCACCCGCCAGCCGGCAAAGTTCTTTGTCACCCAGGTCGCCCACGTGATCCCCAAATCCAAAGGCAAGAGCGACATCAACACCATCCGGATGGTCTTCAATGCGGTGAAGAAAGGCTACCCGATCCTGATCTTCCCCGAGGGCGACACCACTTTCTACGGGGAAACCGGCTACATTGAAGAAGCGACGATGAAACTGATCAAGAAACTTGGGCTTGACGTCATCACCTGCAACGTCAAGGGCGGTTATCTTTCCAAACCGCGCTGGGCGACCGGCAAGCGACGCAACCGTCGGATTGAACTGAACTACAAACTGGAGATCACCAAGGACCGTCTCAAGGAGATGAGCCCCGAGGAGATCGGCACGATCGTGAACAAAGCGCTCTATCACAATGATTACGAATACCAGCGCCAGGTGATGATCCCCCACCCGGGCAAGCGCCTCGCCGAGGGTTTGGAGAACATCGTCTATGTCTGTCCCCACTGCGAGGGCGTCAACACCATCAAAACCGAAGGCAACGCCATCCGCTGCACCGCCTGCAAGGCCGAGGGCAAAGTCGACAAATACGGCTTCATCCAGGATTTTGTGTTCGACAATCTCATCGACTGGAACAAGTTCCAGCGCCAATTCGGTGACAGACTACGCGCAAGTACGATCATGAGCCAAGGCTATCTGTCATTTTTGAAGATCGAGGACGAATCACAGATCATGATCGGCGAGGTGACTCTTAAGTATTGCGATCACAATCTCCATGTCACAGGCGCACATACGGAAACGATTCCCATCGGCAAAATCGATAACGCGACCGTCACCCTCAGGCGCGACTTAGGTTTTTACTATAACGAAAAACACTATATCTTTCGGCTTGAGCACTACAGTGCCGCGTTTCTCAGGGTTTTGCAGGAAAAATATTGACAGACGGAGGCAAATATCAGTCTATGGAGGAAAACCCCCGATTTAACAAGGATTTGTTGTCTCAATTGTATGAAGGCGTCTATGTGGTGGACAAAAGCCGCAGGATCATCTTTTGGAACGACGGCAGCGAAAGAATCAGCGGTTATGGCGCCTCTGAGGTGACCAACCGTCAATGCCATCAGAACGTTCTACAGCATATCGATGAGAACGGGACGCTTCTATGCGTAAACGGCTGCCCCTTGAAGAAAACGCTGATATCCGGAGAAATCAATGAGACCTTCGTCTATTTGCGGCACAAGCAAGGGCACCGCATCCCCGTCAACGTGAAGGCGATTCCGGTTTTCGACACCGAAAACAAGATCGTCGCCGCCATCGAAATTTTCACGGACGAGCGCTTTCAAAAAGATGTCTATTCCGAAAACCAATCTCTCAAGGACAAACTGCGAATCGACGCCCTGACCAACATCGCCAACCGGTCCTACTTCGAGTATCGCCTCGACGTGGCTTTGAACGAGGCAAAGCGGTTTGGCAAGACCTTCGGGATTCTGATCGCGGATATCGATAATTTTAAGAGTATCAACGACCGGTTTGGCCACGATGTCGGCGACGAGATCCTCAAACTCGTTTCCCGCACACTGGCGGCCAACGTCAAAAAGGACGATTTCGTGAGCCGCTGGGGCGGTGAGGAATTCGGCGGCGTCTTTTTTGTCGACAACCTTGGGGATTTGACGGCGATTGCGGAGCGGCTCCGGATCGTGGTGGAACGATCCTCCCACATCCTCGACACGGGTGAGGAAACCCACATCACAATTTCGGTTGGCGGCGCCTTCCATCAAAAAGGAGAAGACAGCAAGACCCTGTTTCGCCGCACCGATGCCAACCTATATCACGCCAAGACCCATGGCCGCAATCGCATCAAAGTGAGTTGAGTCCCCCCTTTTTATCGACAGTTTGCATGCGGAGGTAAACATGGTGTCAATTAACCCGTCCATCTTGCTGGAGATCATTCCCGGCCGGATCCTCAATCATCTGTATGTATATCTCGACTGTGCTTTTTTGGTGCTGTTTATGGCGCTTCTCGTGTGGTCGAGGCGGTATCTGACGGCGCTCTTCGCCCTCTTCGGCGGGATTGTCTATTTTCTTGTCGACTACGGGATCTTTTATCTTGCCTTGGGTACACGAGTCGTCGAGGGAGCTTCGTATTTCTGGTTTTTGTTATGGCTTTCGCTCAGTTACGGGATCACCAACTTCGCCTGGATCTGGCTGTGGCTGAAGAAAGACAGGCATTTGCTCGAATGGTCGCTTTTGATCGTGCTCTGGTGGATCGCCTGTCCGTTGATCGCCCGGACTTTTGGCGCTGAATTCGGCGAGATCACAATCTATCGCGGCACGGCGATGTATCATGGCGTCATGGGCATCATGCTCATTGTCGGCTATGGTTTCATCTTGATCCACAACATCACGCTCAAGGACAAGACCAAACGCATCGACATCCTTTGGCTGCTGGCGATCGGCATCATCGTTCAATTGGGTTGGGAGGCCGCTCTCGCCATCGGCGGCATCCGTCAGGGCGGGATCGAGACTTTGATCGTCAATTCCCTGCTCGAGACGAATATGGGCGTTCCTTATCTCTTCTTCATCCATAAAGCTATCAGCAAGCGAAAGAACGAAGATCTCAGCAATCCCGTTTCCGCTTGAAGAGTGACCGGCGATCCCCTTGACAACACCCCTTGAGGGTGTTTTTATGTTCATCATTTTGCACGATGGCCATTGACACGGGACGAACGCTGATATAAAATATAGAGGAATATGAATATAGATATATATTTATGTATAATGGGAGGTCAAAACTATGAATAAGGGAAAAGCGGATTTGTTCAAAGCCCTCAGCGATGAAAACCGGCTCACCATCATTGAACTTTTGATCAAGGGAGAGATGTGCGGTTGTGCGCTGATACAGAAGCTGCCGATATCTCAGCCAACCCTGTCCTATCACATGAATTTTCTTGCCAAAACAGGACTTGTGACGTTTCGTAAGGACGGTACCTGGAAGAAATACACGGTCGATAGAACCAAACTAAGTTTATTGTCTGAATATCTTGACAACCTCAACAACGATCCCGTTGCCGGGGATCAATTGCCAATCTAGATTGCGGGTAAATCAAGCATGCAGAAATTACCTATGATCGGGTCTTACAGGAGCGTCATATGAAAATCGGCTTCTTTGAGAAATACCTCTCTGCCTTTGTGCTTCTCTGTATGGGTATTGGCGTGTTGTTAGGTTTATGGTTGCCAGCTGTACCAGAATTTCTTGGCCGATTCGAGATTGCCAGCGTTAACATTCCCATAGGAATCCTCATTTGGATCATGATCTATCCGATGATGCTAAAGATTGACTTCACGGCAATCAAAAACGTGGGCAAGAACCCCAAAGGATTGTTCGTCACTTGGATCACCAACTGGCTAATCAAACCATTCACAATGTTTGGTGTTGCATATTTGTTCTTCTTCATCATTTTCAGAGCCATCATTCCCAATGACCTGGCGAATGACTACTTACGTGGAGCTGTGCTTTTGGGTGCGGCTCCGTGTACCGCCATGGTCTTTGTGTGGAGTGGGCTCACGAAAGGGGACCCTGCATACACGTTGGTGCAGGTGGCAACAAACGACCTCATCATTCTTGTGCTTTTCGCACCCATAGTCGGGTTCTTGCTCAATGCCAGCGGAGTTACCGTTCCTTGGATAACATTGTTCTTGTCGGTGTTTTTATTTGTGGTGATTCCACTTGCATCAGCATCTTTAACAAGACACCTGATTTCCAGAAGCAAAGGGAAAACATATCTGGAAACGGTGTTTGTACCAAAATTCACTAAGCTCACGATCAGCGGACTCTTGCTTACCCTCATCCTGATCTTTACGCTTCAAAGCGACCTCATCATCAGCAATCCTCTGCATATTCTCTTGATCGCGATTCCACTCGTTATCCAGACATTTTTGATATTCGGTATCGCTTACGGCGCGTCCAAAGCACTCAAGCTTCCCCATAATATTGCCGCTCCGGCAGGCATGATCGGGGCAAGTAATTTCTTCGAACTGGCAGTTGCCGTGGCCATCGCGCTCTTTCCGCTCTTTCCCGGTGTCGCTTTAGCGACTGTCGTCGGCGTGTTGACCGAGGTGCCTGTAATGCTCATTCTTGTAAAAATTGCCAACAAAACAGCAAAGGTGTTTCCAACTGCGAATCAGTAAGCATCATAAAACAAAGTATAGCTGCTTATCCAGAGCATCTCTGAACTAAAGTATCCCGATAACGGAAAAACCGCCTTTATTCGATGCTGCAAGCACAAACAAACCGACAAGTGCAATCCCATACGGCACAAAGAGTATCTTATCACAAGGGAGGATTTATTATGGCAGAGACATGGTATCCAGTGATCGATTACGACCTATGCGCCGAATGTGGCGCTTGTGTTGCCAAATGCTGCAATGGAGTTTATGTAAAGGGGAAAAGCAGGCCGGAAGTTGTTAATCCGAACAATTGTGTATCTGGTTGTCGCGGGTGCCAAAAGTTGTGTCCCACAGGTGCGATCAGCTACATTGGTGATACCGGCAAAATCCAAGCGTGTGACTGCAAGTGTGCATGCAACTAGAAAACTGCTCACAGAAGGGACATAGAAGATGAAAGAAATACTCTTGAGCGGCTGGGAAGCCTTGGTTGCCTACTTCACGCTTCCCCGGGTAATCTCGCTCACAATCGCTTTTTTCTTGTCAGGTGCAATCGCCACGTTCATGTCGCAGGGAGCGGTCGTCAAGCACTTTGGCCCTGATGCTCCCAAGACGCTATCCTACTTGGTCGCCTCTGTCTCGGGCGCCATTCTGGCGGTCTGTTCCTGTTCGGTGCTACCGATGTTCGCGAGCATCCGCAAAAAGGGAGCGGGCATCGGACCGGCGATCACGTTCCTCTTTTCGGGACCGGCGATCAACATTTTGGCGATCACCATGACCTTCAGCATGATCGGCGTTGCCATCGGACTGGTCCGGGTCATCGGCGCGATCGTCCTTTCGTTGATCATCGGTGTGATCATCAGTCTGCTTTATCGCAAATCGGAAACCGTCGAAGCCAATGCGGCGATGTTTGTGAGCGATGCGATCAGCCCCAGAAAAACATGGCAGAATCTCTTGTTCTTCGCAACACTGATCGCCATCCTCGTTTTGGGCGTCAAGAATCCGCTGCCGACAGGAATCCTGACGATTGTCTTGGGTGTCCAATTGATAATGTATTTCCAAAAATCGGAATTATGGACTTGGGTCAAAGAAACCGCCAAATTGGCCAAGAAGATCATTCCCCTGTTCATCATCGGTATTTTCTTGGCTGGGATTATCACGTATTTGATTCCCCCGGCAACAATGGCTAGACTGGTCGGAGCGAATACCATATGGGCGAATCTGCTGGGATCGGGATTCGGCGCTCTGATGTATTTCGCGACCCTGACCGAGGTGCCGATTGTCACTTCCTTCCTTTCTTTAGGGATGGGCATGGGGCCGGCAACAGCACTGCTTCTCGCGGGACCGACATTAAGTCTTCCGAACATGATCGTCATCGCGAAGGTATTGGGCATTAAAAAAGGTTTTACTTATTTTGGCCTGGTGATTCTTCTTTCAGGCGCGATCGGTTTTATGGCAGGACTGTGGATCTATTAGGAAAGGAGAACGATTGATGATAATCAAAATCCTCGGAAGCGGCTGTCCCAGCTGCCGCCGGCTGGAGGAAAACACCCGTTTGGCCCTGGTTGAGGCAGACATGACCGCAACGATCGTCAAGGTCACCGATGTGGCCGCGATCATCGAACATGGCGTCATGAAAACACCCGCGCTCGTCATCGACGACACGGTGAGAGCGTCAGGGAGGATCCTTTCGGTTGCGGAAATCAAGAACCTATTGCTTGATAATTGAGCTTTCGCAATCAACCAACTGCTCAACGGCACCAACGTTCCTTCTTTTGGAGGGACGTTTTTTTGCTTTGGTTGAAAATGATTCCCGTTTCGCGGTTGTATAAGGACATTTATCCGCCGAATTTCGCGGACATTGTTCATTATGGTCATCACTATGTTAGAATGGTGATGGGTGCATCGCGCAGGGATTTTATTCGGCGAAAGCGGTCGAAAAGCCGGCGATCACCGGAGGTGTATCATGAAATTGATCATCCACGACCTTGACCAGGAACAAGCGCGGCGGATCTTGCCCGCACCAAATGAAGATTGTCACATCATCGATACCACGACCATGCCGAAACCCTGCCGCGGCTGTTTCCATTGCTGGATCAAGACCCCCGGACAATGCATCATCCCCGACGCCTATCAGAACATGGGCGCACTGATCGGCCGCTCGCGGGAATTGATCCTGATCAGTTCCTGTCTTTATGGCTGCGAAAGTCCGGCGGTGAAGATGGTTCTCGACCGCAGCATCGGCTATATGCTGCCTCTCTTCCATATCACCCGCAACGAGATGCATCATCTCAGCCGTTACCCCAGACGCCTCCGTTTTCGAGTGCTTTTTTATGGGGGAGCGATCACCGAAATGGAAAAAGCAACGGCATCAAGACTGATCAAGGCCCAAGCCCTCAACTTGAAAGCGCGTTTCGTGGAAACCCGCTTCTTTACCGACATGGAAACGATCAAGGAGGCGCTATGATGAAAATCGCCGTCTTGATCGGCAGCCCCAAAGGAGCCAAATCGACGTCTTTCAGATTGTTCAAAGAACTCCAAGGCCTTGTCAATGGCGAACATGAGTGCCAAGAGCTCATCTTGGACAACCCCGAGGTATCCGCAGCCGGGTTACAGGCCATCGCGGAAAGCGATATTCTGATCTTGTCGTTTCCCCTATATTTTGACGGCATCCCCGGACACTTTCTGGCGTGTCTGCCGATCATTGCCAAAATGATCGAAAACCAAAAACACAAACCCACCGTCTACGCGCTTGTCCATGCCGGCTTCTTTGAAGGCAAACAATGCGTCAATGCCATCGCCTGCTGCAAAAACTGGGTAGCCGGGATGGCCGCCATCTGGGGCGGCGGCGTCGGGATCGGCGCCGGAGCGGCGCTTGCCAGTTTGAAGCAAGTTGCGCTCGGCCAAGGAAAGCGGAAGTCGTTGGGAGTGGCATTCACCGCTTTGGCAAAGGCGATCAGTGATAAGCGCCAAGTGCCTGATGCGTACCTCTCACCTGATTTTCCCCGTTTCGTCTACAAGCTTTTGGTTCATCGCAACTGGTACGCCAGCCTCAAACACCACAACTTGAAACGCAAGGACCTCTACCGGCGACTGCCATGACAACGCCGAAGCGCATTGAACCATGTTTTGACCTTGCGCCCGGCAATCATTTTGGTTCACCAAGAGGATGAGGATTGTGAGAAACATGTCCAGGATCATGATCGCGTTATTCAGTCTGCTTCAATTTCCGGCCACCCTCGATTTCTCTCGCCCTATGTCAGCATCGACCTGCGGAACGAGTCGAGAAAGGGACTCATCGCCACCGCCGACAACAAACACAAAGGCTGTTCCACGACGGAAATCCATTACATGCTTCAACCCCATGCCATTCTGCCATATTGATTGTTTCTCATTTCGTCCAGGGGTTGGTTGACAAGCATTTTCGTGGTATAATATACCCATAGTATCGACGAAAGGAGCTCATATGAAGATCGAAAAACGGACCGAACATCCCGCCTCACTCAGAAAAACGCAACGGATTCCGGGGGTGATCTACGGCAAAGGCATCAAGCCGATCCCCATTCAAGCCGATGACAAGGAGTTTCGCGATACCTACAAGACTTTCGGCAAAACCAAATCCTTCAAAGTGAAACTCGACAACAAGACCCATCAGGTATTCATCAAGGATGTCCAGACCGATGTCATGAATCCCAAGACCATTCTCAGTTTTGACTTTCTCAAGGTCGAGCACGGCAACCTGATCAAGAACAAAGTGCCAGTGCGCATCCATGGTCGCGAGGCGATGGAAAAATTCAACGGCATCGTCGTCACCGGAGCCACCGAGGTCGAAGTGGAATACTCCGTCGACAAAGGCATCGACTTTATCGACATCGACGTCACCAACTGCCATCTGGGCGATGTCATCCATGTCCGCGACCTAAGGCTTCCCGACGGCGTCAAGGCGGTTGAGGATGAAGGCAAACTCCTGCTCAGCATCATCGAAGCCAAACGCGGCGTCAGCGAGGTCGAAATCGTCACCGAAGCCCAGCCAGCGGAAACGCCGGAGCCTGAAACACAGCCGCATACCGACCAGCATCATCATTCCTAAGCGATTCGCCTTAAGATCAGCGGACCCGTATTTTCTCGCGGGTTCGCTTTTTGTTTCTCGGATATGGAGTTTCCAGGCCTCGGATATGTTATAATAATCTCGCCAAGAGCAGCAGATGATTCGAAATGGCGGGGGAATCGAGATGAAGTGGAAACAAGGACTGTTGTGGGGAATTGTCGCCCTGGCAGCATCCGGCAGCCTGTATTTGGCCCTGGAACCGGCAACCACGGATTGCGGGCGGCTGGAGGTTGTGTCGGAAGAAGCGACGCAAGGAGACGTTCCCGAATATCGCGAGTACACTTACGGCAGCCATGAATATGACGACTATGCGATCGTCGCCTACTGGCCGAGCGGCCAGAAGCGGCTTGTTCCTTTCACCATGGACATGCTTTCCGCTTCCGATCAGGCCAAATTCGCTATCCCCGGGAAACACGTGCTGACCGTCTCCTACAAAGGTTCAGCCACCACGCTCAAGATCGAGGTCATCCTCTATCATCTGGTCACATTTGTGACCAACGGCGCACCGGCAATCGATGAACTGGCGGGTATCCGTGACCAAGCGGAGATCGTTCTGCCCGTACCCGCGAGGGAGGGCTATGAGTTTCTGGGCTGGTATCGCGAGCCTGATTTTTCGGGAAACCCCCTTCCCGCGACGCTGATTGTCACTGAAGATCTCGTTCTTTATGCCCGTTGGGAAGAATTGCTGTCATGAAACCCACCCTTAGGAGGAAACACGTATGCTGAAAATATTGAAGACGACAGCCAAGGTGATCATCTTCACGATCTTGACCGCCATCGGTCTGTTCCTGACGCTCGTGCTGGTGTTCAACAGCATCAGGTGGCACGACATCTCCTGGCAGAAGCGGCATCTTGCGGATTTGGCAGAACTTTACGACGGGACTTATGTGCCTGTGGACGAACAGCAGTTCGTCGCTTTCGATCTGGCGACGACGACGCTCAGGCTGAACGAGATCAGGATGATCGCCTCCCATAATTCCTATAAAAAATTGGGGACCGGCCTCGGCAAACTCTTTGTCGGCCTGGGCGACTCCTTCGCGGAAGCCGAAGCCCTCAAATACGGCAATCCCGACCTGACGGCGCAACTGGACCTGGGGATCCGCAGTTTTGAACTTGACGTCCGTTACCGCCGCGGCGATTTCGAGTGCACCCATGTGCCGCTTGTGGACAACAGCACCACCGCCGCCAAACTGGCGCTGGCTCTGGAAGAGATTAAACTCTGGTCCGACGGCAACCCCGGACACATCCCGATCATCCTGCTCTTCGAACTCAAGGACGACTGGATGATCCTGGACCCCATGCTCGCCAACATCGGGGCAATT
Organism: uncultured Caryophanales bacterium; assembly: GCA_937958685.1. GTDB lineage: Bacteria > Bacillota_I > Bacilli_A > Izemoplasmatales > Hujiaoplasmataceae > JAAYZB01. The sequence goes on from CALGNF010000063.1 coordinate 21,029, forward strand.
GAGTTGTTGCTGCTTGACGAGCTTCTGAAGGATAAGTTTGAAGACAGTTTGTATACCCCGGGAATGCTGATGGACGGTCACGATTCGCCAAACGCCAGGCTGCAGGCGGAGTCTTGGCCTCTCTTAACCGAACTTCTCGGCAAGATCATCGTCGTTCTTCATCCCGGTTCCTTTACCCAAACATACCTGGAAACCGATCCGGACTATGATTCGATGGCCATGTTCCCGGGTGTCTCGAACCTCAATGTCGATCACCCCTACGCCACTTTCGTCGTTCACAACGATCCCAATGTGGAAAACATCGCAGCATTGCTGGATGCAAACCTGATCGTCAGGACGCGGATGGATGCGAACCTGGTTGTCGATCCGGACACAAGAGCCCGGGCAATGGCTTCCGGAGCACAATTGATGACCACTGATTTCCATCCGGCACACCAATTGGAAGAGGGCGAGGCCGTCTATCTCCAAGATGAGTTTCTGATCATCACCAACGACGTTCTGACGGCGGATGAATAAAAAATCGGTGGTGAATATTCCTGGCGCTGTTGCATCCATGGCGAGATATGGTATACTATAGATGTATTCCCCATATATAGACTTCTGGCATAGATCGGAAGAGCACACGTCTGAACTCCAGTCACCGAATACGATC
>CALGNF010000064.1 GCA_937958685.1 uncultured Caryophanales bacterium
ACGAGGTCGTATTCGGTGACTGGAGTTCAGACGTGTGCTCTTCCGATCTTTAAGGGGTCTCCGGGCATCAGGACGGTCTTGGCGATGGCGCCGATTTCTGCTTGGATGTGCGGTGTAGACATCATGTCACTTCCTTTTCAAGGGGTTGGGGGTCGGGTAGAAAATATGCGGACAGACTATCGTCGTCGATGACATAGAAAGAAAAATCCTGACCTTTGATCTGTGATTTCACGGACAAGATGGGTAATTTCGCATCGTGTGTGCAGGAACAAAGCGAAAAGTCATCCCCCCGGGCGACGGCGATTCCCTCAAGGGGACCATGCCGCATCGTCCGGCGGCCGAACACCTCGATCGAGAGCGTTTCCTCGCGGATGAACAGAGCCGCCTGCTTAAGGTGAAACAAGGAACCGCTCCGGCCAAGGATCGGCAAATACAAAAGCTCGCCGTGCTTGGCTTCAAGAAAACGCTGATGCGTGCGCATCATCCTGGTCGTCTGTTGCGACAGCAGGTAGTCCTTCGATATGAAATAGGCGGTCAAAATGACGACGATGACGCTGATCACCACAGGATCGAGATCGACCTCAAGCAAGATGAAAGCGACGATGACGACCAGCATGTAGATGATGATCATCACCAATGTGCGCGCGAGATTGAAGGGAGAAACGAGCTTCCTGGTCTTGTCGATGATGGCGGTTTGATCGAATTCCATCAATAACCGCTCCCGGTTTCGTTCTGCATCAGGCTGACACCATTGCTGGTGCCAATCCTTGTGGCTCCTGCCGCGACCATTTTCTCAAAGTCGGCCAGCGTCCGAACCCCGCCGGCGGCCTTGACTTGCTTGCCGCCGCCATGGGCTTTCATCAACTTGACGTGCTCGGGCGTCGCTCCCGCGGGTCCGAACCCGGTCGAAGTTTTCAGGAAAACTGCCGGAGTTTTGGCGATTGCTTGGGAAACGAGCATGATCTCCTCATCCGTCAGATAGCAGGTCTCGATGATGACTTTCAGACAATGGCCCTTGGCCGCCTTGGCGATCTCGCTCACCTCTTCGGCGATGTAGGCGTAATTTCCAGCCTTGACCTCGCCGATGTTGATCACCATGTCGATCTCGTCGGCGCCGTTCTGGATCGCATCCAAAGTTTCAAAGACCTTGGTTGCGAGCGTGTTTTGTCCCAGGGGAAAGCCGATGACCGTGCAAACCAACACGCCTGAGCCTGCCAATTGTCGTTTGCAGTAGTCGACAAAGACGGGTTGGACGCAGACGCTCTTGAACTGATGCGCGATCGCCTCCGCCAGCAGCTTGTCGATTTCCTGCCTGGTGCCGACAGGTTTCAGATAGGTATGGTCGATGTATTCATTGATTTTCATATCCGGCCTCTTTTCCGTTATGGACTGTAGAAGTTGTCTTGTTGTCAATTTAGTATACTAAATCACCGAGTAAAAGTCAATTGACAGGCCGAGCGAAAGCCGATGAAACAAATCATCGGCTCATTCGTTCGGTTGGTGAAAATCGGCTACAATCGGCGCGCACCGGGGACACAGGCCATCCTCGTCAAGAGCGGGTACGACTGCCCAGCAGCGGGCAGATCGGAAGAGCACACGTCTGAACTCCAGTCACCGAATACGAGCTCGT
>CALGNF010000065.1 GCA_937958685.1 uncultured Caryophanales bacterium
GAGTTCGTATTCGGTGACTGGAGTTCAGACGTGTGCTCTTCCGATCTGAGATCGAGTTCGTAAATGATCTTGTTCTGCAGGCCCAAAGGGACGTCCTTGTCGACGATCCTTCTTGCCAAGCCTTCCACGATCGCGGTTTTGCCGACACCGGGTTCGCCGATCAGCACCGGGTTGTTCTTGGTCTTGCGGCTCAAGATCTTGATGATCCGGCGGATTTCCTCCTCGCGGCCGATCACGGGATCGATCTTCCCGCTTTTTACTTCCTTGATGATGTTGCGGCCGTATTTGTCGAGAAGTTCCGGATCTTTGTCATAGTTTTCCGGCTCTTGATTGTTCATCGATATCATCTCCTTACTAGCCGTAACTATTATACTACCGCTCATTAGCACTGTCAAGGTTAGAGTGCTAACAATGATGCAAAAAGAAAGATAGAATCGCTTCTATCTTATATTTCTTCAAGAATTGTGACGGCGTGGTTCTGGGCGCTGACACCGCGGTATTCCTTGATGATCTTGCCACGTTCATCGAGGATGAAGGTGCTGCGGTCGATTCCGAGGTACTTCTTGCCGTAGAGTGATTTCTCCTTGAGCACGGCAAAGGCGTTGACGAGTTGTTCGTCGGTGTCGCTTAAAAGCAGCAGGTCGAGTCCGTGTTTCTGACAGAAACTCATGTGTGACTTGACCGTGTCGCGGGAAACACCGATGATCTCGTAGCCGCGTTTTTGAAAATCCTGCCGCAGCATGGTGAAGTCCTTGGCCTCGGTTGTGCACCCGGGAGTGTCATCTTTGGGGTAGAAGTAAAGCACTACTTTCTTGCCCTGAAAGTCGCGTAAGGCATGCTCCTTACCATCGCTGCCGGACAGTCTGATATCGAGATAATCCATAATTGGCCTCCTGATTGGTTTCATGACTATATTTTATCAATTTGCGACGGATTTCTCAAGCGATCTGCATTGATGTGATCGGGTTGTCAGACCGCGGGAAAAATGGTATAATCATTGATAACGAATACCGTTGCAGGAGGCCATCATGAACCGTGAAACCCTGAATACCGACCTATTGATCATTGGCGCCGGACCCGGCGGCTACGTTGCCGCGATTTATGCGGCGAGGAAGGGCTTGGATGTTGTCCTGGTCGACAGGCAATACCTGGGAGGAACCTGTCTCAACGTCGGCTGCATTCCCACCAAGGCGCTCGTCAAGGCCGCCGATCTCTATCTGGAGATGCGGGAGGCCCACAAATTCGGCCTCAAAGCCGAAAGCGTCACCTTCGATCTTGGGGAGATCATCGACCGCAAGGATGCTGTGACGAGCACGCTCGTCGGCGGGATCATGACATTGCTGGATAAAAACAAGGTCCGCTTCCTCAAGGGCAGTTGTGAGTTCACCGGGACAAAGACGGCTCGCATCGACCAGGGAGACAAGCAAGTCGATGTTGGGTTCAAGAACGCCATCATCGCCACCGGCAGCAAGACAAAACACTTGCCGATTCCCGGAACCGATCTCGATCTTGTCTATGATTCCGACAAATTGCTCGCCAACAAAATCCTGCCAAAGACGCTCGTTGTGATTGGTGGCGGCATCATCGGCATGGAGTTCGCCTTCGTCTATGGACGGATGGGTGTCAACGTCCAGGTGATCGAGTTCTTGCCGCAGATCTTGCCCTCGCTCGACAAGGATCTCAGCCAGCGCCTGCATCGCTATGCGAAACAGGCGAACATCACGATCACGACCGGGGCCAAGGTCACCGGAATCGCCCGCAATGAGGCCGGCCAGGCAGTGGTCACCTACATTCACAAAGACGAGGAAAAGCATGCGGAAGGCGATCTTGTTCTCGAGGCGGTGGGGCGCGGACCGGTCATAGAGGGTCTGCAACTGGAAAAAGCTGGGATCATCCGCGACCGGCAAAACGCGATCACAGTCGATCGGAGGATGCGGACGAACGTTCCCGGCATCTATGCGATCGGTGATGTCACCAACATCATGCAACTTGCGCATGTGGCTAGCCACCAGGCGATCGTCGCGGTCGACAACATCGTCGGAACCGCCAAAGAAATGGATTATCAAGCGGTCCCGAGCGTGATCTTCACAGCGCCGCAGATCGCAACAATCGGAAAAAACGAAAACGACTTGCAGGCGGGAAATGTTCCATATACCATCACCAAGGTTCCCTTTGCCGCCAATGGCAAGGCGCTGATCATGGACAACAGCCAAGGTTTCATCAAGCTGCTGGCCGATCCGGATACCGGAACGCTTCTGGGCGCCGCTGTCTTCGGGGGCGATGCCGAAACGCTGATCGCGCCACTCACCGTGGCGATGCAAAGCGGCATGACGGCCTCCGAACTCAAAGAAACGATTTTCGCCCATCCGACGATGGCGGAGCTAGTCCACGAGGGGGCTATGGGTCTCTTGGGCGAAGCGATCCATTACTTGGGATGACCTGAATAACCGACGCGAAGTTTCCCAACCTGGGGACTTCCTGCGTTTGGTTGACTTTGAGTGACTGCTATACTATAATGATGCTGACGGTTATTGCCCAGGGGAGGAACCGATGGTTTATCTCGATTATTCAGCCACCACCCCGTGCGATGAGCGCGTCCTCAAGCGCTTTGTCGAATCCTCAAGACACCATATCGCCAATCCCAACTCCGGACATCCGCTCGGGGTAGTTGCGCATACCCTGCTGGCGGAAACCGCCCAAAGCATCGCCCGCGACCTCGCATGTCCCGAAAGCGAGGTCGTCTTCACAAGCGGCGCCACCGAGGCGAACAACCTGGCGATCCGGGGTCTAAAACGCCCGCAAAACGCCCACGCGATCACAACAGTCTTCGAGCATCCCTCCGTCACCGCCTGTTTCACCGAACTGCAGAAGACGGGGGTGCAGGTTGAGTTCGCGAAGACCGATGCAAATGGTGTCATCGATATCGACGCCCTGGAGCGACAGATCACGCCAAGCACCTATCTTGTATCCATCGGCGCCGTCAATTCCGAAATCGGACTTGTCCAGGACTTGGGCGCCATCAAGAGGCTTCTGTCACTCCACCCCCATATCACTTTTCACGCGGACATCACCCAGGCCCTTGGAAAGATGCCCTTGTCGGCGCCGTTGCCCGATCTCGTCAGCTTCTCCGCGCACAAGATCCATGGCCTCAAAGGCGTCGGCGCGTTGATCAAACCGCAAGCGCTCGAGCTTCAGCGCGTTCTCGTTGGCGGCAACAGCTTCAATGCTTCCCGTCCGGGCACCCCCAGCCTGCCGCTTGCCGTCTCGCTGGCCGAAGCCGTGAGGCTCGCCACCAAGGAACTTGAGGATCGCCGGGAAAAAGTGATCGGTCTTTATCGCTATCTCCGGGCCAAACTGGCGGGAGTGCCCGGGATTCACATCAACAGTAACGACCACTGCCTGCCTCAAATTGTCAATCTCAGTGTGGCAAAGCTGCCTTCGACCGCCATCAGGGATGCCTTGGGCGAGCAGGGTATCTATGTTTCCACCCAAACCGCCTGTGCCAGCGACATCGGCTTCTCCCAAGCGGTATTCCGTTTCACCGGCAGCGAGGACCTGGCCAAGTCGGCAATCAGGATCTCCCTATCTCACCTATCGACCGCGCGGGAGATCGATGCGCTTTGCACCGCTCTCGAAAGGCTGGTGCAAGGATGAAAATCATCTTCATCACCGCTTCCTGGTGTCCGAGCTGTCTCCTGATGCGCGCGCGTCTTGGCAAACTCCTGGAAGGCGCCACCGGCATCGAGGTAGAAGAAGTGGATATCGACGAGAACGGAGCAACGGCCGACGCTTATGCGCCGGGAAAAATCCTCCCGGTGACCATCTTCATCGCCAAAGACGGACGACAACAGCGTCTTATCGGCGAAACATCCGTGAACAACCTTGCTCGGGCGCTACGGGAGTCAACCATATGAAAAGCCTCAAAGCGCTTCTAGCCCTTGCGCTTTTTCTCGTCTTGATCATTCCGGCCCCACTCCATGCCAATGCGGAAGAGACGGTCGCGATCCATTTTTTTTATGATGAGATCTGCACCCACTGCCAAGAAGCGGGGATCTTTCTCGAGACCTTGGAACGCGACTTCACCAACATCGTCATCCACCGCTATGATGTCGGCAAAGATCCTGAAGCCGTAGCCCTTTTTGGCGAAGTCAGGGCTGTTTTCGACAAGCGGATGGCGCTCACGCCCTTCATCGTCATCGGCGGTGCGGCTCTGGTTGGCTTCGGCCCTCAGACCGAAGCCGACATCATCAATTTGATCGGGCGCTACACCGCTGAGGCTCATGTCGATGTTGTCCGAAAACTCATCGACGGCATCGCGGTGCTGCCAGAAGACATCGAATCCGTCAGATTCGCTCCCGGCGACTATGTCAAGCTACCCCTGATTGGCGAGGTTCCCATCGACGAACTCTCGCTCTTTGTCGGCGCCGTGGTCATCGGGTTCGTCGATGGGTTCAACCCGTGTGCGATGTGGATTCTGCTCTTTCTGATCACGATGCTCTTCAACATGAAGAACAAAGCGCGGATGTGGCTGCTCGGTCTGACTTTTCTCATGACTTCCGCCTTTGTGTACTTTCTGATCATGGCTGCCTGGCTCAATGTCGCCCTGACGATCGCCGGAATCACCTGGATCAGGATTCTGATCGGCGTCTTTGCGCTTGGCTTCGGCCTCACCGCCGTCATCCGGCATCTCTTGCGCGCCAGAACCGAAGCCGATGGTTGCGAGGTCGCCGATGGCGGCCAAAGACGCAAGATCATGGACCGAATCCGGGCGTTGGTCAGCGAAAAGAGCCTGCCGCTCGCGTTGCTGGGCATCATCATCCTGGCTATTTCCGTCAATCTGCTCGAACTGGCCTGTTCCGCGGGGTTGCCACTGCTCTACACCCAGATCCTCGCCTACAACGAACTGCCGATTTCCCTGTATTACCTGTACATCCTCGTCTATGTTTTCTTCTTTCTGATCGACGATCTTGCCGTCTTCTTCATCGCCATGTTCACCCTCCGCCTCACAGATCGGAAGAGCGTCGTGTAGGGAAAGAGTGTAGATCTCGGTGGT
>CALGNF010000066.1 GCA_937958685.1 uncultured Caryophanales bacterium
ACCGAGATCTACACTCTTTCCCTACACGACGCTCTTCCGATCTCGCCGAACGTGATCTCGTAACCCTGATCATGCGCGTATCGCAGCAGTTGGACGACGCAGCGGACAAACAGGCTTTGTTTTTCGCGGAGCGTCATACATAGATCCTGTTGAACGACGTTGCCCAATGCTCTTTATCAAGCAGGATAAGCAATTGGGTTGGCGGTTCATAGGGAAAGCCATTCTCAACCGAATAGGATGAATATCCTATTACCGAACCGTTTCCGGCATACACCTGATCGATCATAGACCAGTGTAAATGCCCGAACGCGTCGAGGTCCGCATCATTACCGGGAGCAGTGTTCCAGCGATCAATCTTTTTCTTGAGCGGGATCGAGGGACCTCCAACGCCATCACGATACCTGACAGCATCGCCATGATGCTGTCGAACGGTTCGACCGTATACGTTCTGTAACAGGTGATATCCTGTTGCGATCTCAAAACGGACGTTCCAGTCAGTGTTCTCCTGTATCCACTTTTTCAAAAAGTGATACAGAACCCAGGTGTGCGCGTGTTTCGCTTGGTTCCCAATGTTTTTCCGCTTGTCGAAGTGATCCAAGCCCCGGTCATGGTTGCCGTGAGAACAAAGGATAATGATCTCATCAAACCCGCCATGTTTCCAGATGTATTCGATGCCGGATAACAGGATATCGACCATAAACAGAATCTCTTCCATCGGTGTTCCGGCGTTCATTTCAACCTGCTCCCGGTGCAGCATGTTACCAATCAGGTCACCGAGGAAACCGAGTATGCACGTCTTGATTTCCACCCCGGCCCTGTGAATGTTCGACCACATAACAATCTTTTGAAACAGCTTTACCATTCGCGCTTCGCAGATCGTCGGCGTAAAATGATTAACCCCGGATACCTGCTCTGGTAAAACAGTCTCGAAAGGATGCACGTCGGAGATCAGCGCGTAAACCGATGCCTCATTTTTCTTACTGCTGAGCCTCGGTTCGATGGGCTTTCTGTCAATGGCAGCATCGTTTTCCAGTGCCAACGAGATCGACAACTGATCTCTTAAACACGCAATCTCCGATAACAGGGTGTCGTAGTCGTTCGACTTTTTTTTGAGCTTCTGTTTCAGAGACTCAACGACCCGGTCAACTTCGTGCTGCCGGGTCGCGTCTACGTGTTTCTGGAAACTGTCAAGGCGGTGATCGTGGTTCATCGCAAAATAAACTCCTTCATCTTGTCGATAACCTCTGGATGACCCCACACCATCCGTTTGTCTGGCAATTGAAACTGAAGGTGTGCAAAATCATTCCGTATCCGTTTCCAATCGTTTACAGACATCTTACAAATGACCCGAAAATCATCATCATAGTACCAGCCGCGGCGCTTCAGTTCTGTGTCGATTTTCTCTCGGATGATATACGCCTTGTCGTATAACTTTCGAAAGCCTTCCAAACCGGCATATTCGTCTGAAGGAATCGGCGGTGATTCATTTTCGATCGGAGTCGGCTGGTGTGTCTCAATCATAACAACACGCTTCCTTTTGTGTGCCGGATACGGGATCAGCCCTTTACGCCGTCCATCGGATATGCGTCGTATTGCGTTTTGGATATTACACCCTACAGCGTCGGCGCACTCCTCATTCGTTGCGTCTGGATGCTGTTCCATGTATCGCAATACGCGGCTTGATAGGCTGTTTGGGTTTGGCATTCCGGCCATTATCTCGCCCTCCTGAACCCTTCTAGAATCGCGTCGATAGGCGCTCCGGAGTCCGCTTTCGATTCGAAAAACCCACCCTTCGCCCATGCGTTACGAACCGCGCGCGCGATCCAGTCCGGGTTGTATCGGTCGGCAGACATGCATCCATCAGAGTTGTAACATACGATACTTGTAACTGGTCCTTTTTGTAAATTGTCAGGATCGCAGTTTGTGCCGTATCCCAGCCCGTGAATATCGGCGATGTCGACATGATTGTAAACTTCCACGTTGATATCGTTTACAGATGTCCCGATGATGCAGCCGTTCGAGTAAATCTCCCGGATGAAGTCTCGCACTTTAATTGTGTATTCGATCATCGCCCGGTCGTCCCATTCGTCATGCGGCCGGTCACCGCTGCACATTTCGGAGGCGATGTAGATTATATCCCGGTGCTTTTCGGCGATTGTTGCAACCCGCCTGAACATCTCCCACCATGCAGGATGATCGCGGCAGCCGAGAGGTTCGCCGGTGCCGTAGTTGATTTTGTATATTCTGCGCGCTCTCGGTGCACCGTTGAGGTAAAACCCGCCCCACTCGTCGAAGTATCCGGAAAGTGTCATCATGGGTTCAACGCCCGGAATATCTTTATGTTTCGTCGGGCACAAGATGTCAGGCTCAACAGGCGGGTATCCGAATCCCTGCCGGATTGACCAGAAATCGATCAAGACCCACGCGATGCAGATCCCGTGCTTGTCGGCCTTGTCAGCGATCATCCGCATCCGGTTATAGAAGTCTTCGTTCGGGATGGACAGGTCATATTTCCACGGTTGCCAATCCGTTGGTCTGAAATACGTTTTAACCCACACACGAAACATGTTACAACCCGCGTCGGAATACCTTGTCATTACCTCGTCAATTTTCGCTTCGGTGTAGTAGTCGGCATTGACTAACATATCGTAGAGACCCGCAGCAATGACCCGCTCCCCGTCGATTCGAAGTTCACCCGTTCCGATAGACGGGATGCCCGACGCGACGGGCTGAGGCGGTTCCGGTGGCTTCGGTTTCGAGTGATCCCCGTTGAATAGACTGCATCCAGACAGCAGTATCAAAACTGCCATTATGTAAGCGATTTTACGCATATATCCCCCTATGGAAGTAAGAAATCCTTCATGGCTGTTGCCACTTCCGGATTCTGTGTTGCTATCCGATACAAAATATAAAGCGCAATCGATCTGTAGGTGAATGTCCCGAACTTGCCAGCCCATTTGAAAATCATATTCCGGCTGGTAGTCAGGAGTGCCTCGATGCGATCAAGCCGTTGGTTCGTTTCGTTGCACCCCTTTTCAAGACCTTCAATTTTTTTTTGAAGATCGACCCATTCTTGCAGTTGAATTTCGATACCGCCCATGTCACGGCCTCCTAACGCAGTGCAGCCGCACATGGTAATCGTCCCTCGCTGGCGGCCCGGTAAATGTAATCGGAATCTCGATTTTTGATCCGGCTGATACTTCCGTATAGTTGCTATCGACATCGTCAGCATATTGCGCGGCGGCTCCGATCGTCGCTGACAGATCGGCTACCGGCGTTGAGTTAACTTTGACCTGCGCGTTGACACTGTTTCCGACACCCGGCGCGGAAATACATGTCATGTCTATGCTATATAGCAGCATGTTGTAAGGCGCATACCATATGGTAGGCTGAAGCCCAGCCGAATCACACGCAAGCTTCATATCGGTGTCGCCGTTGCCGTAGTAATACCATGTCACTGTCGTCGCCAAAAGCGGGACCCCGCCCCACTCCATAGTATCAGCGTCCGTGTTGTGTCGTGGACGTGCGGCTACGGGCGTCGCGGTCCCCCAGTCCGGGATCTCCTGCGTAGGCATCGGAACAACCGTCGGAGGAACCGGAGTTTCTCTATAGAACCCGTCGTCTCTGTAGGTAATAAGGTCACCGTTAACAGGAGTGCCTTCCAAAATCAACTCCATACCGTCAACATATCCTGCATTCCAACCCGGGGTTGCTTGCAGGTTGTCAAGCTGTTCAAACACCCACTCTCCGTTCCCTGGCGTCGGCGGCGATGTCAATGGATTATATTTCAGGAAGCCAACTTCGACTGCATCATCCTCCGCAGCGGTCTCTATTGACATGTTCAGGATCGCACCGGCGTGATAGATTGGAGTGTAGGGGTTTGCTCCGTCCTCAAGCGTCTGGATGGCGGTTCCGATTGCCTGCAAGTTGGCGTTGATCGTATCCTGGTCCTCGTTATATCGGTCCGGATCTGCCGTAGCCTCTGCCGTCGCATAGTAAGTCACTGGATCAAGGGTATCGATCGTCTCTGCGTTCGGTAGAATAATCGACACAACCAACAGCGCCAGCAGTGCCAGTAGTCCACCGGCGATTTGTGACATCCTTACATCATCATGTTTTTTCATCGTCTCCACACTCCTTGTGACCATCCAGCGCCCGGAACGCCCCATGCAAAAGATGGAGTCTGCCCGGCGGCGTCGCCGATTTGTTGCTGTATCATCGATCCTGTCTGCATCAGTGCCTCCAACTCAATCACGCGCAATTCGCCGTCCGGTTGCACCGACAGGACTGCGCATTTATACGCCCACTGTCCCTTGTAATCTCCAACATACGTACCGGGAACGCTGAAATTGCTCATCATCTCCAAGTCCGGCCGAACCAGCCAGACTACGTCCATCGTTGACAGCGCTTCAGCAACTCGCGGTGACGCCTCCACCGTGAACAATGGCCGCTGGAATGCGTATCGTCGGAGTCGATATGCCAGCAGGGCAAGCGCCACATCTTCATCATGCACCATGTCCAGACTGATCTGCTGTTTCATCCACCGCTGGTAGTGCTGATACGACGCCAGCGCGATCGTCCAGGCGTCAGGATCGGACATCGACAGTGCCTCAATAAGCACACTGTTTCGCCACTGTTTCCGGACCCGCTCATCCCGGCGTTCATCGTATATCTCACCCATACCCCAGTTTTTTCGTATCCGCTGCCTGGAGTCCTGTTGATCGACCCCGGGAAGGATGATTTTTCGCATGTTCCCGGAGTAGTATGCAGGCCGATAGTTCCCGATCGGATAATTGCAGACCTCCGACATTGGGCTGAGTGACATCCCGATTATCGAATCAGATGTGTTGGATGCGTCCAGGATCGCTACAGGCTCATCCTGCCAAGTCGGAAATACCTTGACAGCCAGTTTTCCGTCCTGATCGATTGCTGAATACCCGAACTGCTCCCGGAACCGCTTCAAAAACTCGTCGGCTGCTTCACGGGTGTAAATAGCGCCGGCCGCCTTGATCCCGCGCGATGACATGACATCCCGAAGCGTATCATATGACGCTGTATCGATTGCGGACATATCGAGCTGAAGCCGCTGTTGGATGATCCATTTCTCAACATCGGCCGGATTCTCAACTATCCACCCGCCAAACGGTCCCTGTAGTGAGTCCTGATATCCCTGCATGGATGACATAACCAACGTGTTGTTATCCGGGTCGGTTGCTGGTTTTACGAGCACTTGCCATTGGAGCGTATTGATCGTCAGAACCTGACCGTTTGCCACATCAGACGTTTTTAGGTAAATCGATTTACCGGACGGGTCACCAGAGTTTAGCATCTTCCATGTCCACGAAAACAAATCTGTCGCGTCAACAAAATGTGCCAGAGTTCCCGCTGGCATCTCATGCCATTCCGTTACAGTCGCATAGTTCCCAGCTGTTCCGATTCCGATGTAAAAATGGTCGATACTGTTCACACCTTCTACATATACCCGCACACGTTCTATTTCATCCTGATATGTAATCGACCCATCGTGACGGACTTCAATAATGTGTTCCTGACCGGCCTTACTTGTATAGGTGGCTACCCCGGATCCCCACATTCCGGACGGGTTTGACCAATACCCGGTATCGGTGTAATGGTGGATCAGCTTCACGTCATAAATCCGGCCGTCACTCATTTCGGAGCGTGCAAGCGGTTTAATCGTGATGTGTTTTTTCCAGTCAGCGGCTTCATCCCAGGTATCAGACCCGGGAATCATCCAGTGGAACCATGCCCCGCCATCACCGGCTGAGAATATAAGTTCTGACTCATCGCCCCATGCTCCATCGTATGTGACCACGAACGAACCGCCAGCCGCGTAAATCCAAAGCTCCGTGCTGATTGTGTCGGAAACGGTCGCGGGGTCAGCCGTCTGCTGTAATTGCAAATACCCATCACTACATGATTCCGTGTAAATATGCAGATCGTGCAGGTAATAGGTGCACCAGTTTACAGGGTTCCACCCACCCTCGTTGCTGTGATCGTGATGATATTGCAGCGCAAAAAACATCGTTACGCGGTTTCCGTATGTGTCCAAATTCTGCCAAATTTCATTTATCCCTGGACTTACATAAAGCTCATATTCAAAATCATATTCAGTATAATGCTGACCAGCCGGTTGCGGGGTGATTGATCCGATAGTTATCCCATCCAATGCGACACCAATTTTTGCACCGAATGTTTCGATACAAAACATGTCAAATTTCGCCCTGAACGTCGCTTTTACGAGGTCAGCCGCTGCCGGGTATGCAGAAAAATCGGTCAGGTTGAACGTGATGTTTTGGACGATGTGTTCTGAGTCATCAAATATGATTGAAGTTGGTGGAAATCTTACTAAAGCGCTTGTATTGATATCCCCATCATAGGCTTCTTCTGGGTTTGTAAAGTTTTCAGGGTGTTGTAACCAGTGTCCGGACGCTGGAAATATATCTGTTTGTTTGGTGTATGCGTATTGCGTCCATGTCGTTGGAGTGTCTCCGTCTAGTGGATCAACTGTCGGCTCATCAATCGCGTATGCAGCCACTTGCCAACATCCGCTTGTGTCACCTTCCTTTGTGCATGTCGCCATTGGAAGCAGCTCATATTTGATTAGATCGACAGCCACAACGGCGTTTGGGTTTACATTTCGATAGACATAGCGCTCCCGTATATCAACAGTTGCCGCCGTGTTTGATACTGCTGATCGATACTCATTTTTTACAAGTTTTTCTGTCGCCGGATCGAACCAGTAAAGGTTTTCTGTCGTGAGTGTTTGTTTTCTGACACCATGCGCCGCGAGTAAATACCGATAAGAGGGCTGGTACTGTTTTACTAACGCGCCAGCTGCATGGAAATCCGCTGATGACATGGATCTTACGCTATATAGTGCTGCCGCATTCCGACTACGATAAAGCGCAACTTCCCCGTCGATATCCACCAGCCCAACCTCTTCGCAAACTGATCCTGCAGCGAGATTTTCCATAGATGTGCCAAGCATCCCGCGCCGGAGGTAGTTTAGGTTGTCTGGATTTGTTTTAATCGGACATCGGCAAAGCTCAGAGTTTGCATAAGCCGAATCACTTAACAAAAGCCAACCAGCCCCGTGATCTTGTAGGAACCCTGCGAGTGATCCGGGTGTGACTTTTAGGTGCTGCTCGTAAATCGTAAACCCGGATGGGAGTGCGCTATTATGATCAGCCGCCCTGAAATACTGCGCACGCCCATCGGCGATAGGGATATACCCGCTAAACCCAGAAGTTGGGAGCGGTTGCAAATCTTCTTCCAGATACCCCCAGCCGCCAGCGTCAATCAGTATCGGCGTCCAGTTGTAGACCGTGCCGACCAGCAACGGGATTCCGGTATTAAGGATCTGGCTTGGACACTGCGGGTAGGATGCGTCCGTGAAATACGTCGGCGGTATTTCCCCATCAACCACAGTTGCCGGATATCCTACAACTGATAGTTGCAGCGTCCGTTGCAGCGCATCCCAGATGACAGGCTCCCAGAATCGTCCTTCGTGGACCAGGTCACAGGCGTGCGGATCGTTGCGATATCGATATATCTTGACCTTGCGGTTGATCAGCGGGTTAGCTTGGTAGTATCGCCAGGCGTCGTATTCGAGATAGACCTGCACATCGCGAGCTCCGACACTCGCCGCGCTGAACTGAGTAACCGACAGCAACCACGGATACACCGTCGCAGTCCTGTTGACTGGATACGTTTTCTCGTCCTCTCCGGCCTGGCAGAATATCACTGACCCGCGGAGCGTTGTTTCAACGACAAGGAACCAGCGTTCAGCGTTTCTGTCTGTCCGCCCAATCTCATCGCTATAACCGTGAGTCAATTGTCTCATATCCCACCGGCATCAACGGCTGTAGGAATCAGGTTGATAGTCACAGTCCATGTTTCGTGAGTGCCTTCAGATTCGGGGACATAGTTTCCGATCCATTTCACCTCGCGTTCAACACCAAAGTCATCGACCCAAATGAACGGAAGCCCGCGCGTATGCTTGTGCCACTGCCGCAGTTTGAGGACTTGCGCCCGGCTGAATAGTCGGAAAACAAGTGTGATCGCATCCATCGGAGACCGGATCAGCGTTGTTTCCGGCGATCCGTCAGCCATTGTGGTGACAGACACAGGATCATCAGAACCATAGGGTGAAGATCCAAGCAACAGCGCCCCGCCCGAGTCGGTGAGGTCATAATCAGATCCGAAGTGGAAAGTTTCGTAGTCCTCGACGTTCAGTGCGGCGAAGTCGTC
>CALGNF010000067.1 GCA_937958685.1 uncultured Caryophanales bacterium
AAGAAGGGTTCATTGTTTCTGAACAATTAGGGAAAGAAGTTATCTATAAAAATGTGCAGTTACTAAATCTTATTAAGGAATAAAGTCATGAATGAGGCAAAGATGAAAACAGGTTATGGTGTATTTGGAAAGGCATATGAATAGATGTTTATTAATGATTTGCATGACAAACGGTCAATTGATCATATATTATTGAAAAACATGATTTTTTTAGATGAAGACTCAAAATCACCCTTGTATAATGCCTCACAACCAGTCTCTTAAATGATATGCTTTGTATGTATATGATTTCATTATTCAATACTGATTAATAATCAACTAATCCATTATTGCTATAGTTCTACTTGTTCAGGAGTGAAGATACTTATGAAAAGGTTGTTTGTATTCGTTTTTACAGTTGCACTATTTGTATCTTTCGGATCCTGCCGCGAAGAATCTACTGGGACCGACACTTTTACAACAACAACAACAATAACCACTGAGGATACTTCTACCTTCATCACCATATTTCCCCAAATCGAGGATGATGCCAGACCGGCAAATGGGATTGTTGAAGACTATTATGTTGATGATGCAATCAATTTGGACATCGTTGACCATCTTTCGTTGTATGCCGATAGCAATATAGCTTCAGATGCGTTCAAAGAATTATACAATAACGCTGACAATGTAACAATCATCCCTGTATACGGTATTTATTTGGAGTACACCTCTTTAGCGGTGTGCCTGTTTAGCAATGATGATGTTTTACTTGGCACGAAGACCATTCATGTTTTCGAAGAAGAGGGCGAAGTGCAAATAACTGAGTTTACAATAATCATAGGAGATACAAGTAATCATAACCCGTTGAGTGACAGACAATGTTTTTTGAAGATCTCGTCTTCTCAAACTGACTATCCCACCTATCAGTTGCTGGGAGTGGTATATTACGCGATTGAGTTTCAGACAATATACCCTATCGGAATTCTCGATGGAGAAAATGATATCAAGTATTACTACTACGGATTATCTAACTTCCGGCTGGTTGAGCCTTTCTCGACAGTAGAAGAGGGGAGAGACAAATTCAACATATACTGGATCATCAGAACTGCGATAATAAAGAGTATTCCTGTTTTTCCTTGGAAAACGAAAGTGTTGCATAGCCAAGGGTGGATTAATAAGTACAAGCATCAGGATATATTCACTATGGGGGAAACACGCGTAGACAACCTCTATGATTTCGAAACAGTCATTGCGATACCTTTGCTAGATGAGAATGGACAGGAATACTGCTATGTATTGCATTTGTTATACATTCAAAATTACCTGATTGGAGAGGTGATTTTGAAAAAACAAGAAGATGGCGTTAATACTTCAGTATCGGCAATATACGCAGAGAAAACCACGACTGGTGGATACATTCCCCTAGAAGGAATCAACTATGTGGCTGCTGTAGAAAAGTTGCTGGTTGGCGTTGATGAAACTCAAGTTGTCGGGATAGGATTTGATGGAAGTGAATATAGCTTGATATTTGTCGATACAGGTTCATAGATATCTTCTTCAGCACAGAGTGATTCACGGTTCTATCTTCCAGTTTGATTGGATTCGCATTAAATGAGGATGATTACATCTGTGTCAAGAATCTCCAAGGCGATATCATTGCCATTACTGATACTGAAGGAATCAAGTTAGTCAAATACATCTATGATGCCTACGGCAACTTTGTTGTTGATGTACTGAGGGATATAGTTATTTGGCAGAAGCAAATCCGTATACTTACAGAGGCTATCGCTGTGATTGGGAAATCGGGATGTATTACTTAAATAGCGCTTAACTAGTCGATTTAAATCGTAAATCATTGAAAAGTATGTTTCCAATCTTCGAAAAACCTGGAGTGGGGAAACATATTTTTGCCCAAAATATGTTACTGACGTATATTTTACAGCACTTTTTCAAGCAACGACGTACTTTCAACGCACGTGGAAACAGTCTCATTGCTTTCCTGTTGGTAACTGTGATTTACCTATTAAGACTGGTTTCTCGTTATTGAGGATAAACAATGTCGAATAAGAAAACATGCCATCAGACCCAATTTTGAGGTGTCCGATGGCGGTTTTTTTGATTTTGACACTCATTTGGATTTTGCGGGAACATATTTTCCCAAAATGGAACATCAAATCACTCCGATGTAAAAATATCGAAATACTCTGATTGAAAATGGATTAATAAAGAGTTATGATAATCCTGAGCGACATGATTGTCTGTAATCCCAACGGGAAATTCATCTTTTGCATTTCCATTATCGCAAGGAAGGAGTGTCATTATGAAAAGCAAAACAGTAAGATTGATTGTTGGCATTTGCTCCGTAATTTTGGGAGCGCTCGGTTTGATAGGCCCCATTTCTTATGGCCCTGAAACACTCGTCTATGTCTTTCAGGCGCTGATGATTGTAATTGGTGTTGCTTTGCTGATGCCGCCATTCCAAAAAGCAATGAGACTCCTGATGATCATAGCCACGGCAATTTTCAGTTTGATGGTTGTCACGGGACTGATCATCCTATTCGTGATTCCATTGGCCGGAGTCTTGATTTTTGCCATGGTGGGCATTCCATTCGCCTTCAGCATTCTGTTTCATGTGCGTCATCACCGGGAAGACAAGCTGTCAAAAGCAAAGTCCGATTAATTTACGATCAAGACCAAATCCGCTTCATCACATGTGAATCGCCGGTAGACAAGACCGGTTTCCGGTTTTCACGTCTTGACATACCGCAAGCAACCACATATAATGAATGGGAGGAAAGGAGTTGATGTGATATGAGAGAATCCGCCAGCACTCGCAATCCAAAAACTGAAGACACATCAACCCGCAGGCCAAGTCGCGAATCATAAGATTCCCAGGACCGTTTGTGGTCCTTTTTATTTGCCAGAGA
The DNA here is from genome assembly GCA_937958685.1 of uncultured Caryophanales bacterium. Classification (GTDB taxonomy): domain Bacteria; phylum Bacillota_I; class Bacilli_A; order Izemoplasmatales; family Hujiaoplasmataceae; genus JAAYZB01. The sequence goes on from CALGNF010000067.1 coordinate 2,910, forward strand.
TGTGTCTTCCAATCAGAAAGGAGAACTCATCTTCGACAATCATCCACAGCAGTTTTCGACAATCGGGCAGGTTGTTGCGGTTTACCGCGAACGCTACCTCGTCGAAGCGAACAACGAACATCGATTCATGGAAGTTAGCGGACGCTTTCGCCATTTGAATCATGGCAAGAGCAGTTATCCTCAAGTAGGGGATTTTGTGGTCTTTCATCGCACAAATGATGCAGGGATCATTGAGAGTGTCCAGGAACGAAGAAGCGTCCTCGACAGAACCGATGTCGGTACGATCGGTGAGCGGCAGATCCTTGCCGTCAATATCGATCTGGTATTTGTCTGTCTGTCGCTGAATCAAGACTTTCACCCGAAAAAACTGCGTAACTATCTCAATCTCACCTACAGCGGAGTCTACGAGACCATAATCTTGCTTACGAAGAAAGATTTATGTTTCGACACCCAAGCCTATTTCCAGGAAGTCCGCGCCATCACGGATGCGCCTGTTTTGGCGGTGTCTGCATATGACGCGGGAGATATGGCCGAATTGAGCAACATTCTCAAAGACAAAACGGCCGTTCTTATCGGCTCGAGCGGTGTCGGCAAATCGACCATCATCAACGAGCTCCTGGGTGAAGCCAGGTTTGTGACCAATACCATTCGTCTCGCAGACGCCCAGGGTCGCCACACGACCGTCAGTCGGGAATTGGTGCGCCTGCCCTCGGGCGGGGCCATCATCGATACGCCGGGCTTGCGCATCGTCTACGCTTACGATGTCGATGGCGCAGGATTTGCGGACATCGAAACGCTTGCGGAAGGCTGTCTTTACCGGGATTGCACCCACGCGGTCGAACCCGGATGCATGATCCTACAGGCCATCGCCGACGGAACCATCGACCAAGAACGGCTGGACCAATATCGGCACGCAATTAAGCTGAGTGAGCACAATCGTCGCCGCGAAGCGGAAAGAAGCCGCATGACGGAGCGACGCCTGCGGAAGCGTTGAATTTCCCGCATGAAAACACCGGATCTGGCTGATGCCATTCCGGTTTTTTGTGTTGTTGCCGGCCTATATGGCTGTTGATCGGATGCCAATGTTATCGCCAACATGAGCACGGGCATTGATTGACATCGCGATCGATGGTAAAATATGCAGAGAACGGCGCGGGTGACAGTTATGCGGCCGGTTTCGTCTTAGGGTATTTGAAGACCAGTACGGTCAAAGAAGCCATGCGCTTTGCCAGTATCTGTGGCGCTTTCGCTTGTTCGAGCGAGTTGATCTACAATCCGTTGGCCACCGAGAGTCATGTGGCTTCGCTTCTAAGGAATTTTGACAGAACTTTTCCAACTTAGGGAAACGACAAATATGGCAAGCTATACCGGAGGGTCTTGATGATAACGATCAGGGAACTTGACGATGAATCGTTGAAGGCGGCAGTAAAACTGAAAATCAGCTGTTGGCCGGAAGAACTCCAAAGGATGCCCGAGAATGCGATCATCTTCTCGGACGAATATGCGTTTTGGCTGGACTGGAAACATACCGGCCACCTGCACCACGATCTGCGGACCCTGATCGGGGCTTTCGCGGATGAGGAGTTGGTTGGCGCTTGTTTTGCGAGCATCGCCGAAGTGTCTGATCACCGCGAAGCTGTTGAAATCAACGGCTTGTGGGTTGATGGACGATACCGGGGCCAACACATTGCCTGCCGCTTGCTGGAAAAAGCCATCTCAGCCTACATTGGTTTGGGAAAAACCGCTGTCATCGTCTATAATGTCCACCATTCACCGGCAAACGCCTTCTTCAGGAGATTGGGAGGCACACCCATCAGACAAGATCGACAAATGGACGGCAGGCTGCTCGTGGACATCCTCCAATTTGCAATCGACGATCTGCTCGATCGGCTTCAAATCGAAAACTAGACGCCTGACCGATTGCCTTCTCCCAGATTGTGGACGCATGAAGGGGCAATTTCTTGTCTGCAATCAGGCATCGATCACATGGAAATCATCCTATCAAACCGGAGGTGACGAAACATAATGCAATACACTTATCGCAAGCTGACACTGGAAAACTGGGATGACTTTCAGCAATTGTTCCAAAAACACAAAGGTGTGAGAGGCGGATGTTGGTGCGCCTACTACCTGGGAAGACCAAAAGACTTTGTGTTCAGCGAGAAGGAGCGCCACCGGGAGATCCATCACGAACACGTCAGAACATTCGGTTCGACCGGCATCATAATGTATGAGGCTGATTTGCCCATCGGCTATTGCCAAGTGGCAAAATTTCCCATCATCGAACGGTTTGACTATGCCAAAGGCTACGAGCGGCTTCCCGATGAGGTCAAAACCCAAAAGGACTGGCGCATTTCCTGCATCTTTGTGGACAAAGACAGGCGCAAGCGCGGTCTGGCGTCGAAATTGTTCGACTTTGCACTTGAACACATCGCCGACAGTGGCGGCGGCATGCTCGAGGTTTTCCCCTTCGATCACCAATCACCACCAGCCAATTCCTTCACATTCAACGGTTCGGTCGCCTTTTATACCAAGCGAGGTTTCGAGCGGATCGCGCCGATCGGCACCAGTTCCATCCTGATGCGAAAATTCATCCAACCGGCCCGATGAACATGGACCGGAAGCTGGGAAATATACCCCAAAGCCGCGACTGGCTCAAGGTCACGCCGCTCGCCAAGGGCTGGTCCAATGACGAAAAATACCATATTCTTGCCAACGATGGCCAAGAATATTTGTTAAGATTGTCCGCGGCGTCGTTGTATGACAAGAAACAGAAACAATTCGCAATGCTGAACCGCGTCGAATCCTTGGGCATCCTGGCTCCCCGGCCGATCGCTTTTGGAACACTGCGCGATCAGAAAGTCTACACCCTGCTTTCCTATCTTCCCGGAAAGGACGCCTCGGAGACATTGCCGAAACTACCGGCAAGGGCGCAATATGAACTGGGGTATGAAGCGGGCGGCATCATGCGGCAGATGCATGCCGTTGACGTCGATACCGCCGGCCTCAACTGGTGGAACATCTTCCAAACCAAGGCGAAGAGGAAACTGGAGTTGCTTCATTCTGCGCAACTTGAACTTCCGAAACAGGATCTGATCCTTGGCTATTATCAGAAACACATGGAATTGGTCAGGGATCGACCCATCAAATTCCAGCACGGCGACTACCATGTGGGAAACATGTTGATCTGCGATGGTCGCCTGGCAATCATCGACTTCGACAAGATGGCGGCGGCGGACCCCTATGAGGAGTTCAAACCGTTCATCTGGAACGTATGGGCAAGTCCGCAATTCGCAACCGGCATCATCGATGGCTACTTTACCGACCAGATACCCACCGATTTCTTCCCGATTCTAGCACTGTATGCGGCGGATTCGTTGATCGGTTCGCTGCCATGGGCGGAGAGATTCGGCGCGGAGGAGGTTCGAGTCGCCCTTGAGGGGGCACAAGCGGTTTTGACCTGGTATGCCGACTTTACCCTAGTCCGACCGACATGGTATCAACACACCACATAAGATCCCATTTAAACTGAAGCATAATACTTTCCATTTCACGAGGTTAGCATGTACAAAGCGGTTTTTTCCCGATATCAACCGACAAATGAGCAAGAGGCTGTCGATAAGGAACTGATTCTGGCGTTTCTTGCCAATAATGACGACGCCCTCTTGCGGACCAACCTTGCCGCGCACGTCACCGCCTCGGCGATTGTTGTCAACCCGGCCATGGATAAAGTCCTGTTCGCCTTCCACAACATCTATCGCTCCTGGTCTTGGGTCGGTGGCCACAATGACGGCGACCCCGACCTGCTCAAGGTCGCTATCCAGGAAACCAAGGAAGAAACAGGCGTCAAGAATGTCATACCATATTCCGAAGACATCTTCATGCTTGATGTCATCTTTGTGCCCAATCATGTCAAAAAGGGGATGTACGTTCCCGATCATCTGCATCTCAATGCGGCCTTTCTGCTGATTGCGGCGGAAGACGAGTCCTTGGCCGTCAATCCTGACGAAAACTCCGGGGTCAAATGGTTTCCGATCACCGAGGTGTTGAACCACGTCGGCGAAGAGCGGATGATCAAGGTCTACCAGAAGGCGTTTGCGAAGATCGCAACCGTCCGCAAACCAGAAACCACCCGCGACGGAAGACCCAATGAGGTGCTACCATGAATATGAAAATCGCCTACATCGGCGGCGGCTCCAAGGAATGGGCGAAGGTGTTCATGAATGATCTGGCACTTACCCCGGGACTTGAGGGAGAGATTGCCCTATATGACATCGATCACCAGGCAGCGGAGCGCAACCAAAGGATCGGCACTTTGATCGGCGCTCATGCCGCCTCGCTCAGCCATTTTGTCTATACCGTGGCCCAAACCATCGAAGCCGCGCTCAATAGTGCGGATTTTGTCGCGATTTCGATTCTCCCGGGGGAATTGGAGACGATGGCCGTCGATGTTCACGCCCCGGAGAAATATGGCATTTATCAAAGCGTCGGCGACACCGTCGGACCCGGAGGCGTCATCCGCAGCCTGCGGACCGTGCCGCTGTTCGAACACTTCGCCAAGAAGATCCGGGAATGCTGCCCCGAGGCGTGGGTGCTCAATTTCACCAACCCGATGACGATCTGTGTCAAGACACTCTATGACGTCTTTCCCGAAATCAAGGCGTTTGGCTGTTGTCATGAAGTCTTTCATGCGCAGGACTTCCTCTGCCGGATCTGGGAGGCGCAGATAGGCGAGAAGATCAATCGCCGGGAAATCTTCACCGATGTCTCCGGCGTCAATCACTTCACCTGGATCACCCGGGCGACATACAAGAACCACGACTTGATGCGCGTGCTGGCGGCGTTTGTGGAGCTTCATCACGACTCGGGCTTCAATCACAACGGCGCAACCGATGCCTATCTGAGCGATCCCTTTGCCTGCGCCAACATGGTCAAGATGGACCTCTTCCGCCGTTATGGCGCTCTCGGCGCCGCCGGAGACCGGCATTTGGCGGAATTCATGCCCAGAAGCAGCTATCTGCGTTCGCCGGCAAGCGCTGACCGCTGGCGCTTCGCCTTGACCCCGGTCGCCTTCCGCATCCGGGAGCGGGAGAAGAAACGCAGTTACTTGGAAGCTGTGGCTTCCGGAAAGCTGCCGGTCAAACTGCAAAAATCAGACGAGGAAGCCATCGAGATGATGCTGGCTCTTCGTGGGGGAAGGCCATTGGTGGCCAATGTCAACATCCCCAACCGCGGCCAAATGCCCGGGATCCCCTTGGGAGCGATCGTCGAAACGAACGCCGTATTCACGAACGACCACGTCATTCCCATAGATCGGAAGAGCGTCGTGTAGGGAAAGAGTGTAGATCTCGGTGGT
>CALGNF010000068.1 GCA_937958685.1 uncultured Caryophanales bacterium
ACCACCGAGATCTACACTCTTTCCCTACACGACGCTCTTCCGATCTTATGTTCGACGATATCGGTATGGCGATCGATACATACGAGGCCGGTCTGACAATCGGTCTTCAAGATTTGTTCGCAGAGCATGCCTCTGATTTGGTCAAGGAATATTTTGCTACGCCTGCAGCCCAAAACTTACTGAGTCTGTGCACATTTGACGGAGAACTCATTGCGCTCCCGGGCATAGCTAGTGACCTTGTTCAATCGCCGATGATGTTCATCCGCAAAGATTGGCTCGATAATCTAGGCTTGGGCTTGCCCGAAACAAGAGCTGACGTTATTGAAATCATCAAAGCATTTCGTGATGATGATCCGAATCAGGATGGTCTCAAAAACACCTATGGTTTGGGTCTCACAGGCAATCTTGTCCAATATGTTGGTATGCTCAATGGATTCGCCGAAATGTATAATGGGTTACCGTTCATTTGGTATGAAGGCGATGAAGGCCTCATCGAATTCGGCGGTGTTCAAGAAAATGCCTTTCTTGCTTTGGAACAATTGGCTGAGTTGTATCAAGGTGGTTACATCGACAGAGAATTCATCACGAAGACGGAAACCATGCTGAATGATGATATCGCAAACGGAAAAGTCGGTCTGGTCTTCGCACCCGAATGGTTATGCTGGAACGCAATCAAGTCATCATATATTGTGAATCCGCAAGTGGAGTGGGTGGTGCTTCCTGTTTTCGACGCTGACGGAATCTCCAAAACAATCCACTCTGAAGTATATGCGCGTGGCTATATTGCCATCAATAAGGACTTCCCACATCCAGAAAAAATAATCCAGATGATCAACCTTTATTTTGACACCGTTTGGGGCGACCAAGGGAATCCCGAATACTACTTCGCCAACATCCAATACGACAATTTATGGCATCTATCGCCTATCCAGTTTTTGAATCCAATAGCCTCAAACGAGCATGAAACAATGCAAGGGTTGATTTCCGGAGTCTTAAACGAGTCAGATGTGACTAGTATACAATGGGCAACTTACCAGATCATCCTCAAGCGCGAAAATCAGGAAACACTTACTCCCAGTGAATATGCGCTATATATGTCAACGAAAACAAACGCCGTCAAGAGCCTATACTTTACGGATGTGGAAACGATCACGAGCTGGAAACTGGTTCTTAGAACTCGAACCACTATCGGAAATCTCCAAACTGATACTTATATCCAAATCATCCGCGGGGTAACTTCTGAGCCGGCCAGAGATGCATGGAATTCGTACGTCAGCACCTGGCACAGTCGAGGCGGCACCGCCTTGCTCAATGAATACAACCAGTGGTACTCAAGTCTCGATTCACAAGAGTGAGTTATGAAACTTCTGTTGAAACAAATCGGGAGACAATGGATCTTTCACCTCTTCATTTGGCCACCGCTAATAATGCTGATTATCTTTCATTACATCCCGCTGATCCAAGGGATAAGGATGTCGTTTCAAGACTTCAAGCCTGCTAAGGGCTTCTTTGGTGAGCAGGAATGGGTTGGTCTAGAAAACTATCGTTATCTGTTTTCTTTGCCTTCTTTTTCTGAGGCCCTCATCAATACGTTGATCATCTCGATCATTAAGATTGTTCTGATGATTGTTGTTCCCGTGTTGATCGCCGTGCTTCTGGACGAGGTGTCTTCAAAGAGACTTAAGAAGGTAATTCAGACTTCGATTACGCTGCCACATTTTATTTCCTGGGTTTTGCTGGCTGGTATTTATATCAACATCCTCTCCCCCTCTGAAGGGGGCATAAACGTGTTGTTAAACAGGCTCGGGCTGGAGTCGATATATTTCCTTGGAGAGGGGCAATTTTTCAAGGCAACGATTATTATTACTGATGTTCTGAAAGAGTTCGGGTTTGCGACCATCGTTTATCTTGCTACGATCGCCAATATCGATCAAGCACAATATGAGGCAGCTGAGGTGGATGGCGCAACCAGGTTTCAACGGATTCGTTACATCACAATTCCCAACATGCAAATGATTATCATTTTGATGACTGTTCTCAGTCTCGGTCATGTGCTCAATGCCGGATTTGATCAAGTTTACAATATGATAAACAGTGCCGTTACCCGGGAGGGAGAGATTCTTGACACCCTAATCTACAAAATGGGTTTTACGCAATTTGAGTACAGTTTGTCAACTGCCGCTAACATGTTCAAGTCCATCGTATCCTTGCTTTTGATTGGCACAGCATACCTCTATGCCTACAAAAAGCATAACTACGTCGTATTCTGAGGCTTGCGAAGATGAAGAGACGGCGTAGGCATAAGAAGTTTGATTTCTCTTTGTTGTTGATAAATGTGTTTTTATTGTTGCTTACCCTGATTACAATCTTTCCCCTCATAAACATCCTTGCCGTATCATTAAGTTCTTCGACTATGGCGTCCCAGGTAATTTTTCTTCCTAAGGGGTTCACGCTCCAATCCTATGCCTACATTATCAGCAACAAAGCGTTTTGGCGGGCGGCGGGAATATCAATTTTGAGAATCATTGCCGGACCTTCCGTCAACTTGTTATTCGCGATATTTCCTGCCTATGCGCTCAGTAAGAGTTCCCGTCAATTTCGCGGAAGAACAATTTATGCCTGGATTTTCTTCTTGTCCACGATCTTTGGTGGCGGAGTGGTTCCATGGTTCATGATGATTAGGGCGGCAGGCTTGTATAACAACTTCTGGGGGCTAATCATCCCGGGAGCGGTGGCGGTCGGCAATATCATCCTGTTACTCAATTTCTTCCGCCAAGTCCCCAAGGAACTTGAAGAAGCCGCAATCATGGATGGCGCGAATCATTTTCGGATTCTCCTTCAGATATACTTGCCTGTTTCAAAAGCCGCGATTGCCACAATCTTGCTGTTTTCCATTGTTGGTCATTGGAATGGTTGGTTTGACGGCATGGTCTTAATGAAAGATCCTGAGAAATATCCTCTACAAACCTATCTTCAGGCTGTTGTCGTCAAACAACCTCAGATGTCGCAATCAAACGTTGATTGGTCAGTATATGACAACATCTCGCAAAAGACCACCAATGCCGCCCAGATCTTTATCTCCATATTACCGATGTTGATATTCTATCCGTTTATGCAAAAATACTTTGTCAAGGGCCTTGTCATTGGCAGTGTCAAGTAATATGTTGATGCGCGTAAGGAGTATGGGTATGAGAAGAATGTTAATTTTGGTTTCACTACTATCTCTAGGAGTTACGATTCTTGGGTGTAACCAAACGACAACAACCACAGCGACAACCGACATCACCAGTATGACTACTGCGTCAACCTCAGAAACGAACGCATCAACGACGACTACGTCGACGTTGCTTGATTATTACGATAATGAATACACCAATCCGTTGAAAGGTATCGATGTGGGAGGTACAGATAACTTGAATCTAACCTATGGCAGTTCCACCGTTACATTGGAAAACGAGTATATCAGGGTGGTTTTCAATAAGAACAATGGCTCGCTGCGGGAAGTATGTAATAAGATTTCCAAGGTTTATCTCACGCAAAACAACTTGTTGAGTTTTGGAATCAAAATTCAGAAGGCTAGTAAAGAACTGATCTTGTTCAGCGACTTTTCGATTGAGACCATCGCAGATGATTCCGCAATGAAGACAATCCGTCTAACCTGGGAATTCGAAAAGGACTTGGTGGCGATCGTAGATGCCTCACTTGCAGAGACCTCCAAGGAGGTCGTTTTCCGTCTCCAGCTCCAAAACAACCTTGCTTCTGACCCCGTCATCAGCGTTAAGTACCCGCTTATTGAGAATTTCGGGACGCTCTATGAACCAGAGCGGGATCTTTTCGCTTCTCCTGTGGCAACTGGATATCTGTTTGAGAACCCCACAATCAATTTCAATCTCAGCAATTTCAAAGGGATTACTAAAGATTTAGGGATGTATCCATCGGGGTGGGAATATCCTATGCAGATGATGGCATACTATAGCAAAGGAATTGGCGGTTTCTCCTTCTGGACGAGAGATTCGGGAACCGTCATCAAGAGTTTTGAGTTCACCGGTGCCGGCACGCCGAAACTAAAAGCCGGAGTATATCATTTTTTGGATGAAATCGCCGATGGAGATGTTGTCTTTGATTATGACATTGCCATAACCTGCCTTGAGAAGGGGGTTTGGGAGGAAGCGGCTGATCTTTATCGGTCTTGGGCGCTGAACCAACCTTGGGCAAGCAAGGGGGCTTTGCGTGAGAGGACAGATATTGATCAAGACTTGTTTGAGAATACGGGACTGGTGAATTTTGGTATTCGCGGCAACGGTTCTGTCTACTGGCCAGATCTTCCCGACATCTATGAACTATTCCACACCACATTGGATACCAAAATATTCAATATTTTCCTAAATAGTTGGCAAAGAATTCATATTTCCAACGAGTTCAATTCGGACTGGGATTCCTACTTTCCCCCTAACCTGAATTATAACTTCATCGCTCAAATCAATGATTATGGCGATAGTTTCGCCTTGTTCGAATTCAATACTCTATATAACAAAAATCACTACTTGGTTATTTCTGACGGTTGGGTTGCCAGGGCAATAGAGCTCCGTAACGGAAACAAAGCCCTGTTTACCTGGACAAGCGGCAGTGACCTTCGCGAATGGTATTTTATCTGTCCGTCCTTCTCCGAATGGTCATCGTTTTCCTTGGCGAAAGATCAGGAAATTCTCAATTATGGCTCCAATGGGCTTTACCATGATGTCGGCACGGCGGCGGTGGCACCGCTTCAATGTTTTGACGCCACGCATTCTCATTGGCCCAAGGTCAACATCATCCCGGATTATATCGAACTTGAACGTTTAAGCAAAGAGCTTGCCTTGGAAAACGGCAAGTATTCTGTCGGCCAAGAATTGATCTACGAGCAGTTGCTGCCCTATATTGATTACTATCAGGCGCGCGCCAATGCCGGATTGCTTTCCTGGATGGAAAGCGACCGCTTCCGTGTGCTTTTGGCCAATGGCAGCGCCACAAAGATCCCTCTGTTTGATTATGTTTACCATACTCATGGCGCTTTGAGAATCGACGGTTTCATGATGCCGCTCACTGAACTGGGTGGTGGTTATTATCACACTTTGGCGAAGACCGTTCTCGAAGGGGGCTTGCCTGAGTTCAATTTTGAATTCATGTCAACGACATTGCAACTAGAAGAAGTTGATGCAGAAATGCTTTCATTTGTGGGGGAACTAGCAAAGGCAAGAACGACTTATGGCAAAAGTTTCTTGGTGTATGGCGAAATGGTCACTGCACCGCAGATCGGAACAGGAACTATTTCTTTCGATTTCAAAAACTCTAATGTTGTTTCCGGAAGTTCCATTCTTCAAGGCACAGTGACTGTCGACAAGATCGTCACGTCCGCTTTTAGGCACGGTGATGAGGTCGCTCTCTTCTTTTGTAATATCACCGATTCCGCGATTGAGTCCGCCTTCGTTATCAATGCTGGCAGGGATTACGGACTCAATGAGGGTGGCGTTTATGTTGATGACACGTTGATTAACAGTTTTTCTGAAGGCAAGGCGTTCGTCAATATGACTTTCGAGCCCAGGAAAGTCTATATGTTGAAACTAGGATTAGGCCAATGATTCATAGAAATATATAAATTGGAGAAAGAAGAAGGGAGTATTTTATGAAAACGAAAGCATTACGTGTTTTATCTGTTTTTTTGGCGGCGATCATGTTTGTCTTCGTGAGTGCTTGTGTCGATGAAACAACGGTCCCAACGACCACGATAGCGCCGACAACGACCGCAATGCCAACAACGACGGTGGCACCAACCACAACGGCAGCGCCGACAACGACTGCGGCACCAACCACCACAGCAGCATCAACAACAGCGGTACCCACGACATCCGGACCGATAGTGGGCCCCGTTGACAACTTGGTCGATGATTTGGACGCCACCATCGCCTTTTACCGTTTCAATGAGGGCGAAGGTATCCTGATCAGTGACGAAAAGGGAAATCATGACGGCCTTTTCGTCAATGCCGGCGATAACATCTGGATTGAAGGAGCACACGGTGCGGCTTTAAATTTCACCGGTCCGGAGAATCAATATGTTCAAATTGCGAACTCCCCGGATTTTGCACCGGTCAACCTGACGATCGAACTGATCTTCAAAATGCCTGCCTCAGCCAGATACCGCGCTGATCACCGGTTGATTTTCAAAGACGGACAGTTTGACATCCATCTGTGGAACCCCGCTGGCGGTGGTACCGGAATCTACTTCATGCTGCGGACGGAAGGCGACCAACTTTGGACTGACAGAATCGTTCTTGATGGCAACATTTATGATAATGAGTTTCATCATCTTGCTATGACCTATAACGGCTATACGGGGAAAATGGATGCTTACTTTGATTATGAACTGGAAAGCAGCACCAATATCGGCCCGGGACGCGTCCTTGACATGGATAATGATCTCTACATCGGCGGCGCATATTGGGCTGGTCAACCACAGCAGTGCTCAACTTCCATAATTGATGCCGTAAGGATCACAGCTGATTATCTTGCTCCCGCGGAGTTCCTTGGAAGCTCATCATTGGTAGAGGAAGCAGATCCCGGCGTTGCGGGCGATCAAATGGTATTGGCATATGATTTTGACGCAAGAACAACGGCCGAAGTCACGGACAGATACCGCCGTTTCCCTGGAACATTGGTTAATATCACCGATTTCGAGCAGGCTTATCAGTCCGTAGACACCAATAATCTTGTTGCTTTTGACGGCATCAACCAGTATTTGACGACAAGCTATGCCGAATCTCTGTTCAATGGTGATATCAGCGTCGAGATGCGCCTCAAACTTGATCCCGAGGACAAAGTTCCTGGCGACTATGCACTTGTATTCAAGGATTTGGCTTACCTGATCAATCTTTGGGTAAATGACAATGATTGCAATGTTGTCTTCAAGTTTGGAGTCAATGACAAATTCAACACTGAAAAGTTCGTCACATATGAGCTCTTTGATGGTGAGTTTCATCATCTCGCTTTCATCTATGACTCTGACACCGGAATCATGACTGCCTATATCGATTATGCCGAGATGATGACCCTTGACTTCTCAGGTGAAGCAGACAAGAACGCCAATTTCGGGTTGGAAACGTTGTATCTGGGCGCAGCTTACTGGGGCGGTTCTCTACAGAGGCCTTCTCCGGTGATGTTTGATTATTACAAAGTGTACAACTATCCTGTCGCGGTGGAAGACTTGACAGGCTATGTTCCTCCTTCTGGTTTGATTCTCGATCTCGACTTTTCAAACATAGAGGGTGGTTATGTTGTGGATCAGTCAGACAATGGTTTGCATGGTGAGTTAATCAACTGCACGACAGACGGCGAAGCGGTGATTGTCAATAACGCCCGCTCCTTCACCGACCAAGGTGTCAAAGTACTTAACAGCGATTACTTCAAGACCCAGTCTTTGTCTGTGGAAATGATCCTTAAACTTGATCCGACGGCAATGTCGGGGGATCATAGACTGATTTTCAAGGATCTCGTCTTCGATATCCATATTTGGGTAGATGGTACAACCCCGAAAATCATCCCCATGTTGGTGACTGCCGAACATGGTTGGGGCGATATTGTTCTGATCGAATGCCCGGAATTATTCGATGGTGAGTATCATCACATCGGTTTCATATATGACGGATCAACGGGTGATTTCACTTTTTATATCGATTATGTTGAGTCCGCAACAGCGACGCTTGGTGGCAGTGTGTCATCCAATGCCAATGATTTGTATATCGGTGCTGCCTATTGGGCTGGCGCTCTTCAACAGGGATCTGATGCGACGATCAAAAACGTCAGACTTCACAATCACTCGATTGAAGTCAGCGATTTTCTGGGTTATAACGAACGGGCGATGCTGATTCTCGACTATGACTTCAATTTTGTGGATGGGAACATGGTATTGGATCAATCAGGGAACGAGATCAACGGCGAGATAATCAACTGCTCTGTCACCGATGGAGCCCTTGTCGTGAACAACGCCCGTTCAAGTTCTAATCAAGGGGTCAAGGTTCTTGATAACCCATTGTTTGAAACGTCCTCAATGACTGTGGAAATGATCGTTAAAATGGATCCCACAGCGATGTCGGGGGACCATCGGCTAATTTTCAAGGATTTGGTGTTCGATATGCACATCTGGGTCGATGGAGCCACACCGAAATTGATTCCAATGTTGGGAACCTCTTCTGCCAACTGGAGTGATTTGACACTCTATGATTGCACATCGATTTTTGATGGCAATTTCCATCACTTGGCGTTTACTTATGACGGGGAGACGGGCATTTGGATTCTCTATGTGGATCATTCGCAAGTTGCCACTGGTGTTGTCGGCGGTGATGTGAAGGTCAACACCAATGACCTTTATATTGGCGCTGCCTATTGGGCTGGTGCTTTCCAACAAGGATCAGATGCCGAGTTTAAACGAGTCAGAATCGCTAATTATGTCATCGCATCTTCGAACTTCATTGAATTGCCATAATCCATATGATAAAATAACTCTTATCTAGGAGACGCTGGGACATGCAGTTAAAGCATGTCCCACCGTCAAATATATGGGGTGAAATGCGTGACTATAAAAGATGTCGCGAAGAAAACCGGTTATTCTTTATCAACGATCTCGAAATACATCAATGGTGGCAAAGTGAAAAAGAGGTATGCTGAGAATATCCAACAGGCCATCGAAGAATTGAATTATAAACCGAATTACTTCGCAAAAGCCCTAAGAAGCAATCGAAGCTATACCATCGGTGTCTTGGTTCCCGCCTTGAACAATCTTTTTTCTATGCATATTGTCTCGTCTATGGAATGGGAATTACAGAAATCGAATTACTGTACCATCGTCTGCGATTGTGCCAATGACGTTGTTTTTGAACGGGAGAAAATCCAGTTTTTGCTGGAAAAACAGGTGGATGGCCTTGTTATTCAACCATGCAGTTATGCGGGGGCTCATATTTTTGAGGTTGTTGGCCCGGATTTTCCCGTGATCCTCATTGACCGAATCTGCAATGATGTCGATTATGATGCGGTAATCGTCAACAATTTTGATGTCTCATTGCGGGCAACGGAGCATCTTCTCAAATCCACAACAAAGGTCGCAATCATCTGTTCCGAGAATGTCTACACCGCCGATGAACGAAGGAAGGGCTATTTGCTGGCGCATGAGCACAAGAAACTCCTCGTAGACGAACGTTTTATCAAATTGGGTAACAACACGATCAATGGCGGTTATCAGGCGATGAAGGACTTGTGGTCTGAAAGTAGCCGTCCGGAAGCGCTATTCATCACCAACTACGAAATGACCATCGGAGCGATGATGGCGATTAACGAGTTGGGAATCAACATAACAACTGATATTGCTGTCATTGGTTTTGATAGTATCGATCTAGTTAAGATAGTCACACCTGCACTGACCGCAATCAGCCAACCGATGTCCTCTATCGGTATCGAAGCTGCGCGTCAGATATTAAAACGAATCAAATACAAACATACAGGTTCACCGCAAAAAATCGTCTTGGAAGCGACACTGGACATCAAATGAACAAGTATTGGGGATGATCAAGGTGATGTCATTTTGAAGGATTCATTGATATTAGGTATCGATATCGGTACATCCTCATGCAAGCTTTCATTATTCACTGCCGAGGGAAGTGTGGAAGCAGAGGCAAGCGGTTCTTACCTGACACAGTATCTGCCTGACGGACGAGTGCTGCAAAACGCGAATGATTGGTATGCCGGAGTAATCGAAGCTTGTGCAAATCTGGCCAAAACCATGCCTGATTTTGCCAAGAGAATCATCGGAATCGGCGTTGCTGGCATCGGTTGGTCGGTCGTTCCTGTGGACGCGCATGGAGACCCTATCAGTCCTGTGTCGATTTGGCTTGACACCTCGGCGACTCAGGAAGTTGCACAAATCAGGCGGGTGATCGATGATGAGCAGGTGTTTCGCGTCGCCGGCAATCCCCTGATGGCCAATTACCTGACACCAAAACTGCTAAAATACAAAAACGAAATCAATTCAACTTATGCCAAAACCTCGAAATTTCTTAACTCAAACAGTTATATTTCCTATCGTCTCACAGGTATTATGACGCAAGAATACAGCCAAAGTTATGGGTATCATTTCTTTGACATCCGCCGACGTGTCTTTGCTGCGGATCTTTGCGTCATCATGGGCCTTGATCCAAACAAGATGCCGGATCTGACGGAATCTCACGCTGTCATCGGCACCGTTACCGATGGCGCAGCCAAGGAAACCGGATTGCTTGTCGGTACTCCTGTTGTTGCGGGTGGACTAGACGCCGCGTGTGCCGCTTTGGGTGTCGGAGCGATCAGTGAAGGCGACACCCAAGAACAGGGCGGCCAAGCAGGTGGGATGGGCATCTGCACTGACACTTGCATTCCTAATCGTCAACTGATTACCGGATGTCACGTGGTTCCTGGTAAATGGTTGCTTCAAGGTGGGACTGTTGGTGGCGGAAACGCGCTTCGATGGTTAAAAGATGGCGTTCTCTTTGATCAAAACCGGTCTTTCCTACTACTTGACAGCCTAGCCGAGTCAGTTCCGCAAGGTGCGGGAGGACTGACATTTCTTCCCTATCTTCAGGGGGAGCGCTCTCCGATTTGGGATACCGAAGCAAAAGGGATATTTCACGGAATCAGTTATCGAACCACAAAGGCTCATTTCGTGAGAGCCGTTATGGAAGGAGTAGCTTATTCGTTGCGCCATAATCTGGAAACAGCTCAAGCCTCGGGCGTCGAGGTTCGCGAGTTGTTGTCCACTGGCGGGGCATCGCAAAGTCCGTTATGGATGCAGATCAAAGATCGGAAGAGCGTCGTGTAGGGAAAGAGTGTAGATCTCGGTG
>CALGNF010000069.1 GCA_937958685.1 uncultured Caryophanales bacterium
CCAGGGATTCGTTTCCAGTTGGCGGATGCCGAGCGATATCTTCTGTTCGTCGCGGTTGATCCCGAGCACCACGGCTTCGACTTCCTGGTCGGGTTTGAGGACGTCCGAGGGTTTGGCAATGCGCTTGGTCCAGGAAAGTTCGGTGACGTGCACCAGTCCTTCGACCCCGGGTTCGAGTTCGATAAAAGCGCCGTAGGGCACGAGGTTGACCACGCGGCCCTTGACCTTGCTGCCGATGGGGAATTTCTGATCGAGGTTGTCCCACGGATTCGCCAGCTTCTGCTTGAGTCCGAGGCTGACCCGCTCTTTCTCGCGGTTGATGTCGAGGACCACCACGTCGATCTCCTGGCCAACTTTGAGCATTTCCGAGGGGTGCCCGATCCGGCCCCAGCTCATGTCGGTGATGTGCAGAAGGCCATCGAGACCGTTGAGATCGATGAAGGCGCCGAAATCGGTGATATTCTTGACGGTGCCCTTTCGGATATCGCCCGGCATCATCTCGGAGAGGAGTTTCGCGCGGCGCTCGGCGCGTTCCTGCTCGATCAGTTCGCGCCGGGATAGCACGATGTTCTGTCGTTCCTGGTTGATCTTGACGACTTTGAAATCGTAGGTGTTGCCGACATAACCCTGCAGATTGCGCGGCGGCATGATGTCGATCTGCGACGCCGGCAGGAAAGCTTCGACCCCGATGTTGACGAGGAGTCCCCCTTTGACGACCGACTTGACCTTGCCGGCAATCGTGCCGCCCTCGTTGCAGATCGTCAGAATCTTGTCCCAGTTCTTCTTGAACTCGGCCTTCTCGCGGGAAAGCACGACCATGCCGTCCTTGTCCTCGAGCTTTTCAATGAGCACATCGATCTCGTCGCCCACCTTCATGACGCTCAGGTCTTCGAACTCGCCACCGGAAATGGCGCCTTCGCTCTTGTAGCCGATGTCGACCAGCACCTCCTTGGGACGAACTTCGATGATTTTGCCTTTGACGATTTCACCTGAGATCGGACGAGCACACGTATGAACTCCAGTCACCGCATACGACCTCGTATGCCGTCTACTGCTTGACAAAAAAAAAAAAAATAACAAACAAAACAAACAAAACAAAAAACACATGGAAAAACTTTAGCACTCATGACGAGTCCATAACGTCGTCAGCAGTCTGTGACGGTA
>CALGNF010000070.1 GCA_937958685.1 uncultured Caryophanales bacterium
ACCACCGAGATCTACACTCTTTCCCTACACGACGCTCTTCCGATCTCCCAATGGGGAAATCCTGAAGACCGTTCAGGACGAGTCGTTGCGCTCGCTGCTCGCCAATGTCTTTCCCCTGCCTTTTGTCTGGACGAACAATCTCAATTACCAATAGGAGGAATCTATGGGAAATCTACCTGATGTTGCCGTCATCGTGATCGGTACTGCCTTCATCACCATCTCCACTGCCAGCGGGGCGGCATTGGTCTTCTTCTTTAAAAACCAGTTATCCGACAATATCAAGCGGATCACCCTCGGTTTTGCCTCCGGGGTGATGATCGCCGCCTCGGTCTGGGGCTTGTTGACGCCGGCGATCGCCGAAGCCGAGAGTCTCGGCATGAACGGCTGGATCCCGGCGACGATCGGCTTTGTCGCCGGAGGCGCGCTGTTGTTGCTGTTTGACAATCTACTGCCGCATCTGCACATCGGCGAGGAACAGCCCGAGGGTTTGAAAACCTCGATGAAACGCTCGACGATGCTGATCTTTGCGGTCACACTCCATAACATCCCCGAGGGTCTCGCAGTGGGGTTGGCTTTTGGTCTGGCGCTCCAGGCGGAGTCGACGGTCGGCATCTTGTCCGCCCTTGGCCTCGCGATCGGTATCGGCATCCAGAACTTTCCGGAGGGAGCCACAATCTCGCTGTCGTTGAAACAAGAAGGGATGTCAGACAGGAAGGCATTCCTTTATGGAACGCTGAGCGGTATCGTCGAACCCGTCTTCGCTGTCGTCGGCCTCATCCTGGCGACGCAACTTACAGCGGTCATGCCGTGGTTCCTGGCTCTGGCCGCCGGGGCGATGATCTATGTCGTCGTGGAGGAACTGATTCCCGAAGCCCAGCTTGGCGAACACTCCAACATCGGTACCATCGCGGTCATGTTCGGCTTTGTCCTGATGATGATCCTCGACATCGCCCTCGGGTGAGCGAACGATGCCCGAGATCATTTTCGAAGACAATCATCTTCTGGTCGCCATCAAGCCCCCGGGAGTCTTGTCGCAGGCGGGGGAACTGCCGCTTCCCGACATGCTCACGCTTTTGAAGGAATATCTTAAAGATAAGTATCAGAAACCTGGAAACGTCTTTCTGGGACTGATCCATCGCCTCGATCTCAACGTCGGCGGCGTGATGGTCTTCGCCAAGACCTCCAAGGGCGCCGCGCGCCTGGCGGAGTCGATTAGGGAAGGCGGGTTCGCCAAGACTTATCTGGCGATCGCCGAAGGTTCGTTTCCTGACGGCGATCACGGCGAATGCGAGGATTATCTCGTCAAGGACAGCCGTATGCTAGTGGCAAAGCCGGCGACGCCTGACGAGGGCAAACTCGCCCGGCTCACGTATCGCGTCCTTGCGGAGGCAGAACTCGATGGTCATCCCTGCACTTTGCTTGAAGTCAATCTGGAAACCGGAAGATTCCACCAGATCCGGGCGCAATTCGCCTTGCGAAAGCATCCGCTCCTCAATGATGCCAAGTACAATGCCCGACTGAAGTACCCCACGGAAGCCATCGGCCTCTGGGCATATAGAATCAGCTTTCCCCACCCGATCACGAAGGAAGTCATGACCTTCAAGGTGATCCCCAATAACCTGTTATTCTCCGCTTTCGCGCAATCCACAATGAACATTTAGCCCGGAGGAACCGCCAATGATCAAGATCAATCCACTCAGTGAGAGTATCAGAGAAATCACTGTGAAACGCCCAAACAAAGAGATATTTAGCTTCATGACCCTCGGAGCCACCTGGACCAGGTGGCAACGAGCTGATGGTGTGGAGATGCTCGTTCGCTACGATGATTTCCGCGATTATCTCGAGCCGGGCATCTATCCGGGAAGCACCGTCGGTCCCCTGGCCGGCCGGGTGGAAAACGGTCGTTTCACGCTCGGGAAAAAGACCTATGCCTTCACTGAGGGCAAACCGATCCTTCATTGCGACGACTTCGGTTTTTCGTTTGAAAACTTTGCGCTCGACTACATCAGGAATTATCCCGAGGAAACCGTTGTGGCGTTCAAACTGCGATATGCCAAAAAGAATTACCCCGGAACGATCACGGTCGCGGTCGAATACTTGCTTAGGGAGTCCGAGGTAAGGATCGTTTTTCGGGCATCGACATCCTCGCTTTCCGCCCTGAACGTGACCAACCACGCCTATTTCAACTTGGACGGCGATTTCACCCAACCGCTTGCCTCGCATGAGCTCCTGGTCCACGCGGACCAGGTCGTTCTCGTCGATCAGGACATGATCGGCCGTGAGCTTTTGTCCGTGAAGGGCACGCCTTTTGATTTCTTGAGACGGCGAAGCATCGTCGAGGCTTGCGACAGCGAGATCCTGCGCGATGGTCCCGCCAAGGGCCTCGACCATTATTTTCTGCTGGCATCAAAACGACCGTTCGCCCTGGAATTGGTATCCAGGAAAGCCGGCAAGCGGCTTGTCGTGGAGACATCCTATCCCGGAGTGGTCCTCTATGCCACCAATCATCCGCTCACCAAACCGATCCAGACGGGCAAACTGATACCTGTCCATGGCGCGCTCGCGATCGAACCGCAATTCATGAGCAATGCCATCAACGATTCCCGTTTTCCCGGTTATGAACTGAAGAAAAATGAAGTCTACGAGCATTTCATCCACTACCGACTGGAGGCGTTATAGATGCGGATCCTTGTCGCCGGTGGTGCCGGCTACATCGGCAGCCATTTCGTCAAACAGGCTGTCAAGCACCATCAGGTCGTCGTGATCGACAACCTGCAGACAGGCCACCGGCAAGCCGTTGCCAAGGAGGCGACCTTCCATCAGGGCGATCTTCGCGACCGCGCGTTTTTGGATCAGGTGTTCGCCGAATATCGGCTTGATGCCTGCGTTCATTTTGCGGCCAATTCGCTCGTGGCGGAGTCCATGCAGAAGCCGCTCCTATATTTCGACAACAACGTTTCCGGAACGATCGCGCTTTTGGAAGCGATGCATGCCCATCATGTCCGCAAGATCGTCTTTTCCTCCAGCGCCGCCGTCTACGGCACCCAGGAGAAGATGCCGCTCACCGAAGACTGCGCCACCTCCCCGGAGAATCCTTACGGTGAATCCAAACTGATGATGGAAAGGATGATGATGTGGGCCGATGCGATCCATCAGCTCCGCTACGTCAGCCTCCGCTACTTCAATGTCGCCGGCGCCGCCAGCGACGCCACCATCGGTGAAGACCACCGCCCGGAGACGCACCTGATTCCGATCATTTTGCAGGTGCCGCTCGGGAAAAGAGACAAACTGACGATTTTCGGCAACGATTATCCGACCAAGGACGGCACCTGCGTCCGCGATTACATCCACATTGAAGACTTGATCGATGCGCATCTGCTGGCGCTTGCCTATCTTGACAAAAACAAGCCGTCCGCGATTTTCAATCTCGGCAGCGAAAACGGCTACTCGAACCTGGAAATTCTGGAAGTCGCCAAAAACATCATCGGCAGGCCGCTGCCGTTTGCCTTCGGAGACAGACGTCCTGGAGACCCGCCCCGGCTGATCGCCTCCAGCGCCAAGGCGAGGGACGTGCTTGGCTGGAGCCGGCACCGCGGCATCGAGGAGATCGTCGCCTCCGCCTGGGCATTCCATCAAGCCCATCCGGACGGATATGAGGAGTGAGTCAATGAACAAACACATCAGCCAGCTCGTCCAATACGCGCTCGAAAAAAAACTGATCGGCAAAGCCGACTATGAGTACGCAGTCAACGGATTGCTTTGGCTTTTGGGCTTGGATGCCTTCGTCAGGGAGGAAGTCGAGCCTGGAGTCGACTTTTTCCCGGTGATGGCAAGCATCCTTGATTATGCCGTCGCCAAGGATCTGATCCCCGACACCATCGCCGCCCGCGACAACTTCGAAGCCAAACTGATGGACGTGTTTCTGCCCAAACCCTCCGAACTGGACCGCACCTTCCGGGAGTTGTACAAAATCGGTCCGCTGACCGCGACGAATCACTTCTTCCAGTTGTCCAAGGACACCA
>CALGNF010000071.1 GCA_937958685.1 uncultured Caryophanales bacterium
TTTCAAATACCATTGCGGCCGGGATAGCAGCATCAGCGAGGCCAAGCCAAGCAACAAAGGCCAGATGACGTTCATTTCGAGGAGATAGTTGTCTCCGGACACCAGATAGAAGCCGAGAAACCCGAGTTCAATCGCCAGGCAATAGCCGAGTAATCGGCAAAAGTATTTGTTGACGTTCCTGGTATGATAAAACCCCTCGGCGATCATGAACGCAAACAAAGGAAAGGCGATGCGCCCAATGATGCGACAAGCGATGTAGCCAGGAGAATCGTATGCGAGCAAATATAGGCCGACATGGTCGATCGTCATGGTGATGACAGCGATGATTTTCAAGGCCTTGGCGTTCATAATGCCTCCCGATTGACCCGGACCAACAATTATTCTGATGTCAGGTTGAGGAGCCGTTGCTGTTTGCGCGAAGGAAAGCGCCGTTGGCAATCCTTGCCACCAGATCGGCCATTTTTGCCTCGATCAGTTCCACCGTTTTGATGAAAGCTTCCCGGGGTTGACCCGCTGGATCGTCAAGCCCCCAATCCTCCCTGACCTGGCATGGCAGATAGGGACAGTCGACATTGCATCCCATCGTGATCAAAATCTCGATTGTGGGAAGTACATCGATCGTTTTGGAATACTGGTCCCTTTCCATATCATAGTCATAAATCTCCTTGATGATCTTGACAGCATCCTGGTTGATCTGGGCAACCGGGTGTGTCCCCGCGCTGTAAGGAATCAACCAGGAAGCGAATTTGATCTTGGCGATGGCTTCGGCCATCTGGCTCCGACAGCTGTTGTGGACACAAACAAAAGCGATTGTCTTGGGCATGTGGTACCTCTCTATATGAGTTGATCGGTCTTTTCGTTACTTTTGGCAATTCTCACAATAGTAGATGGCCCCGCCAAGGTATGCTTCCTTGACAAGCGCACCGCCACACTGAGGACAAGGTTGGCTGCGGGCGTGCCTTTTTGCGAGCGTCCGATATGTGCCCGCCTGGCCAAAAAGATCGGTTTCCCCATCTCTCCCCCCCGAAGTCGCCATCGCCTTGATGGTTGTCACAATAGCAGCGTACAACCTGGTTACCTCTGACTCCCTCAAGGTGTTCGCCTTCCGTTTCGGATGCATCCCTGCCACTAAAAGGATATCCTGAAGGATGCCGTTGCCAAGACCGGGAATGCGCTGTTTGGTCGCCAAAAAGGCTTTCAGCGACAGTTTTCCGGATTGCTCATCGAAGAGACTGTGGAAATGTGCGGGGGTGAAGGCATCGGTGAGGGGGTTGGGCTTGATTCTCGCCATCCTCATGTAGATATTCTCCGGATCGCCGCTTTCCCACAATTCGATACCTCCATACATCTGCACCGAAACCGAGAGCGTCGATTCATCCGCGAAGCGAAGCAACAATTGGTGTTTGTCAGGCACATCCTCCGGCCTTTCGCTGTATTTCAGCCTCGCCCCGTCCCAAACCAACAGGTCGACCTCAGCGAATCTGATGGCGATCCGGGAAGCGTGGCACAAGCCGTCAATGACGGTCTTACCCCGCAACAGCCGCTCATAGTCCGCAAGCGGACGGTTGAAAAACGCGAACTTATGCGGGTGTTGATTGATGATCACGGTCACGATGGTCTTACCCTTCAGAGTGGTTCCAACCTGTTTGGCTACCACCATGGCTTCGGGAAGTTCGTACATACGGGGCGCCTCCCTCAAAAGAGTGTCATTTGCTCCGGGGCGCGCATCTTGAAGAGGTCCCGGATCGTCTGCTGATCATGGATGATCCCCAGCCGGTCGCACGCCGTTCGGAAGACTTCCAGCAGGCGTTTGCTGTCCGGGGAGTTGCAGATGTATTTATCCCCATAGGTGTCGATGTATCTTTGTTTCACGCCGGGGAACAACCGATCCAAGTGGTCATAGTAGTGTTCCCTGCTGCCGGCGCGCATCGTGGTCCCGATGCCGAAAGCGATAATGAAGGCCACTCCGGCAGCCCTGGCGTTTTCGACGATCGCCAGGATGTTAGCCTCTGTGTCTTCGATGAAAGGTAGGATTGGGGTCATCCAGATCCCGGTGGTGATGCCGCGCGCCGAAAACTCCCTTAGCACCGCAAATCTTCGTGATGGCGGGGAAACGCGCGGCTCGATGATGCGGGCCAGGCGATCATCGGTGGTGGTGACCGTCATCTGGACGATTGCCTTGTGATTCTTATTGATGCGCTCGTAGATGTCGATATCCCGGAGAAGCAAATCGCTTTTGGTAAGAACAGAGACACCGAAACGATATTTCTCGATCAGCTGGAGAACCTGTTTCGTGATTTCCAGTTCCTTTTCGATCTGAACGTATGGATCGCTCATCGAACCGGTGGTCAGCACGGTTTTATGTCTCTTTGACGCCAGTTCCTTCGCAACGAGCGCCACGGCATTCTGCTTGATGGCCACATTTTCAAAGTCGCCCACCTGATAACAGTCGCTGCGAGAATCGCAGTAGATGCATCCGTGGGTGCAGCCGCGGTAGAGGTTGAAATTGTTGTTGGGTTGGATGATTCGTTTGACAGCGATGGTTCTCATGGCAAATCCGATCCTACATGTCGATTTCCAACATGACCGGACAGTGGTCGCTGCCGCTGATGTCATCCAGGATCACGCTGTCTCTGACTGCATCCATGATCCGGTTGGAAACAAGGAAATAATCGATCCGCCAGCCGGCGTTGTTTTTTCTGGCGTTGAACATGTAACTCCACCAGGTATACTGGACCCGTTCGGGATAGAGCCGGCGGTAGGTGTCCGTGAAGCCCGCATCAAGGAGATGCGCGAATTTCGTCCGTTCCGCCACCGAATAGCCGGCGTTCTTCTCGTTTGCTTTCGGGTTTTTCAAATCGATTTCCGTGTGGGCGACATTCAGATCGCCCGTGAGGATCACCGGCCGGTCGCTGTCCAAGCGTTTGAGATAGGCCCTGAATGTTTCCTCAAACTCCATCCGGTAGTCAAGCCGCGCCAGTCCCTCCTGCGAGTTCGGGACATAGACGTTGACAAAATGGAATTTGGGGTATGTCAGCGTGATGATCCTGCCTTCGTCGTTATAACCCTGGCCATCAATGCCATAGACGACTGACTCCGGAGCCGTTTTCGTGTAGATCAATGTTCCCGAATAGCCCTTCCGCTCCGCCGAATTCCAGTATTCATGATAATTGTCGAACCGGAAGTCCTTCTGATCCTCCTGCATCTTCGTTTCTTGAACAGCGAAGACATCGGCATCCATCAGGCGAAAGAATGTCGCGAACCCTTTGCTCATCGCCGATCGCAGACCGTTGACATTCCAGGAAATCAATCTCATCGTCTTACAAGCCTCCCATATCGCATCTCACGCAAACGCTCATCCTGCCTATCGATGACCGCTGCCGATTGTTCGCCATTTCCGCTACCAATTATAGCATATTGCCATTCTCTTGGGGCAATTTCCCGAGGATAATTTACAAATGTGGGAATCCGTTCTATAATAAGTTGCAGGGAAAAGAGGCGATATCATGTCGGAAATCGACACACGGGGTTTGATGAGACTGGCAATTGCGAAGGCGGCCACCACGATGAATGCGGACATCGGCGGTCCGTTCGGAGCGCTGATCCTCTCACCCGAGGGGGAAATTCTGGCCATTGCCTCCAATTCGGTGCTCAGGGATCACGATCCCACAGCGCATGCCGAGATCAATGCGATCAGGGAGGCCGCGCACCGGCTCGGGACTCACGACCTTGCCGGCTGCATCCTGTACACGACCGCCTATCCCTGTCCGATGTGTCTTGGGGCGATCATCTGGGCTAACATCCGCCGGGTCGTCTATGGTTGTCGCAAGGAAGACGCCGATGCCATCGGCTTCCGCGATGACTTCATCTATCAGTTCATCAATGGCGGGATGCAGGATTTCTCGTTGCTGGAGTTGACAGAACTACACCGTGAGGAGTGTCTGGAGTTGTTCCGGGAGTACCATCACAAGCAGAAGTCGCTTTATTAAGAGAAAAGGAACCCTTGCGGGTTCGTTTTTTTTTTTTTGCAGGAGGAACCTGATGGCTGCATGTCCATAAGACGCAAGCGGATTCGCAGTCTGATTCCGGGTATATCTATTGACGCCGCTCCGGCGGAGCAACCATCGTTTTGCCGTGGAGTTCCCTGTACATGATCCTATCATTGACCCTGAGCGATTCCATGAGACTTAGCCGCTCGCATTTCATGAACACGACCGGAACGTTCAAGTATTCATGACGCTCCGCGAAATCCTCTGGAAAGACGACTTTTCTGGCAATCGTGAAGTGCGGCCGGTATTCCCTGTCCTCAACGGTGAAGCCTCGCTTCTCACAACTCAGGCGCACCGTGTTGAATAGCGCGACAAGTTCGCTGGAACGCTCAAGATGCCAAACGAGGACGTCCTTGGCGCCGCGATGCGAAAAGAAACCCAAATTTCTGGTCTTGACGACAAAAGGTTCGAATGTGGTCTCCTCCACCAGTTCGATGATTTTCCCGAGGGCTGACTCTTCGATCTCACCCAAAAAAACCAAAGTCAGATGGAGATTGTCCGTTGCTGTGAAGTTGCCTTTGCGGGCTAGTTCCTTCATCCTTCGAGCTACGGAATATAGTTTTCCTTTGGTCTTGTCGTCCGGAAGCAAAGCCAAGAACAGCCTCATCGCCATTCCTCCTTAATCACTTGTCTCCCATCGTCAGCGTCATGACGGCTTTGGCGGTGTGCAAACGGTTCTCCGCTTCCTGATAGATGATCGAATGCGGTCCATCGATGACGGCGTCCTCGACTTCGTTGCCTCTGTCGGCGGGCAGCGCATGCATGTACTTGACATCGGGATTGGCGAGTGCGATCAGCTTTTCCGTGCATTTCCAGTGCTTGTAGCTTTGCAGCAAGTCATCCACGACCTCGGTGGACTGGTTTTTGACCCAGCTGCCCCAATTCTTGGGGATGACGATGTCGGCGCCCCGATAGGCGTCTTCCATGTCGTGGGTGATCCGGAAGGATCCGCCACCTGCCAGCGCGTTCTCCTGGGCTTTCGCGACCGCCCAGTCAGGCAGGTCATAGCCCTCTGGATAAGCGAGCGTGACATTCAGATTGTAACGGGGGAACAGGAGAATCTGCGAAAGCGGCACGCTGATCGGCTTTTTGTGGGTCGTTGCATATGCCCAGATGATCGAAACGTTGAGACTCTTTCCTTCAGGGAAAACCTCTTGGATCGTCATCAGGTCCGCCAACGCCTGCATCGGATGGTAGAGGTCACATTGTAGGTTCATGATCGGAACTGTCGAATTCGCTGCCATTTCCCGAAGATACTTGTTTCCCTGTTCCCAGAAGCAGTTTCGGCAAGCGATCCCATGGCCGTAGGAAGACAGTATTTTGGCCGTGTCTTTCGCGCTTTCGCCGTGCGAAATCTGCATTTTCGAGGTGTCGAGGAAGATCCCGGTCCCGCCAAGCTGGGCAATTCCGGCTTCCATCGAGTTCCGGGTCCGTGTCGACTGCTCGAAAAACATCAGGAAGGCGACTTTGTTGGTCAGGTACGGGGTTTTCTTGTTTTTGTAAAAAGCGGCTTTTAGCTCTTTGGATGTGGCCAGCAAGATGTCGATCTCCGGTTTCGTCCACTCTTCGAGGGTGATGAAGTGCTTGCCTTTGAACAATGGTTTCATATCAGTTTTCCTCCGCTATCTGTTCCATGTATATGTTGGGGATGGCGGCGTACATCGCCGCCGCTTGTGCCAATTCGCGTTTCCAGGTCCTTTCGTTGGGCGCATGGGCTTCCTCCTCGTGGCCGGGGCCGAAGCCGATGCAGGGAATCTTGTAGCGGCCCATGATCGCAACAGCGTTGGTCGAGAAGGTCCATTTGTCGACGACTGGCTTGGTCGAAAACAGGTTTTCATAAGCCTTGACCAGCGTCTGACAAGCGATGTGGTCTTCGGGAACGACCCAAGTGGGGAAGTAAGCCTCGGTGGGATAGACCAGCCCGGTATAGGAAGGTTTGGCGTAATCATACATCTCGACGCTGGCTCCGGCTTTGATCACCGCGGGTAGTTCTCTGATTTCCGCAAGTGCCCGTTGATATGTTTCATTGACCGTTAGTCGGCGATCGATCGAGATCGTGCAACCATCGGCGACTGCACATCTGCTGGGAGATGAGGAGAAGATCTCGCTGACGGTCAGCGTCCCTTTTCCCAGAAACGGATCATCCCCCAGACGCCTGCTCAACGCTTGGAGTTCCTCGATGATCGGCGCCATCTTGTAGATGGCGTTGTCAGATCGGAAGAGCGTCGTGTAGGGAAAGAGTGTAGATCTCGGTGG
>CALGNF010000072.1 GCA_937958685.1 uncultured Caryophanales bacterium
CTACAAAGGCCGGCCCATCTCGGTCATGGGCTCGGGCATGGGCATGCCCTCGATCGGCATCTATGCCTATGAACTGTTCAAGGTTTTCGGCGTCGAGCGGATCGTCAGGATCGGCTCCGCCGGTTCTTATGTGCCTGAACTGCATTTGTACGACACGTTGTTGGTCAAGGACGCCTACAGCGAATCCAATTTCGCCAAAGCGCAAAACGGCGAGAAGAGCCATGTCTTGAAGGCGTCGCCGGAATTGAACCGATTGTTGGCGGCCAAAGCGAAGAGACTGGGGATTCCGATCGTCAAGGGCAGGGTGCACTCGAGCGATGTCTTTTACCGCGAGGACCGCAATGCCTATCAAGCGATCGCTGCCAAATACGGCTGTATCGCGGTCGAAATGGAATCGTTCGCCCTGTTTCATGTCGCCAAGGTCTTGAACAAGCAGGCGGCCTGCCTGCTCACGATCTCCGATTCCCTGATCACCATGGAGGAGACGACGCCGGCCGAACGGCAGAGCGCCTTCACCAACATGATGAAGATCGCTCTCGAACTAGCTTGATGTCTGCCGGGTGCGAAGAGCACCGGCATCCCGATGACCCGAGGTGTCTATGACATTCGAAACATACGATTTTGACGGTAGCAAGCTCTACTGCCTGAAAACAACCAAATTCAAGACGGTCTTGCTCTCGCTACGTTTCATCGGCGCCTTTTCCGAGGCGACGATCAACGAACGGGCTCTACTGCCCGAGGTTTTGAGCGGAGCGACGAGGAAACTGCCATCCAGACAAAAACTCCAACAACACCTGGATTATCTTTATGGAATGGAACTGGGCACCTCAACCCAGAAACTCGGACTGCAAAGCATCGTTAGCTTCGATCTCGGGTTTTTGAACGAGGTGTTTCTTCCAAGTCCCACCGACATGCTGGGGGAGGCTTTTGCCTTGCTTGGCGATGTTGTTTTCGCACCAAAACTCATCAACGGCAAGTTCATGAAACGGCTGTTCGAGCAGGAGAAGCGCTATCTGATTGAAGAACTTGAGGCCGAGTATCATGACAAGGCCAGCTATTGCTACCAGAGGATCAAGAAACTGATGTTTCCCGATGAGTTGTTCCGGTTTTCGCCAAGGGGTGAATTGACAACCTTAAGTGCGCTGACCGGAGAAATGCTGCTTGCCGCTTACCGGTCTTTGCTTGATTGCGACCGGCGTCAGCTCTTTGCGGTCGGCGATTTTGACACCGAGCGCGTGCGTCAGCTTGCCCGGAGGCTGCTTGCGCCCCGCAAGAATCAAGCCGATATCTGCTGGGCGGACCGGGAAACCAAGCCGCTTTCAGGCGTCAACACCGTCTGCGAGAGTGGCGATGTCAACCAGTCGCGTCTGATCGTTGGCTATCGCACAGGCATCCATCCCCATGATGACCTGTATTATCCCTTGCTTGTCTTGAACACGATCCTTGGCGATTCCGACCAGGCAAAACTGTTTCAGACAATCCGCGAGCATGGTCAGCTGAGTTATGACATCGCCACGACCCACATTCCGGACAAAGGGGTGATCTTCGTCTTCGCCGGCGTGGAGAACGGTTCGGAAACGGCTGTTGTCGAAGCCATCGACCGCGTCATCGCCGAGTGCGATGCGGCGACGATCACCGACGAGGAAATCCGGATGGCGAAGGAGATGCTGCGGAAGCGCGTCCTCGAAAGCGACGATGCGATCGGCGCCAATCTGCTGAGGCTATTCTATGATCTTTGCTATCACCGCCGCCCGGTCCCGCTGGTGGAAACCATCGCCAAGATCGACCAGGTCACGCTCGCGGACATCGTCAAGGCCAAGGACGCGCTCGTGAAGGATACCGTCTATATCTACAGAAATCCCGGTGCCGGGCGATGAGCAAAACCGACCATCGCACCGCGATCGGGGAGAACATCCATTACCGCAAATTGGCCTGCGGCCTGAGACTTGTCATCCTGCCCAAACCCAACTTCACCCGCAAGGCGGCGACATTGTGCGTTCCCTTCGGCTCCGCCACCAGCAAAGTCCGCCTTGGCGACCGTTCGGAGATAGTCACGTTTCCGGTCGGAACCGCTCATTTTCTGGAACATATGCTGTTTGAGAGCGAACGCGACAACATCACACGCCGCTTCACGATGCTTGGAGCGACGGTCAACGCTTATACGACCTATAACCGCACCGCCGTCTATTTTTCGACGACAAACGGCCTCATCGAGGCGCTCACAGTCCTCTTCGACATGATTGCCGGCGCGGCTTTCACTGCCTCCGGCATCGCCAAGGAAAAGGCGATCATCGGCAAGGAGATCGACCTCTACCGCGATGATTTCGAGCAACAGATGTATTACGACCTGCTGGACGTGATGTATCGCGACAATCCGATCAAGAACGACATCGCCGGCGACGAGCGTTCGCTCGCCGAAATCGATAAAGACATCCTTGATCTGGCTTTTAAGGCCTATTATCATCCCGAGAACATGTTGCTGGTCCTAAGCGGAAACATCGATATCGCCCAGGTTGAGGCGCGCATCGCCAACCATCCGTTGTTTCACCCGGATAAACCGTTTTTAGGGCCCCGAAAAATCACCGAAATGGACGCGTTTGCGCCCAATCCAGATCGTGAACGCGTCCTTGACCTCAAGACCGATCTGATTCTCATGGGCATCAAACTGACACCTGACGCGGGCATGAGCGAGCAGGAGTTGGCACTCGCGGAAATCAAGCATGCCCTGTTGCTGGACAATGTCTTCGGCAAGACTGCCGACACATTTCGCAATCTTCAGGAACGCAATGTCGTCAATAATGCCTTCGACTTCAGCGTGACTTGTGACAGTGCCTTCGGACACGCCATGCTCTTCGCCGAATCCAAGAAAATAGACACCACGATCAAGGCGCTCCGCGATGTCCTCGCCAGTCTGCCCGAAATTCCGGTTGTCGCGATGAATTTCGAGGTCCAAAAACGCAAAATCATCGGCAATTTCATCCAAATCTTCGATTCGGTTTCCCGGGCGAACGCGATCTTGACCGACCACTACGCCCGCGATGTCGATGTCTTCAGTCTCATCGAGTCCATCGGTCGTCTGGAACCGGCGGACATCGAACCCTTGCGTCAGGAGCTTGCCGCAGGGCCCGTAAGCGTCGTCCGCTACGTGCGCAAGCCGCGGCAAAAGTAATCATCAGGGGGTATCAATGTGATCATCAGGTCGATACAGTTGGTCATCAGCGCTGCCGAAAGGCGGCAATTTCCCCAAGACGGGCTGCCGCAGGTCCTGTTGGCCGGTCGCAGCAATGTCGGAAAATCCTCGTTCATCAATGCCATCCTCAACAATCACAAAGTCGCCCGGGTTTCCCAGACCCCGGGAAAGACCAGGCTTGCCAACTTCTTCCTGATCAATCAGGCATTTTATCTTGTCGATCTGCCGGGCTATGGTTTCGCAAGCGTCGACAAAGCCACCAAAAACGGCTTCCATGCGTTGATCGAGAGTTATCTCGAAGCTTCGCCGTCGCTCCGTCTGGCGGTTTTGCTGCTCGATATCCGCAGAGTGCCGAACGCCGATGACAAGCTGATGAAAAGCGTTTTTGCCGCCCGCGGTCTTGCGGTTCTCCATGTCTTGACTAAGGCTGACAAATTGTCCAACAATCAGCGCGCGAGCGCCATCAAACAGATCCGGACGACGCTTGGCCTCGCCGAATCCGAGGTAACGGTCCTGTTCTCGGCGAAAACGAAAGAAAACCGCGACCTGGTCTGGTCCGAGATCGGCAGGCGCCTATGACGAGCCAAAAGGGATCAGAGATGCGCTTATTGTTCGACCGCATGGCCGATGACTACGATCAACTGGTCAATGAAGCCGACCGGGACAACCGCTTCCCGTTTGCCGGCTATGACGAGATGATGGCGATGATCGCCGAATATCTGCTCGCCGACAAGTCGTTGGATCCCGTCAAGGTCCTCGACCTGGGGATCGGCACCGGTTCCTTATACCGGAAACTGCCACCTGAGCGTCTGCGCCTGTTCGGCTGTGATTTTTCCGAGAAGATGCTCGAGCGGACGAGGTTGCTTCATCCAGCTGCGAAGCTGGAACTGCATGAAGATCGGAAGAGCGTCGTGTAGGGAAAGAGTGTAGATCTCGGTGGT
>CALGNF010000073.1 GCA_937958685.1 uncultured Caryophanales bacterium
GGAGGAGACGGACAAAGTCCTGGGGCTGGAATTGGGAGCCGACGACTATGTGACGAAGCCGTTTTCGCCAAGCGTGCTGATGGCGCGCATCAACAAAATTCTCAAGCGCGATCGGACCGACATCTCCGAACTTCAGTTTGGCGTCGTCAGGATGTCGCTTGCTTCCCGCGAGGTCTTCATCGAGGGAACCAAGACAGAACTCACACCCAAGGAGTTTGAACTGCTGCGCTACTTCATCGACAACAAGGGCATCGCTCTTTCCCGTGACAAGATCCTCAACGCGGTCTGGAACTACGATTACTTCGGCGACTTGAGGACGGTCGATACGCATATCAAGCAACTGCGCGCCAAACTTGGCCACTACTCGTACTATATCTCAACAGTAAGGAGCATCGGCTACCGTCTCGACATCGAAAATGAGAACCTCGATCAAGAGTAAGCTGTTTCTGTTTGCCTATGGCACGGTTTTGTTTCTCATCCTCGGCATCATCGTTCTAAACAACACCTATCTGGAACGCTATTATATCAATTACCGCCAAAAATCGCTGGTGGAAGCTTTCGCCGAGATCAAGGGACTAAACCTGAACGAAGCCGAATTGGAGAATTCGGTTTTTGCCATCGAAGAATCCTTCAGCATCGACGTCAACATTCTCAAGGAATTCAATCCACCGCAATTCACACCAGAAGACAGGGAAATCTACCAATGGATCTACGGCGGTCAAAGACCACATGACGAAATCGTCTTTTCCGCGATCATCAGCGAATACCGAAACCAACGGGAAGGGACGGCCGAGTCGTTGGTCAAACCCGTTGATCTTGATGATCCGCAGTATCTTGGCTATATGATGGAGATTGCCACGCGACCGATGCCCGGCGGATCGGAGAACTCCAGCATGTTCAGCTTCTGCATCGCCCCCACAAACACGGAGGCGGAAACGACCTACTATATCCTGACAATCACGATCGCGTCCGTCAAGGGAAATATCGCCGTGTTCAATACGTTCACGATCATCGTCGGTTTTGTCTTCATGATCGTGAGCGGCCTGGTGATGTACTTCATCAGTTACAGCTTCACCAGCCCGATCATGCAGATCAGCCAGGTGGCCGAGAATATTGCCGCCCTTAATTTCGAGAACAAGGTCAAGGTCAAGACCAATGACGAACTTGGCGATCTTGGGTCCAGCATCAACCGGATGAGCACCCAATTGGAGAATGCGATCAACGAGTTGAAAGCGGCCAATCTGAAGTTGTCAGCCGACATCGAGATGAAAGACAAAGTCGATGCCATGCGCCGGGAGTTCATTGCCAACGCATCGCACGAATTGAAGACACCGCTTGCGCTGATCATGGGTTATTGTGAGGCGATGATGCTTCCCGGGCTGTCCAAAACCACTTCCGACGAATATCTTGGCATCATCATGGATGAATCGCACCGGATGGACAGGTTGGTCAAGGCGCTGCTCGAGATTTCCCAACTCGAGAGCGGTATCATGGAGATCCAGAACCGCGAATTCTCAATCAGGGAGTTCGTCGAGGATACGATCAAGTTGTTTACGATCATGTTTGAAGAAGCGAAAGTCAGACCAGAAATCGATCTGATCGACGCTGTTGTCGTGACGGATTTCGATCATCTTCAGACAGTCATGTCAAACTTTCTGGCTAACGCCATTCATCATGTGAATGGCGAGAAGATCATCAGGATCTCCGCAAATGTTATTGCTGAGAAAAGGCTGAAGGTGGCGGTTTACAACTCTGGAGACAACATACCGGAGGCTGAGATCGACAGGATCTGGGAGAGTTTTTACAAACTGGATAAGGCACGGACAAGGGAATACGGCGGCCATGGATTGGGCCTCAGCATCGCCAGGACGATCCTGGGTAATCTCGGGTTAACCTATGGCGCCATCAACCACGAGAAGGGCGTCGAGTTCTTCTTTGAGTTGCCGCTGACAGACAACGAGCAATTCTAAACGGCAGTCCGAGGCACCTTTTTGCTGGAAAACCTTTGCATCTTCATTATTGTTGCAGATGCTTGTTTTTATGCTTTCGTTATGATAAAATCACTTTATCATCTTGAAGCGATCAACGGGGGAGAATTATGAAAAAAGGAAAGGTCCATGCATTCGGCGAATACATGAAAAGCATCCGGGTCGTCCAGTTCATGGTCGTTGATGCAATCTGCATTGCCCTGACTTACCTTTTGGCGATTCTTGCCCTTGAATATACGATGGGTTCCGAATTTGACCACCAGACAGCACTGGCGATCCTGCCCTTGGTCATTGTCTTCAAAATCATCGCTTTCTATTTCATGAATCTTTACCGCCTGGTTCTCGACAATGTCGGGCTCGATGAGATCGTGCAGATCTTTTTGGGAGTCCTCGCGACCAACGCGGTTATCGCCATTGTTTTCCTAATCATTCGCGACTTGGAGTTCATCCCCGAACTTATCCTCATTTTCACGACCGTTTTTGAAGCACTGTTGCTGTCGTTTCCCCGATTGCTCAAGCGTTTCCTAAACGTTTTGTTTTTGAAGAAATACAAGATCGGCGGTAAGCGGACGCTGTTGGTCGGCGCCGGCGCCGGCGGCAAACTCGTCCTCAACGAAATCAGGTCCAATCCCCAGCTGATGAACATTCCCGTGGCTTTTGTGGATGACGATACCCGTAAGATCGGAAAGTTGATGTCTGGGTATAAAATCTATGGCCCGATTGAGAACATCCCCAAATTAATTGACAACCTGGCAATCGAGGAAGTCATCATCGCCATCGCCAATATCGACTCGGTCCGTTTTCAGGAGATCATCAAGATCATTGCCGAACGACCCGTAAAAATCAAAAGGCTGCCAAAGTTCAAGGATTTGAAACGCGAAGCCCCCAAATCGTTATTGGAAGTCAATGTCGAGGATTTGCTTTCGCGGGACGTCGTCGAACTTGATGATGCGGGTATCCGCGATTTCGTCACCGGCAAGCGTGTCATGATCACCGGTGCCGGTGGTTCGATCGGCTCCGAACTGGTCCGGCAGGTCGTCGAGTTCGAACCTTCCGAGATTCTGATGCTCGACATCTATGAGAACTGCATATACGATCTCCAGATGGAGCTCAGGCATAAGATGTCGCTTCCGGAAGCCAAAAAAGTCGCCACCCGGGTGCTGATCGGTTCCGTATACAACTATGAGCGGATGGAGCCGATCTTCGCGGAATTCAAACCGCAACTTATCTTTCACGCCGCAGCCTACAAGCATGTTCCCTTGATGGAAGACTCCGCTGTCGAGGCGGTTCGCACCAATGTCATCGGCACCTACAACCTTTGCAAGCTTGCGGACAAGTACCAGGTCGACAAGATGATCCTCGTTTCCAGCGACAAGGCTGTCCGCCCGACGAATGTCATGGGCGCGACCAAAAGGTTCGCTGAGATGGTCATGCAACACTTTGCCCAGGTATCATCAACAAAATACTGCGCCGTCAGGTTTGGCAATGTTCTTGGCAGCAACGGCTCGGTCGTGCCACTCTTCAAGAAACAGATCGAGCACGGTGGTCCCGTCACGGTGACAGACCGGAGCATCATCCGTTACTTCATGACGATTCCGGAGGCGGTCGGGCTGATTTTGCAGGCGGCGACCTTTGCCAACGGCGGCGAGATCTTCATCCTCGACATGGGTGATCCGATCCGCATCATCGATCTCGCCGAAAAGATGATCATGCTTTCCGGATTGCGCCCGTATATCGACATCGATATCCAGATCACCGGCTTGCGTCCGGGAGAGAAACTATACGAGGAGCTGCTTCTTGATACGGACGGAAACAACATCAAGACCGCAAACAAGAAAATCTTCATCGACTCGCTTAAAGGCGACAAGGAGCTTGAAGCAGAGATCAGGTTGATTGTGGAAAAATTCGAACACCTGCCCAATCAGGAGATCAAAAATCTGATCCGGGAGTTCGTTACCACCTATCAACCCCGAAACTAAGCATGGCAACATGCTTTTTTTTTGCTTTTTGACTTCTTCAAGGTATCAGTTCCATCGATACTCCGGGGCAACCAAACTCGATTTCCAACCTTGGCATCAAGAGATGTACCAAGGGCTTTCACAAAGCAATACTTTGCCCGAGGTCTTTTTATCACCAGCGATCTGTGATAAAATATAGACAAGGAAACTGATAGGTATCAATGACGTTGATGGAATTCGCCATCGACCAAGAAGGTGAGCGGATGTATACTTTGGCAGTCGGTAGCAAGATCAAACTGGAGATCAGAAAACAGGGGATCAACGGCGAAGGCATCGGCTATTACAACAGACTCGCCATTTTTGTCCCGGGGGCGATCCTCAAGGAGATCGTCTTGTGTGAGATCGTCCAAATGAATGAAAGATACGCTGTCGCCAGGATCGACGAGATCGAGCGTGTATCAACCAAAAGAACACTGCCGCCCTGCAAATTTTATGACCAATGCGGCGGGTGCCAAATGCAGCATATCGATTACAAGGAACAACTGAAGATCAAGCAAAGCATCATGCATCAGGCGCTCGCGCGGTATACCGATCTCGATCTCGGGCAGGTCGATCTCAAACGGACACTCGGGATGAAGGACACCTACCACTACCGGAACAAATCGCAAATGCCATTCCGCCAAACCAACTTTGGCTTGGCTTTGGGGTTGTATCGTCCGGACTCACACCAATTCGTCTTCGTGGACGATTGCGTCGTCCATGACGAGATGGTCAACCGGATCAACAGCGAGACCCTCTCGCTTCTCAGAAAGCACGAGGTCGAAGCGGTCGACGGTTCTCCGGAGAAAGGCATCCTGCACAACCTCGTGGTGCGCTATCTCGCGGCGACGAAAAGCGCGAGCGTCACTTTCATTCTTTCCCGTTATGATCCCGCATTGGAACTTGTCGCCAAGGATCTCAGCAAACGCAATCCCGTCGTCAAGTCGATTTCCTACAGCATCAACCGGAAAACCAATCCGCTCATGTTTGGCAGAAAAGTGGAGTTGATTGCCGGCGCGCCGCACATTTATGACAAATTCGCCGATCTCAAGGTCAGGATTTCCCCCGATGCCTTCCACCAACTCAACTCGACGCAGATGGAAATCCTGTATGCGGAAATCCTGAAAGCCGCCGATCTCAGCGGCAAAGAAACGGTTGTCGACTGCTACTCGGGCATCGGCATCACCTCGATGCTTCTCGCCAAAGCGGCCAAACGGGTGATCGGCATCGATTACTCCGAGTCATCGATCGCCGATGCCAACGTAAATGTCCGGGAAAACAAACTTGACAATGTCACATTCATCGCCAAACATGTGGAAAGCGCGCTTCCCGAGCTCATCGCCAAGGGCACCAAAATCGATGTCGTCCTCTTGGATCCGCCACGCATGGGACTCCAAGAAAGTGTGATCGACGCTCTGCTCAAGGCCAAACCCAAGAAACTCATCTACGTTTCCTGCAACCCGTCGACACTTGCGAAGAATCTTAAACTTTTACTCAAGGAATATGATCTGCAATCCATCCAACCGATCGACATGTTTCCCCACACCGCCAGCATCGAAAGCGTCTCCCTGCTGAGGCGAAGAGGATCATAAAGCAGATGAATTTTTATTTTAGGAGGCACTTGGCAATGAAAAAACTGCTGTTATGGGCACCGAGGGTCTTGGGCATCTTGTTCACCTTGTTTCTCATGATGTTCTCGCTGGATGTTTTTGAACTGGAAGCCTCGTTTTGGGAATTGGTGGGAGGGTTTCTGATCCACAGCATCCCCGCCTTCATCCTGGCGGCGATCGTGGCTATCGCCTGGAAAAGGCCGATCATCGGAGCCGTTGGCTTTCTGCTTGCGGATGGATTCTACATAATATGGATGATCATCGTGGCAATCCAGAACGACCATCCATTTGGTCAAGCCCTAAACTGGACGTGGCCATTGGCCGGGCCCGCTTTCCTTGTTGTCGTCCTTTACTACCTCAGTTGGGTTGACAGCCGAAAACGGCTGGAGTTCAAGGAACAATCCTGACTGCGATGGCCAAAACAGTCAAGGATTGGCTCGTAGAAGGCGACAAGTCGATCAGTTCATTGGTTGAAAGGACACTCTTCGACCGCGATGGTCAAGGTTCCGATGAGGGTCTGATTGCCAAATATCGAAAATTGTACGACAAAAACCGCCGCCAGTGGGGTGACGGGGTCTATTCTCCGAAATGGACTTCGACGTTCTACACGTTGTTGGAATTGCGGCGACTAGGGAGCGATCCCCAAAACGACATCTATCTGGATGCCGCAACCAGGATCCTCGATTTATTGTGGTATGATGAAGAAAAGGCCAAAAAACTGAAACATCAGGACATGTGCATCATCGGGATGATGCTGCACATGCTCTGTTATGCGAAAATCACCGATCAGCGGATCGACGTGATGATTGATTACGTTCTCGCCCACCAGTTTGCGGACCATGGCTGGAACTGCGAATGGGAACGCCATCCTGGACATACCCACAGCTCGGTCCACACGACGCTGTCGGTACTGGAGGGGCTGGCTGAATATGCAAAAGCCAGTTATGGTTACCGCATCGCGGAAGTTCGCCTTGCCGGCGATCGGGGAGAGGCGTACCTTTTGCGCAAGCATCTCTTTCTGAGGGAGACAAACCAGACGCCCATTTTTCCCGGAATCACCGGTTGCCACTATCCGCAACGTTGGAAATACGACTTGTTCCGGGCCTTGGAGTATTTCGCTGATAACCAAAGACCTTACGACAAGCGCATGGATCTGGCGCTTGCGATCGTCGAGGCCAAGTTGCGCAAAGGGCCCCTCTCGCCAGGGACGCTGTATCCTGGTCTGATCCATTTCGTCTATGATTTAGAAGACCGGCGGCGCATGACAACGCTGATTGCGTTGAAAATCCTCAAGGCATACCGGAATGATGTTTATGTTTCCGTTCTCAACAAACAGCTTTGAAAAACTACTTATGATAAGGTGGAAAGCATGCTTACAGATCTGGAAATCGCACAAGCCAACGAAATGCAACCGATCGAGGCAATTGCCGGCAAACTCGGTCTAAACCCGAATACGCTGGAACATTTCGGCAAATACAAAGCCAAGATCGACATCAACGCCATTGGCGCCGAAACCTTCACCAAGGACGCCCAGGTGATCCTGGTGACCGCCATCACGCCGACTCCGGCGGGGGAAGGCAAATCCACGACGACGATCGGTCTCGGGGATGCGCTCAACCGCCTCGGCCATCTCACGACCGTTTGCATCCGCGAACCATCCCTTGGTCCCGTGATGGGCATCAAGGGCGGAGCCGCCGGCGGCGGCTTCTCCCAAGTCGTGCCGATGGAGGACATCAATCTCCATTTCACGGGCGACATCCACGCGATCACCACAGCCAACAATCTGATCAGCGCCGTGATCGACAACCATCTTTTCCAGGGCAATGACCTGCATATCGACAAGGACAGGATCATCTGGAAACGGGCCATGGACATGAACGACCGTTCTTTGAGAAAGATCGAAGTCGGCCTCTCGAGCAAGAAGGAAACCCCCAGAACCGACGGGTTCGACATTACCGTCGCCTCCGAGGTGATGGCGGCACTGTGTCTGTCCAGAGATCTCGACGAACTCAAGTTGCGGACCTCGCGGATGGTGGTTGCCTATGATCTTGCCGGTAAACCCGTGACCGTTGCCGATCTCAGGTGCCAGGGCGCGGTCGCAATGCTCCTCAGGGACGCGATCAAGCCGAATCTCGTCCAGACCCTGGAACACAATCCGGTCCTCATCCATGGCGGCCCCTTCGCCAACATCGCCCATGGCTGCAACTCGGTGATCGCCACCGATCTTGCTTGTCGTCTTAGCGAATTCGTGGTCACCGAAGCCGGCTTCGGCGCCGATCTCGGAATGGAAAAATTCATGGACATCAAATCCAGGGTTTTGGGCAGAAAGCCGGCGGTCGTCGTGCTGGTGGCGAGCATCCGCGCCCTGAAACTTCACGGGGGCGCCTTGAAAGAGCAATTGGCTTCCGAAGATCTGACGGCGCTTGCCAAAGGAATTGCCAATCTGGCCAAACACGTGGAAAACGTCGGCCATTTCCGCCTGCCGTTTGTCATCGCCCTGAACCGCTTCCCCTCCGACACGGAGGCCGAACTGGAACATTTGCTTTCCTGGGCCAGAAGCAACCATCATCCAATCGCGCTCTCCGAAGTTTTCGCCAAGGGATCCCTGGGCGGAGTGGAGCTGGCTGAGACTGTACTCCAACTTGCCAAACTGCATCAGGAGAAAATGGCCGAACCCCTGTATCCGTTGGCTCTCCCCTTGAAAGCGAAGATGGAGACGATCGCCAAGAAACTTTATGGGGCAAGAGCGGTCATCTTTACGGAACTGGCCGAGGAGCAATTGCAGAAGGCAACTGCTTTCGGGTGGGACAACCTTCCGGTATGCATGGCCAAGACACCACTTTCTCTCTCTGACAATCCCAAACTTTTGGGACGGCCGGAAGCTTTTGATATCACGATCAGGGAGATCAAACCCTCAATCGGCGCCGGTTTCATCGTCGCCCTGACCGGCGAGGTGATGACGATGCCGGGCTTGCCCAAAAAAGGCGCTTATGAAAACATGGACGTGGTCGCCAACAAGATCACCGGTCTGTTCTAGGAGGATAACATGAAAAAAAACTTGCAGGATTTGCCGCAAAAGCTGCGCTCACTGGGCATCACGATTGCCGAAAAGACCAAACAGGGAATCAAGAAAGCCAAGGACAGCATCGAGAACACGATCCTCGAAGAGCACTTGCGCAAGCGTTTCAACCTGGAAAACCCGTACAGGTTCCAAATCATCAAGGACAAGGCGGACACATCCCTCGTCAGCGAATTGTTCTATCGCCATGCCAAACGCTATGAGGATGACGACCTCTTCGTCTTTCATGGCGCACCGGCGGACAACAACTTTGCCAAAGGCCACTACATCCGGGATCTATCCATCAATGCCGATTATGAGATCAAAGACATTATGGAAGTCACGATTCCGGTGGAATACAAAGGCAAAGCCTACGATGTCACCTGCACGGCCGTGGTCTGCGAACTCGTATGACGCCGACGACAGCCAGGCAGCAATTCATCGACCTCTATACCACCCATATCAACCGGCTAGGCGCTGACGAATTGCTCAAGTACCTGCTTTCCGAACAAGCCGATTTTTTCGAAGCGCCGGCATCGACGAGATACCATCTCGCAAACCCGGGCGGTCTCGTCGAACATTCGCTCAATGTCTATCGCTGCCTCAAGGACTATCTGAGCCGCGACAGCGTGAAGAACACATATCGACTCAACCCAAGCGAGGAGACGATCGCCATCATCGGCTTGCTTCACGACCTGTGCAAGATCAACGTCTATCAGAAATCGTTCCGCAATGTCAAGGATGCCCAGGGTAAATGGCAACAGGTGCCAAGTTACGATTATCTGGACAACCTCCCTTATGGCCATGGCGAGAAATCGGTCTACATCATCTCCGGATTCATGAAACTCACCCGGGAAGAGGCATTTGCGATCAGGTATCACATGGGCTTTTCCGATACCGAGGACAAGAACAACGTCGGCCGGGCCTTTTCGCTGTTTCCCCTCGCCTTCGCCCTGTCGACCGCCGACATGGAGGCAACCTATTTCCTCGAGGGCGAACAATAGACAATCAGGAGAAACTTCTTGATCCGAGAAGTTTCTTTTTTTATCTTTAAGAGGCGTAATTATGATATAATAGCGTTCGCTTGAGGTGATATCTTGACGAAAATCTTCGACCTTACCGAAGGATCGATCTTCAAAAAACTATTTCTGATCGCGTTGCCCGTCCTCCTGACCTCGATTTCCCAGATGGCCTACAATCTCACGGATCTCTTCTGGATCGGTCGCGTCGACCGAATCGGCCTCGTCGAGCATGAGGCGATTTCAGCCATTGGCACCGCCGGATATGTCATGTGGTTTGCTTTCGGCGTCATCCTCATCGGGCGGATCGGCACCAGTGTCAAGGTTTCCCAGGCTGTTGGCGCCAAAAACTACGACGATCTGCGGCTGTATGCCTCGAATGGGTTGTTATGGCAACTTGGCATCGGCATCCTGTTTTCGCTTGTCGTCTTTCTATTGCAAAGACAAATCGTGGGCATTTTTGCCATTGCCTCACCGATGGTCGTCGCTTACGCGCTTGAGTACCTGAGCATCGTCGGCGGGCTGTTGGTCTTTCAGTTCGTCTCCAGCGGTTTTGCGGCTATCAATGAGGGCATCGGCAAGACCAAAACGAATTTTCGCATCATGGTCATCGGTCTCGTTGTGAACATCATCCTTGATCCGATCCTGATCTTGGGCTTTCAAATGGGCGTCCGCGGGGCCGCGATCGCAACCATCATCGCCCAGGCGCTCACAACGCTCGTGTTCCTCATTGCCTACCTGCGGACCAAGGAGAAGTTGTTCCGTTTCCATCTGGAGACCTTCC
This sequence comes from uncultured Caryophanales bacterium, assembly GCA_937958685.1. Classification (GTDB taxonomy): domain Bacteria; phylum Bacillota_I; class Bacilli_A; order Izemoplasmatales; family Hujiaoplasmataceae; genus JAAYZB01. The sequence goes on from CALGNF010000073.1 coordinate 10,457, forward strand.
GCCCGAGGGCCGTTGGGGACATTCTCCGGATCGGCGTCTTCGCCGGCGTCCAGAGCATGGTCTTCACGACGATCTCGATCTATATCGCCAGGCTTGTCTTCGCTTTCGGGGAAGATGTCATGGCCGCCCAAAGGATCGGCACTCAGGTCGAACAGCTGACCTGGATGATCGCCGGCGGCTTTCAGACGGCGCTCACCGTCTATGTCGGTCAGAACTTCGGCGCCAAGCAATTCCTCAGGGTCAGGCGTGGCATTGGCGCGATGTCGGCGATGCTCATCCCGTACGCCTTGATCGTGGCATTGTCGCTTCTCTTTTTCGCTTCCGGATTCATGAGCCTGTTCGTCGATGACCCCGTTACCAAAGCCTATGGCATCCGTTATCTCAAAATCATCAGCCTCGCCCAGGTGTTCATGATGATCGAGGCGATCGGCGCCGGGTTCTTCAACGGCATCGGCAAAACCGAAATCCCGTCAGTTGTCGGCATCATCGGTAACGCCATCAGGATCCCGCTGGCTCTCTGGCTTTCCATCAGCCTGGGCGAGGAAGGAATTTGGTGGTCATTGAATATTTCCGATATCTTCAAGGGCTTCTTCCTGTATGCCGGAACGCTGGTGATGATGTTCTTTCTCGACCGCATCAAATCCAAAAAAGCCAAAACCATGGCTCCGCCGCTTGAAGAGTCGCTGGCCTGATGCGACACCGCCGCCATCGGCGGTGTTTTTTTGGTTTCTCGCTGTAAGGGAAACCGTTTGTGTGGTAAAATAAATAATAACCTGAAAATCCTAGGAGATAGACCATGCAGTGGTACGAATGGGCATTGCTGGCGATCGCCTTTCTGGCGGTCGCATTTGTCATCATCGTCGGCTTCATCGGCGCCAAACGGCTCTACCATCCCGGCAAGGGCGATCTCGCCCATACCAGACGTCGGGAAGAAGAGCGCAGTCCGGGGTTGATGGCGATCTATGATACATGGCCGATCAATGAATACGATCTTGCCTCCAGGCACGGATACCGGATCCGTGTCTATCATGTCCCCGCCAAGGATCCATCAAAGAATTATGTCGTCTTGGCTCATGGCTACAGCTATTCCCACCATGGGGTCGTCAAATACGCCAAACTGATGCGCCGGCTCGGTTTCAACATCATCATGTTCGACGAGCGCTATCACGGCGCCTCCGGCGGGCGTTTCTGTGGCATGGGCTATTATGAGCAAGATGACGTCGCCGATCTCATCACCGATACGATCGATCGCTACGGTGAGGACATCACGATCGGCACCTACGGCGAATCGATGGGCGGCGCCGCCGTCATCCTCGAACAGGCAAAAGATCGACGCGTGCGCTTCGTCGTCACCGACTGCACCTTCGCCGATCTGCGTCAACTCATGCTTTATCAGGTCAAAAAGACCATTGGCTTGTGGCCGCAGCCGTTTGTGGCGTTCACCAACCTTTTTTTCCGCGCTAAAACCAAGGTTTGGCTTCGGGATGTCTCGCCGATTGCAAAGCTCAAGGAAGCGACTTGTCCGATGCTCTTCATGCACGGCGAGGATGATACCTTTGTACCGGCAAGCCATTGCCGGATGCTTTATGAGGCCTGCCCCACCGAAAAGGATCTCTACATCGGCGGCAATCACGCCCGCCATACGGATGCCGTCAGATACAATGAGACGGAATACTTGGCAAAACTCAAGTCTTTTTTCAGCGAGAAAGTCAAGCTCATCGACGGGAGCGAAGTTCATGATGCATGATGCGATCATCATCGGCGCCGGCGTCATCGGCGCCAACATCGCCAGAGAATTGGCCAGATACCAACTGGATATCATCGTTCTTGAGAAGAACCTGGATGTCTGCGAAGGCGCGTCCAAGGCGAACTCGGGCATCGTCCATAGTGGCTATGATGCCAAACCGGGAAGCCTCAAGGCCAAATACAATATCCGCGGTAACAAGATGATGGCCGCGCTTTGCGCCGAGCTTGCCGTCAGTTTCCGCCAGAATGGCTCGCTGGTCGTCGCCTTTGACGCCGAGGAAGCGATCCGACTCGAGACTTTGCTGGACCAGGGAGTACAAAACGGGGTCGAAGGCCTTCGCATCATCGATGGCGAAACCGCCAGACTTCAGGAACCCAACCTCAGCCAAAACGTGACGGCAGCCTTGTGGGCGCCCACCGGCGGGATCGTCGATCCATTCCAATTGACGCTCGCGGCGGCGGAGGTGGCCGATCTGAACGGTGTCGCCTTCCACTTTGGCACCGCCGTGACCGCCATCAGTTGCACCAACGGCGTGTTCAACGTGGAGACGAGCAAAGGCCACTACGCGGCCCGTATCGTCGTGAATGCGGCCGGCGTCCATGCGGACGACCTCAACAACCGCTTAAGTTCCCACAAATATCAGATCACTCCCAGAAAAGGCGAGTATTGCCTGTTTGACAAACAGATCGGCGGGTTGGTCACTTCCACCATCTTTCAACTGCCATCCGCCATGGGCAAGGGTGTCCTCGTGACGCCGACCGCGGAAGGCAACTTGCTGATCGGTCCGAACTCTGTCTTTGTCGATGACAAAAGCGACACCTCTACGACCGAAGCGGGCATCAGATTCGTGATCGACAAGGCCAAACAAAGCGTTGACAATCTGCCGATGCCATATGTGATCACGGCGTTTGCCGGTTTGCGGGCGACAGAGAAACACGAAGATTTCGTAATCGGTGAAGCCGAGGATGTCCCTGGATTCTTCAATGCCCTCGGGATCGAATCACCGGGCTTGACCGCCGCTCCGGCAATCGCCCAGGACATGGCCGGCTGGATCGCCGCGAAACTGGACGCGGTCCCGAAACCGCATTACGATGGCAGACGAAACAGGCAACCCAGTTTCGAGTCGCTCTCGGTCGAGATGAAACAGGCAATGTTCCAAAAAGACAAAAATTACGGCAGGATCATCTGCCGTTGCGAGCTTGTGACCCTGGCGGAGATCCTCGACTGTATCCGGAGGCCTTTGGGAGCCCGGACGGTCGACGGCGTCAAACGGCGGACCCGCGCCGGCAGCGGACGCTGCCAAGGGGGATTCTGCTCGCCGAGGATCATCGAGATCCTCGCCCGCGAATTGGGCAAGGACCTGCGCGAAATCGTCAAGGCAAGCGAAAAGTCAGCCTATCTCATCGGTCTTGACAAGGATTTGCTCTAAGGGGGGATGGGAGATGAAAAAAGATATCGTCATCATCGGCGGAGGCCCGGCTGGTCTTTCCGCCGCCGTCGCCGCGCATGAGCAAGGCATAACCGACATCCTGATCCTCGAGCGGGAGAACGCCCTCGGCGGGATCCTTAACCAGTGCATCCACAACGGGTTCGGACTCCATGTTTTCAAAGAGGAACTGACAGGTCCGGAATACGCCCAACGTTATATCGACAAAATCGCAGAACTGAAGATCGCCGCCAAATTGGGAACGATGGTGATCGACATCACCCGCGATCTGCGTGTCATCGCCCTGAATGAAACTGACGGCGTGCTAGACATCCAAGCCAAGGCGGTCGTCCTGGCGATGGGTTGTCGCGAACGTCCGCGCGGCGCCCTCAACATCCCCGGCTATCGGCCAGCCGGTGTGTTTTCGGCCGGGACAGCCCAAAAGTACGTGAACATCGATGGGTATCTCCCGGGACGGGAAATCGTCATCCTCGGTTCCGGCGACATCGGCCTGATCATGGCCAGAAGGATGACTTTGGAAGGCGCGCATGTCAAGATGGTCTGTGAGATCCTCCCCTATTCCGGCGGTCTCAAACGCAACATCGTCCAGTGCCTTGACGACTACGGGATTCCCCTGCGCCTGAGCCATACCGTCACCAAAATCCATGGCAGGGAACGCGTCGAGGGCGTTACCGTCGCCAGAGTCGACGCCAATCTCAAACCGATTGCGACGTCCGAGGAATATGTCACGTGCGACACCCTGATGCTTTCGGTGGGCTTGATTCCGGAAAACGAGTTGTCTCGGAAGGCGGGCGTCGCCCTCAATCCCACGACCCAGGGTCCCCTCGTCAACAGCCATCTGGAAACTTCGATCCCCGGCGTCTTCGCCTGCGGCAATGTCCTGCACGTCCATGATCTCGTCGACTATGTCAGCGAGGAGGCGGCCTTGGCCGGCAAGTTTGCGGCCGATCATGTCAAAAACAAAGATACCTTTGGATCCGGAATCGCCGTCAGCTGCGGGACGGGTGTCCGCTACACAGTTCCGACGACGATCATCCCTGACTTCAACGAACGGACGACGACCATCAGATTCCGCGTCGACAATGTCTACCACAACCACTTCGTTTCCGTCTTCTTTGGCGGTGACCGGATGTATCATAAACAAAAACGAATCCTCACCCCCGGAGAGATGGAACAAGTATTGCTTCCGAAGCAATGGTTCGCCAACCAGCCCGATACCAAAACCATCCGCGTCATGCTGGAGGAGGAATGACGATGCGCGAAACCAAAAACCTGACCTGCATCAGTTGTCCGCTAGGCTGCCAGCTGGAAGTCGTCGTCGAGGATGGCAAGATCGTCCAAATCGCCAATTACAGTTGCATCAGAGGCAAGGAATACGCCGAAAAGGAGGTTTTGAGTCCGAAACGGACGATCACCTCGATTTTGCCGGTTGCGGGCGGCGACGTCCCGATGGTCTCCGTCAAGACCAGCGAGCCGATCCCCAAAGCCAAGATCGGCGATTGCATGCGTCTGCTCAAGGATCTCAAGATCGTGGCGCCGATTGAAATCGGCGATGTCATCCTGGCCAACATCTGCGATACCGGTAGCGACATCGTCGCCACGAAAAGAGTTAAGAGACTATGACATCACGTCATGTGATCGCCTCGGCGGTCGGCAACCTCCTGCTTGTGTTCGAGGACGGTTTCCTCATCCGCATCGATCTCTCCAAAGAATCCTTGAGTACCGAACCGCTGCCGCAAGCAGCGCTGACGGCGGGCCGGCAACTTGATGAATATCTGCGGGGAACAAGGCGCGAGTTCACGATCCCCGCCCGGATCAAAGCCAAAGGCTTCGCCCTTTCGGTCTTTGAGCAACTGCAGTCAATCCCCTACGGAACGACCAGCACCTATGGCGATCTCGCCCGTTTGTCCGGTCGGCCGCAGGCGGCCCGCGCGGTCGGGACCATCCTTAAAAACAACCTTTTGCCTTTCTTGGTTCCCTGTCATCGCATCGTGAAGGCAAACGGCGGAATCGGCGGTTACGCCTATGGAGAGGACTTTAAACAGAGATTGCTGGCAATGGAAAGAAGCGGCTTGAACTAGCGGCCTTTTTTTAAGATTTGCTTGACTTTTACCGGTTGTTAAACTATAATTTTGGTCGAGGCAAACAGCAGAGACCTTAATTTTTTTATCCACAATGTTAGACTTGGCTAACAATCGGAGGAACACATGACGCTCAAGGACATCTTGCCAAACCAACGCTGCCGCATCAAGAACATCTATGTAAACAATCTGCGGAAACGGATCATCGACATGGGACTGACGACCAACACGGAAGTCCTCGTCAAAAAACTCGCACCTTTGGGCGACCCGATGGAAATCATGGTCAGGGGCTATTTGCTCACGCTCAGAAAGGCCGAGGCCCGCATGATCGAGGTCGAGCGGCTGGAGGATCAGAAACAGTGATCAAGATCGCTCTCATCGGTAATCCCAACAGCGGCAAGACGACGCTGTTCAACGGTCTTACCGGAGCCAACCAATTCGTCGGCAACTGGCCGGGCGTCACGGTCGAAAAAAAGTCCGGCAAACTCAAATACAAGGATTTCGAAGCGGAGATCATCGATCTTCCGGGCATCTATTCCTTGTCCACGATTTCCCTGGAAGAGGAAATCTCCAGTCGATTCGTCATCGATGGGAAAATGGATTTGATCATCAACATCGTCGATGCGTCGAACCTGGAACGCAACCTATATCTTACGTATCAGCTGCTCGACTCCGATATTCCCGTCGTGATCGCGCTCAACTGCATGGACATCGTCCAGAAGAAGCTCGAGCAGATCAACATCGAGGAGTTGTCGCGCGCCCTCGGCGTGCCGGTGATCCCGATCACCGCCAGCAAGAAAAAAGGCGTCGAGGAGCTGATCCGTTTTCTTGCCGATTACGATTTTGCCAAACAGGAACATCACATCCGCTATTCGTCGGCCGCGGAGACATCGATCGCGGCCTTTGCCGAACTGCTTCGCGACCGGTTTCTCGCGATCAGGTTTTTCGAGGATGGCCTCAAGATCCTCGAACCCCTCAAACTGTCGCAAGAAGACAACGCCAGACTGATCGCCACCTTCCAGAAAGAAAGCGATCGTCACAAACTTGATTTCGACATGGTTTTGCCGAACAGCAGATACGACGAGATCCTCGCCGTCTGCGGGCGGGTCCTGACCAAAAACGGTCACGATCTGGTGTCGGACACGGAAAAAATCGATCGGATCATGACCCACAAATGGCTGGGTTTGCCACTGTTCGCTTTGATCATGTTTCTTGTGTTTTTCCTGGCTTTCGGACCGATCGGCACCTGGATCACCGACTGGTTTGTCAAGGGCATCGACTTCTTTTTCTCGCTGATCGAGGACTTGGTCGCCTCCTTGGGGATGATGCCATGGGTTTCCAGTCTGATCACCAACGGCGTCTTCGGCGGCTTGGCCGCCGTCATCGGGTTTTTGCCGCAACTTGCGATTTTGTTCTTGTTCATGTCGATCTTGGAAGACTCCGGCTATATGTCCAGGGCCGCCTTCATCATGGATCGCCTGCTCCGCAAATTCGGATTGTCGGGCAAAGCCTTCATTCCGATGCTAATCGGCTTCGGCTGCAGCGTTCCGGCAATGGCCGCGACCCGGACGCTCGACAAGGACGAGGACCGCAAGATCACCACGATGGTCATTCCTTTCATGTCTTGCGGCGCCAAGGCGCCGATCTACGGTGTCTTCGCCGGCGCCCTTTTTTTCGGGGCCAGTTATCTCGCCGTCTTCTCGATGTATGTCCTGGGGATCATCGTCGCCTTGCTTTCGGCGATCGCGTTCAAGAAGACGATTCTGAAAAGCGCCAGCGCCAACTATATCATGGAACTTCCCGAATACCGGGTGCCGACATTGAAAAATACGTTCTTGCATACTTGGGAACGCGTCAAGGGGTTCTTGCTCAAAGCGGGAACGATCCTGCTCGGCGCCTTCATCGTCATTTGGTTTCTCAGTTATTTCGGGTTCGTCGATGGCACTTTCCGCTTGCTTCAGGATGAGGAAATCGGCTCCAGCCTCCTTGGTGTCGTCGGCCGCTTCCTCCTGCCCGTGTTCCAGCCGATCGGCTTCCCCGATTGGCAGGCCACCGTGGCGATGCTCACCGGATTCGTCGCCAAGGAGTCGGTCGTCGGCACTCTCGGGATCCTTTACGGGGTGGCCGGCAATGCCGTTGAGAACGGCAGCCTCCTCTATGAGCCGATCCGGGCGGCCTTCACCGGCGCCCAGGCTTACGCCTTCATGGCCTTCGCCCTTTTGTCTACTCCTTGCATCGCCGCCATCGCCGCGATGAAAAAGGAGTTCAACTCCTGGAAATGGCTGCTGTTCACGGTGGCATATGAAATGATCGTCGCCTATCTGGTGGCGCTTGCCATCTACCAAGTCGGATCTCTCGGAAGCGGGGTCGTCCTCTCGATCGCCTTCGGCATCGCCGCAGCGGCCATTGTCTATTCATCGATTAGAAAGTTTATTGTCAGGCGGGGGGCGATCTGCGACAGTTGTTCAAGCTGCACTGTTGCCGCCGACTGCCATTTGCCCAAGAAAGAAGACTTTCAGGCGCAGATTGACAAGAAGGAGGCGAAGGACATTGATCAAGACTAACCGAGGCTTCAGCGAATCGCTTGAGGATTATCTGGAAGCCATCTATGTCCTTGGCGGGCAAAATGTCCGCTCGGTCGATCTCGCCAACCGTCTCGGCGTCTCCCGTGCGAGCGTGAACAAGGCCGTCAACTCGCTGATCGAAAAGCAACTTGTGGAAAAGGAACGCTACGGCGGCATCTATCTGACAGCATTCGGCAGGGCAACCTCGCAGGGTGTCGAGAAGAAACACCAGATTCTCAAGCACTTCCTCACCGACGTCCTCGGCGTTCCCGAGGCGACCGCGAATCTGGAGGCGTGCGGCATCGAACACATCATCTCGGCCGATACTGCGAAACGGATCGAGAAATTGATCGAAGCCAAAAAAAAGAACGACCCTCGGTGATCAGAGGGTCGTTTCTCTTTCAACCAGCTTGACATCGATCTGGAGATGAATGTCCCTGAGCGGCTGTTTGTTAATAAGTTTGAGCAATGTCTCGACCGTTGTCCTGGCGATTTTGTCCTTGTCCTGGCTGATGGTGGTCAGCCGCGGCGAAATGATATTGGCGAGTTCGATATCGTCGAAGCCGATGACCTGAATGTCCTGGGGAATCCGCTTTCCGGCCCGCAACAGGCACTGGATGACGTTCAGGGCGATCACGTCGGAATCGCAGAAGATGCCATCGAAATCCGGATAGGAATCGATGATCTCCTGGATGTAGTTCTGGTCGGGATCCTTGAAAGCGACATCGAAACTGATGCTTTGGACTTGTTTGCGCCCGAGGGCCGCCTTGAATCCCTCGGTGCGCGCCTGCACCGTGAGAAGCATGCTCGGTCCGCGGAAGTGCATGATCTTCTTGCACCCGGAAGATAGCAGTTTGTCCGCCGCCAGCTTGCCACCCTGGATGTTGTTGGAGGAGACGGATGGTATCGAGGCGTCGAGATCATGGTCGATCATGACGATGGGGATATTGAGATCCTGATAGTCGTGGATCCTCGCGGTGTTGGATACAAGGATGATGCCGTCGATCGAATATTGCTGGAAGACCTTGAGGTACTTGCTTTCGCGTTCAAAATCATCACGCGAGTTGCAAACCATCACGTGATAGTCGTGGTCGATGATCACATCCTCGATGATCTCGATCAACTCCTGGAAATAATACGAGGTCATGTGGGGGACGATGATGCCGATGATGCGGGACTGCTTCTTGAACAGTGACCGCGCCAGTTCGTTGGGAACATAACTCAGTTCCTCGATCGCCTTGAGGACCAGTTCCTTGGTTTCGTCGTTGACGTAGCCCTTGTTGTTGATGACACGCGAAACCGTGGCTACGCTGACGTGGGCGCGTTTGGCGACATCTTTGATCGTTGCCATGGAATCACATCCTTTGATACTACAGATTATACTCGTTTTTACCCAAGAAAGATAGTAATTGGGACAAAAACCGCGTTCGTGCGGAATGTTAGCCGGCAATTGCCAAAAACGCGGGGGCGAGCCGGTACCGATTGTGGTATAATAATGTCACAAGGGGAGTGAGCGATCATGCAGCGAGTCATCGTCATCGGCGCCGGCTTGGCAGGCGTCGAGGCAAGTCTGCAACTTGCTAAACGCAATGTGGCTGTCACTCTCTATGAGATGAAGCCAAACACCAAGAGTCCAGCCCACAAATTGGATACTTTCGCCGAACTCGTCTGTTCGAATTCCTTCCGCAGCGATAATCTGGAAAACGCCTGCGGGCTGATGAAAGCCGAGTTAAGGCTGCTGGACTCGGAAGTCATCAAGGCCGCTGACCGCTTTCGCGTGCCCGCCGGCAGCGCCCTAGCGGTGGACAGAGACCGGTTTTCCGAGTATCTCACCGAACTGCTGGAAATCAATCCGTTGATCGAAATCTTGAACGAGGAAGCAACCGCAATTCCTGAAGCTGAGATCGCGATCATCGCCACCGGCCCGCTGACGAGCCCCGCGCTTGCCGAGGACCTCCGCCGGTTCACCGGAACGGAATCGCTTTACTTTTTTGATGCCGTTGCCCCGATCGTCGATTTCGCTTCCATTGACATGCAAGTAGCCTATTTCAAGAACCGTTACGACAAGGGGGATGGTCTATACATCAACTGCCCCTTGACAAAAACGGAGTACGACACCTTCTACCAGGAACTTGTCAATGCTGAATGCGTACAGGAAAAAGACTTCGAACTCAAAGTCTTCGAAGGCTGCATGCCGATTGAGGAAATGGCCAGAAGAGGCTATAAAACACTCACATACGGACCTCTGAAACCAGTGGGTTTGACCAAACCGGGAGCCGATAGGCCTTATGCGGTCGTGCAACTGCGGCAAGACAATCTGGCCGGAACGTTATATAATCTTGTCGGGTTCCAAACCCACCTGACATACGCTGAGCAACGGCGTCTGATCCGGATGATTCCCGGGCTCGGGAAAGCGAATATCGTCAGATACGGTGTCATGCATCGCAACACATTTCTGAACGGACCAAAGCTTTTGCATCCGACATACCAGTTCAAAAAAGCTGCCAACCTGTTCGCCGCCGGCCAGTTGTCCGGGGTCGAGGGTTATGTCGAAAGCATCGGTTCCGGATTGATTGCGGGCATCAATGCGGCCAAGTTGGCAAGAGGGATGCAGACAATCACCTTTCCCCAGGAGACGACGTTGGGAGCCCAGGCCCATTACCTCGCCAACGCCGATGGCGACAACTTCCAGCCAATGAACGTGAACTTCGGATTATTGCCACCGATCACGACGCAACATCACAAGAAGGAACGCCGCGCGCGGTTTGCCACGCGCAGTCTCGATAGCCTTAGGCAACTCCTTGAGGTGAACCACTTTGACTAACAAAGAGATCATATCCAGGTACAAAGACTACCTCATCAACGAGAGAAGCTACTCCGAACACACGGTGACGGCCTATTTGGAGGACATCGCCACGCTCGTGAGTTTTTTGGAAAGGGAAGATCTCGGCAGTCTGCATCTGCTCACTGACAGGATCGCCAGGTTCTATCTCAGCACGCTCCATGAGACTTACAATCCCAAATCGATCCGCCGGAAGATCTCCAGCGTCAGGAACATGTACCGGCTGTTGCTCGAGGAAAACCTGATTGATCGCAATCCGTTTCAAAACCTGACTTTGCCAAAAGATGCGAAACCGTTGCCCAAATTCGTCTATGAAGCGGAAATGGCCGGTTTTTTGGGCGGGATCGATGCCTCGACACCGACCGGGCAGCGCAACGCAGCCCTGTTCGAACTACTCTACGGGTCCGGACTCCGCGTATCCGAAATCACAAACATCCGGATCACCGATATCGATTTCTTCAACAAGACCCTGCTGGTCCATGGCAAGGGCGGAAAAGACCGATATGTGCCCCTGCATGACCTGTCAGTCAGCAAACTCAAAACCTATCTGGCGACGACAAGACCCCAATTTCGCATCAGAACAGAAGCGCCCGACGAAAGCTGCCTGTTCTTGAATTTCAAAGGCGGTCGCCTGACCGACAGGGGCGTTCGCGACATCCTTGACCGCGAGCTGGCAAAGCAGGCGGCAGCCATCAAAATGACGCCGCACGCCTTTCGGCATTCTTTCGCGACGCATCTGCTCAATCATGGCGTCGATCTGCGGACCGTCCAGGAACTCCTCGGCCATAAAAGTCTCGCCACGACGCAGATCTATACCAAAGTCTCAAAAGAACGGTTACGCGATGTCTATTTGAGCGCGCATCCGCGGGCCATCCGCAAATGATGCACATCATCCTGGTCGCCGTCGGCACGATCAAAGCGAGTTTCTATGCTTCCGGGATCGCCGAGTATTGCCAGCGCCTGAATCAATTCGCAAAAGTGGAGATCGTCGAGGTCAAGGAGCAGAGGATCACCGATGAAACTTCGCCGAAAGCCATCGCCACCGCCCTTCATGAAGAGGCGCGACTGATCCGGGAAAGAATCCCCGAAGGGGCCTATACGATCGCCTTGGCCATCGAGGGAAAACAATTGTCAAGCGAGGAATTCGCGACGATGATCACCGAGATTGGCATCTATCGCTCGACGAAAGTGGTCTTTCTCATCGGTGGTTCCCACGGACTGGAAGCTGAACTGAAAACAGCCGCCGATGCCAGACTGTCGTTTTCCCGGGCAACCTTCCCGCACCAGATGATGCGGTTGATCTTTTTGGAACAGTTGTACCGCGCTTTCATGATCGCGGGCGGGCGAAACTATCACAAATGAAAAAAACGAGTCGCTGTCAGCGGCTCGTTTTCATGGTGGCGACTTTGGTCACGAGGTTCTTGATGATCTCGACCGCAAGTTCCATCTCCCTGATGGAGGCGTATTCGTACGGACCGTGATAGTTGTATCCGCCGGTCCCGAGGTTGGGACAGGGCAAGCCCATGTAGGTCAGCCTGGCACCGTCGGTACCGCCCCTGATCGGTTCGATGATCGGCGTGAGACCGGCATCCTTGATCGCCTCGATCGCAACGGTGATGATCTCCTGGCGATCATCGAGTTTCTCGCGCATGTTGTAATAGGAGTCGGTTATCTCCAAATACAGCGTGTTATCCCCGTACTTGCGGTTCATGAACTGGCAAATCGCCAGAAAATCGGCTTTCTGACTGGCAAACAATTCAGCGTCGTGGTTACGGATGATATAGCTGACGATTGTTTTCTCGACATTGCCCTGGATCTGGTGCAGATGGTTGAAACCTTCGTATTTTTCGGTGGTCTCGGGCTTCATGTAACGCGGCAGCATGCTTTCGAACTCGAAAGCGAGGGCTATCGAATTCAACATCTTGCCCTTGGCATCGCCCGGATGGACGGATTTGCCGGTGAAAGTGATTTTGGCGCCTGCGGCGTTGAAATTCTCATAGGCGATCTCACCGACTTGGGAACCGTCGAGAGTATAGGCAAAGTCCGCGCCGATAGCCTCGATGTCGATGTATTTGGTACCGTTGCCGACCTCTTCATCGGGGGTTACCACGATGACGAGCGGACCATGGGGAAAATCGGGATTGGACTGGATGAACTCGACAAGCGTGAAAATTTCGGCCAGACCGGCCTTGTCGTCCGCGCCCAAAAGCGTTGTCCCGTCGGTGACGATCAGATCGTCATGGACATGATTCAAAAGCGAAGGAAAGACAGTTGGGCTCAAGACGATATTCTTATCGGGCTCAAGCACGATGTCCCTGCCGTCGTAGTCATAGACGATCCGCGGCTTGACGTTCGTGCCGCTGGCGTCGGGAGAGGTGTCCAGATGGGCGATGAAAGCGACCGTGGGGACCGTTTCGGGAATATTGCCGGGAATCTTGGCGATCAGATAGCCGAAATTGTCCAAGACAGGGTTGAGCCCCAGGGTTTCCAGTTCCGTTTTCAGCACCTTGGCGAACTCGATCTGGGTCGGCGTGGATGGATAGCTGACGGCGTTGTGTTGCGACTGCGTGTCATGTTTCACATAATTCAGGAATCTCTCGCATACTTTCATGGTATCACCTCGTGATGTCTATATTATATAGAATAATTTCCGTCATGGCCAACGCTTTTGCATAAAAATGGTGCCTCATGTGTCTTTTGATGTATAATATAGACAATCAACAATTAAAGGAGGCAATCATGGATAAACCGCGTTACGAGTACAAGAACAAAGCCGAGACCTTGATGCGAGACAAATACACAAATGTCATTTTGACGCTGCTGATCATGGGTTTTCTCTCCTCGATCGGAACCGGATATTCGGCCGGCCAGTTTTTTATGGGAGGATCCGCCTCGTCAACCTGGATGAACCTGGTGTCCTTGGTACTGGGGGCCGCTTTCGCTTACGGACTCATTTCTGCCTTCATCGAAGTCGCGCGTGACCGCGAGCCAAACCTTGAGGAAGTGCTTCTGGTCGGTTTCAAGGACAATTTTGTCCGCAATCTGATCTGCTATTTTTTGATGAGGCTATTCATCGTGTTGTGGGCTTTGCTTTTCGTTATCCCCGGGATCATCAAAGCTTATGCGTATTCGATGAGTTTCTATTTGCTCAAAAAGGATGCGAAGCTGGCCGGCAACGACGCCATCACCCGCTCCAAGGAATACACGATGGGATATAAGACGGACCTGTTCATGTTGGATCTCAGCTATCTCGGGTGGTATTTCCTGTCGATCTTCACGCTCGGGATCCTTTTGTTTTGGATCGTTCCGAAGCATCTGACCGCCCGCGTCCTCTACTACGATGAAATCTACGCCAAAAAGGCTCCCAAACTGGCAGAGCCATTGGCGGAGACGGCATAACATCAATGAGGGCCTCGCAAGAGGCCCTTTGTTATCTCAAGAGCGATAGCAATGTAAAAATTGTATCATTCCCTAGTTTGTGTTATAATCTTAGCCGAGGCTGGTGAAGATATGCTCAAACTCAATTTCAACAAAAAAACCATTCGTGGCAGCCTGGCAAGGCAGTTGATCCGCCTCGGTGTCAGGCTGGAAGCGATCGATCCGCTCGGACCGCTCAATTTCGGCAGGCTGTATACGACAGTCCTGTCTGAAAATTACCGTTTTCCCCGCTCGGTGAAAGCCGAGTGGATCACCCACAAAACCGCCAGGATGGAAATGGTCAGGTCCGTCGGTCGGGAACCGCAAAATCTGATTATCCAGTTTCACGGCGGCGCTTACATCCACGGCTACAGCGACACCTACCGGCGCTCAGCCTGCAAGTTTCTCGACTTAGCCCAAGCAACAGCGGTCCTTTCACTCGATTACCGACTCGCGCCCGTCCATCCATTCCCGGCGGCTCTCGAAGATGCGATCGCAGCTTATGAATACGCCTTGTCAGCCGGATTCCCCCCGGAGAGGATCATCTTCACCGGTGATTCCGCCGGCGGCGGATTGGCGCTGGCGCTCGGGTTGTATCTCCGCGATCACCAACAACCGCTCCCCAAGGCGATCATCACGATGTCGGCTTGGACCGACCTGGCCTTGGAAGGCGAATCTTACCTCCGCAACAAACCACTGGATCCGATGCTCGGCGAGAAGATCGACCTGCTGGATATCGATGGTTACGTCGGGAACGCAGATGTGCGAAATCCGTATGTCTCACCGGCTTATGGCGATTATACCGGCTTTCCGCCATTGATGCTGCATGTCGGCAGTTACGAGGTTTTGGAATCGGATACCCTGACCGTCGCCAAAAAGGCGGCCGCGGCCGGCGTCAGTGTCGAGGCCACGATCTACCGGGGCATGTTCCATGTGTTCCAACTGGCTTTCGGGCTCATTCCCGAAGCCAAGAAGGCCTGGCGTGAAATCGCCGCCTTCATCAACAGGCAATTATCCCAAGAAGGTGCATGAAGAAAAATGGCAACAAAAAAGTTTTACGACGAATGGTACCGGCTTGACAACGCCGCCAAGATCTTTCCGGCGATATCGACCCGAAGGGAGACCAACACCTTCCGCGTCCAGGTCGCGTTGAAGGAGGATATCGATCCCGAGTTTCTCCAACTCGCGGTCGACGCCATCATCGAACGTTACCCGATGTTCAAGGTGCGGTTGAAAAACGGCTTTTTCTGGACCTACCTTGATTACAACAGCAGCCCCTTCTATGTCGAACCGATGTCGACAGCGGTCTGCGGGCCGATCATTCCCAAGGAAAACAACGGCTACCTGTTCAAGGTGCTCTACCGCGGCCCGACGGTCGCCGTCGAGATTTTCCATTCGCTCGCCGACGGCAGCGGCGCCTTCATGCTGCTCAAGTCGATCATCTACGAGTATCTGCTTCTTAGAGGATACAAGGTGACTCCCGACAACATCATCCTGACGCGGGACAGCCTCCCAACCCGCGAGGAATACGAAGACGCCTACAACACCTATTACGACCGCAAAAACCGCAAGCACGTCCCCGAAAAGAAGGCTTTCGGCATCAAGGGCACACCGATCCCCGACGGTCACATCGGGATGATTTCGGGTACGCTTTCCACCAAGGAGATGCTGGAACTGGCGCGCGCCAACGATGCGACGGTGACCGAGTATCTTGCCGCATTGCTCATGCATGTCATCTATGTGACCCAGATCCAGTACCGCGAACATCTCAAGGTGAATCAGAAACCGGTGAAGATCTTCGTTCCCGTCAACCTGAGAAAGCATCTTCCCTCGAAGACGCTCCGCAATTTTTCCAATTTTGTCAAAACCGACATGTATATGAACCGGTCTGACATCAGCTTCGCGGAAATCCTGGAAATCGTCAAGAAGCAATTCGAACATGGGCTCACCAAAGCGGAACTCATCCGCAAGATGAGCGAGAATGTCGCCTTTGAGAAGAATGTCCTGTTGCGGATCACGCCTTATTTCATCAAACGCTATGCGCTGATGATCGGCTATAAGATCCTGGGACTCTCCCTTAACACCCTGAGTTTCACCAACATCGGAAAAATCGAGTTTCCCGCATCGATGAAGCCCTACATCCACGACGCCACCGCGGCAGCCTATTCCGGAAAGTTCAACACCGTAAACGGAGCGATCACCTCGTTCGAGGACCGTTTCAAAATTTCATTCACCCGCTCGATCATCGAAACCAACATCGAGAGGGAGTTCTTCCGCCACTTCACGGCCAAGGGCATGCATGTGGCGATCGAGAGCAATTTCGTGGAGGAGTACTGATGAAACATTGTGACAAATGCGACGTTGACGTCAAGACGAACCAAAAGTACTGTCCGCTCTGCCATCAAATCCTGCAAGGCGATTCTGATCCCGGCTTCAAGGAGATCTATCCGGAATATGTCCCGCTCCGGCGGGAGATCCTGCCGCTGACCAAGAAGGTGTTGTTGTTTGCGACGATCGTCGCGATTTCGACTCTGCTGGGTGTGAATCTGCTGACCTGGGAAGCGAACGCCACACTTTGGAGCCTGATTCCGGTCGGGGGCACCTTGTATTTCTGGCTGATCGTCCGTTACGGTGTTTTGTCCCGGCAAAACATCGCTTTCAAGATGTTCCTGCTCACGACGGTTCTCGTAATGATCCTCAATCTGATCGATCAGGCTTATGGCGCCGAAGAGACCCGCGGCTGGGCGTTGGATTATGTCACTCCGCTCGCCTTCCTGACCTGCAATCTCGCGATCTCGGTGATCATCTGGATCAGGAAAATCAATTATCGCGACTATATATTTTACCTGATCACGATCATGGTCTTTTCGCTGATTCCGCTCATCCTGGCCTTGTTTGGGATCATCAAGATCGTTTGGCCGGCGATCGCTGCGCTCGGAGCCGCCATCTTCATTTTGCTGTTCATCATTTTCTTTTTTCCTAAATCGATCAAGGAAGAGATCAAAAAACGCTTTCACCTATAGAAAAGCGCCGAAAATCAGCGCTTGTTTAGAAGATACATGAAAGGGAAATCCCGTTTTTGGAAGGACCGGCCGTCAAGATAGGCGAGCAGGTCCTTTTCTTTTGCCTCGGCGAATTCCAGACGCATCGCCGCCAGAGCTTGATGCCGGAGGCCCAGGCGCCTGTTGAGGGCGGGATTGCCATAGAGGGGGTCTCCCGCCACCGGATGGCCGATTTGGGCCATCACCGCCCGGATCTGGTGCGTCCTGCCGGTAAGCAACTCGATTTCCACCAAAGACAAAGTCAGGGCTTCCTTGATGACCCGGTAACTGGTCAACGCTTCCTGGGCTTTCGCAAACGGCGTCTGCGAGATCCTGACCACGGCGCTTCCCTCGTCCTTGCGCAGATAATGTCTGAGAAGACCCTCGGGCTCGTCAAAATAGCCGCCTAGAACGGCGTGATAGAACTTTCTGATGCCGTGCTGGCGCTGGCGCTGGTTGAGGACGGCCAGCGCTGCCGGGTGCTTGCCCAAAAGCAAAAGACCGGGCGTCTGAAAGTCAAGCCTGGTGATGATACCGTACTCCGGATGGCCGATTTCGGCAAGCAGGTCCGGTTCTTGAAGCTCGCGAGCCCGATGGACCAGCAAACCGGCGGGTTTGTCGACAATCAAAATATTATCATCTTCATAGATCGTGTTGATGCTCATATTCGACCTCCCCAGAGGCAAATGTTGTTCAAAGAAAAACAGACAAGACTATCGTCATCACGACCATGACGACATTGGTAAAACTGTGCATGATCATCGGATAGACGACACTTTTCGACTTTTCATAGCAGTCGCCGTAGAAACAGCCAAGCACGGCGGCATAGACGAGTTGCACCACATGAAAATCCACGGAGAACGGATTGAATCTGATCACCACGTGCGCCAAGCCAAAAATAACGGCAGCGAAGACCGCGGCGTAACTCAAAAACCTGTTCAGACGTTTGTCCGTGACCAAATGGGCGAACGTCGTGATCGCGAACGCGCGGAAAATCAGTTCTTCCGATGGTCCGGAAAGCAGAAGTTGAAACCCGAGATAGCCGGTGATGTTACGGACAGATAACGGGTAGGGAAACGGCTGAAACCCGCCCGCAAGCACTGTTGCCACCATTGCCACGACGGCATAGACGACAAACATGAGCATGAAGCGTTTCAGATAGCGCCAACCAACAGCCCGATCGCCCAGGCCGAAAGCAAAGGGCACTTTGAAAAAGCGCTTGAGAACAAGCATGACCATGAGCACGAAAACCCCCTGAACAAGATGATGGACGCTGATGCTCATGTACGCCCCGTCTGGATCCAGGTTGGTATAGGTGAACAGGTTGGCGCCCCATCTGCCGACAAAGGTGATTCCCAGAAGGAAGACACCCAAGATCGTGGCAAAGATGAGTTTCGGGAAAAATTTGAAGGCTACCACTCCTTTTTGTAACGTCAATATTATAACTTGACAAGCGGACATTTGTCCTGCAGATTATGAGAATCGCAGTTTCAGAAAAGCAAGACGTGATATAATAATCTTAATAACGGAGGTAGTCAAGATGTTGATCTTATTGGGACCAAGCGCATCCGGAAAAACCGAAACGGCAAAAATCATGATCAACCGCTATCCGATTTCCCGGGTCGTTACCTGCACAACCAGACCGAAACGGATCAACGAGATCGACGGGTTTGACTATCATTTTTTGGCAGAAGCCGATTTTCTCGCGAGACAGGCGCAGGGATACTTTGCGGAAACCGCTGTTTACAACGGCTATTTCTATGGCACGCCCCTGAATGAACTCCGCGATGACAAACTGATCATTCTCGAGCCCCAAGGCCTGAAATCATTCATCGATCTCAAGGTCTGCGACACGGTCGCCATCTACTTCAAGACCACCGAAACCTGCCGGGCGGAGAGAATGCGCCAGCGGCAGGATGGGCCCGGAGACATCAGAAAGCGGATCGAGCAGGATCGCGTCGACTTCAACTATGAGCAGATCGAAGGCTTGGATCTGATCGTCGACACGACGAACATCACCCTGAGCGACCTTGCGGATCTGGTGTACTACAACTACAACATGATCCTTGCCAACAAGAAAAACGGACCCGCCGTCAGCCTGACGAAGGAGGATCGCCCTTGACAAATCTGGAAATCCGGCCGGCACGGCCAGACGAGTGTCATCTGGTGCTGGCATTCATCAAACTGATCGCCGAATATGAACGGCTCACGCATCTGGTCGAAGCCACGGAGGCGATGATCCATCAAGCCCTGTTCGTTAATCATGACTGTGAGGTCGTCATCGCTTTCGAGGCGGGAGCGCCTGTCGGTTTTGCCCTGTATTTCTATAATTTTTCCACCTTCAAAGGCAAGAAGGGTTTGTATTTGGAAGATCTCTATGTCAAAGAGGAATATCGTCACAGGGGCTATGGCAAGGCCCTGATCACTTATCTCATCCGCCAGGCCAAGGCCCAACAGCTTGGCAGGATGGAGTGGACATGCCTGAACTGGAACCGAAGCGCGATCGATTTTTACACATCCCTCGGCGCGAGACCGTTAAAGGAATGGACCGTTTTCCGGTTGGATGAAGAAGCGATCCAACGATTTTGATTTGAGCATATCGATGGAGTTTGTCAGGCGGATTTGGTAGAATAGTAACGATAACAAATATGGAGGAAACATCAATGGCACTAAAAATCACAACCGATAATTTCAAAAACGAAGTACTGGAGGCCAAAGTCCCCGTAATCGTCGATTTCTGGGCTTCCTGGTGTCGTCCCTGCCTGATGCTCGGACCGATCATCGAGGAGATCGCCAAAGATCTTGACGGCAAAGTCAAGGTTGGCAAAGTCAATGTCGACGAGGAAGGCTACCTCGCCCAGCAGTTCCGCGTTTCCAGTATCCCCACGATCATGCTTTTCAAGGACGGCAAAGTCGCCAAGCAAGCCGTCGGCCTGATGCGCAAGGAAGATTTGCTCAAGACTTTCGGTCTGTAAGACAATGCGTGACATCATCGTCATCGGCGGCGGCCCTGCGGGAGTATCGGCAGCGATCTATCTGAAGCGGTTCAAGCTTGATGTGGCGATCATCATGAAGGACCAGGGCACCCTGGCGGCCACAGACCACATCGAAAACTATTACGGGATCGTCGAACCCGTTACCGGAAAGGATCTCTTTCAAAGGGGTATCGCCCAGGCGAAAAGGCTGGAGATCCCGATTTTGGTCGAGGAAGTCACCGGCATCGACAACTTCGACAATTTCATTGTCAGAACCGACGCGCAGACACACCAAGCCAAAGCGGTCCTGCTCGCCACCGGGGCCAACAAGACCGGATTGAAGGTGAAGGGCTTCGCCGACTACGTCGGCAAGGGCATCTCCTTTTGTGCCATCTGCGACGGGTTTCTCTACCGCAATAAAAAGATTGGTCTCGTCGGCCATGGCGAATTCATGCGGGAAGAACTCGAGGCACTGGCGAATATTTCCCAAGACATCGTCGTCTTCACCAACGGCGAGACGCTTGAGAAAGACGTCGAAGGCCACCCGGTGGTCACCGACAGGATCAAGGCTCTTCGGGGCGACGACTTGTTAAGAGTCGTGGAAACGACGGCCGGCGATCATCAAGTCGATGCCTTGTTCATCGCCATGGGTACCGCCTCGGCAGCCGACTTCGCCCTGCGGATGGGCGCATTCACCGAAAACAACAGCATCCTCGTGGATGAGAAGTTCATGACGAACATCCCCGGTCTCTTCGCTGCCGGCGATTGCATCGGCGGCCTCAAGCAGATCGCCAAGGCTGTCGCGGACGGAGCGCAAGCGGCTATCGCAATCCATAAATACTTGCGAAACAAACCATAAAAAAAGTCTGGGTCCCAGACTTTTTTCTTTGCCTCGGTCAGTCGTAGATCAGCGTCGGGAGCGGTTTGGAAGAAAGGGTGCCGTCACCGTATGATCCCGCATTGCCGCCAAAGACAAACAGTCGGCCGGCGCTGGTGAACACATGACAGGTCATGGAGGCGTTGAAGACGATTTTCGTGATCGTCTCATTTTGGGTCAAAGCGAATTTGGAAGTGATGTCGACGGGAGCCAGTCGGTCCTTGTATGTTCCATCGCCGACGTAACCGTCTTCATTGTAACCCCATGACAACAGCCGGCCTGTAGAAGTCAGCACGACCGAGGTGTTCAGAAAACCGAAGTTGACGATTGTCTCATTGGCACCGAGGCCAAGAGAAAGGGTGATGTCGATCGGCGTCGGATACAAGTCAGGGGCTCCGGTCCCGAGTTCGCCGCTATCATTTACTCCATAGGCGAACAAACGGCCATTCGAGGTAAGAGCCATGATGGCCCTGCCATTGCATTCGGCATCGATGATTGTCTCACCGCTCAGCAAACCGAATTTGGGTGTCTGATTCACAGGAGAGTAGACTACATCAAACTCATAATTGGCAGGTTTGATGAAGCCGTTCTCGTCCAAACCCCAGGCAAACAGCCTCCCGGCGCTGGTGATTAGGATCTTGATCGTATCACCAGTGACTTTCAGAACCGTTTCGCTTTCATGCAATCCGGCTTTCATGAACCGGCTGATGTCTTTCGGAAGATTCACCTGGTCGGCGAGCGCCCAGGTGCTTTCATCGTTTGGTTCATCATAATATGTTATGGCCCTATGCCGGTTCTCTCCCCAGAAGAAGATCCGGTTTGCCGTGGTGAAAGCCATATTGAAGGTATAACCGACAATTACGGAATCGATGCGCTCGCCAGAGGCAAGCTGAAAGTTCGCGGTGATCTCCGTTGGGGTAAGACGATTGTCATAAGTCCCGTCGCCAAGCTGTCCATAATGGTTCGCACCCCACGTGAAGACCTTGCCAGACTCGGTCAGGGCGACGGTATGGCCGTAGCCCGTGACAATCGTCTTCAAGGTTTCATCAACCATGAATTCAAGCAAGTCCGCCACATCATGAAAGTACGGCACAACCGTTGTCGTGCCATCGCCGCACTGACCAAATTGATTGTGACCCCAAACGACAAACCTGCCGCTTTGGGTGGTGGCAAAATTGGCAGAATAACCAGGATAGAAATCCACGAGCGCATCCTTGATTTCCCAACGGGCATAAGCAACAACCGTCGCCGGCGGATCCGGCATGTCATAAAGCAGTTCATCCGGATCAAGAATTCGGCTAAACACGCCGTCATCCAGATACCACCCGGCGAACACGAAGCCGGATTTGGTCGGATTGGCGGGAAATTCGTAGTCCTTGCGGGAGTCGAGTTTGAGTGAAGGGACGTTGGTGCCGCCGTTTGCTTCAAAGTCTATCGTGATCTTGACCGCATTCGCGCAACTCATCGGGCCGAAGAAAGACATTAAAAACACAAAAGCGAAAACATAGCGCCGGATCATGGTGCACCTCCTGGATTTGTGCTTGTTTGCTTACGGTTATCTCTATCTTAGCGAATCAGCGCGCTTTTGTATAGGCAATCCTGGATTATTGTGTTTATTTGGGCATTATGCCATTGACGACGACATCAAGCCGCTTCGGAAATGACATGATTTCCGAAGCGTTCCAAAAGGGTTACTCCCCTTTGAATGATTATATGTTATAATTATTTTAGTGAGTCTACGGGAGGATTTCAGATGAACGAACTTGAGACATTTCGCCGGGAGATCGATGCGATCGACCAGGCGATCCGCGAACTTTTCCGCAAACGGATGGACATCGTTGACAAAGTCGCCGAATACAAGATGGCGCACGACATGATCGTCTATGATCCCGTCAGGGAGGAAGAACTGATCAAAAGCAACGTTGAGGGATTTCCGGTCGAGGAATACCGCGAGTATTACCGGGAGGTCCTCAACGTGATTCTACATGTCTCCAAGGAACACCAGAAATCGCTGATCATGAGGAGCACGCTATGAAATATATCGATCTTCGCAGCGACACCGTCACCAAGCCGACGCCGGCAATGCTGGCGGCGATGATGAGTGCCGAGGTCGGCGACGACGTGTTCGCCGACGACCCGACAACGATCAGGCTGGAAGCCATCTGCGCCGAGCTGTTGGGCAAGGAAGCATCACTCTTCGTGCCCTCCGGGACGTTCTCCAACCAGTTGGCTCTGTTTACGCACTGCCGTCAGGGCGAAGAAGTCATCCTCGACCACAACGCCCATATCGTCCAGCACGAATCCGGAGCTTCGGCGGTCATCGCCGGCGTCCAGTTGTTCATGCTGGCCGGCAAAAACGGCATTTGGGATCTGAATGACTTGAAACGGGCGATCAAGGTCCAATCGGTATCCACGACAAGGACGGCGCTGATCTCGATCGAAAACGCCTTTGGCGGTTCCGTGCTGCCGCTTGAATACATGCGCAAAGTCTTTGAGATCGCCAAGGAAAGGAACCTGCCGGTCCACCTCGACGGGGCGCGCATCTTCAATGCGGCGACCGCCTTGAACTGCGATGTCAGGGAGTTGGCTAAGTACGCTGATTCCGTCAGTGTCTGTCTTTCCAAAGGTTTGGCCTCGCCGATCGGAACGATGCTGGTCGGCACCAAAGATTTCATCGAAGCCGCCCGGTTCAAACGGAAACTGATGGGTGGCGGCATGCGACAGACGGGAATCCTCGCCGCCTGCGGCATCATCTCGCTCGAGCGGATGTCCAAACGCCTCCAGGAGGACCATGACAACGCCGCCTATATGGCGGAGTTGCTGAGAAGAATCCCGGGTGTTCGGATCGATGAGGCGCAAAGAGCCATCAACATGGTGTTCTTCGATGTCGACAATGAGAAGAAACATGGTCTTGAGCAGTTTTTATTCATCAACGGTGTGAAGATCCTGCCTTATGAAGGCGCGTTCCGATTCGTCACCCACAACGATCTCGACCGCGAAGCCATCGCCAGAGCCATCGGTCTGGTCAGGGAGTATTTTTGCGGATGAAGCAATTGTTCACGATCTACCGGCACAAGGATCTGAACTTTCAGGGCACGCTGATCGCCCGTCGCGCCCGCCGGGCGATTATCTTTAAAGATGATTGTCTCTTGCTGGTTAAAAGTGAAAAATACGGAGAACTCAAATTTCCCGGCGGCGGCATCGATCCCGATGAGACGCCTTTTCAGACATTGTCC
Source organism: uncultured Caryophanales bacterium (assembly GCA_937958685.1). Lineage (GTDB taxonomy): Bacteria > Bacillota_I > Bacilli_A > Izemoplasmatales > Hujiaoplasmataceae > JAAYZB01. The sequence continues at coordinate 34,684 of CALGNF010000073.1, forward strand.
CGCGAGGTTATGGAAGAAACAGGTTATGGCATAACGCAAACCATCGTTCCCTTTGGCAGCACGGTCGAATTTGGCAAAGACTTCCTTGGCGAATACGACATTTTCAAGCAGGAGTCCGAGTACTATCTTTGTGAGCTGCATGGCGAACCACAGGCGCTTTCCCTTGATGATTACGAGATCGACTACGGTTACCATCCGGTCTTTGCTTTGCCGCAGATGGCGATCGCAAACAACGAGGCGATTCCCGCAAACGAGAAGATACCCTGGAAAGAGCGGGACACACTGATCCTCAAACTGCTGCAGGCAACGATTTGTAACAGCCAAACCGGGGAGCCGGACCAGAACGAGACAAAGGATAGAAACAGCTGACGGATAGTCGTCCGCGGTGATGACGGCAGGCAGGAAAACACGGCGGTAACGCTACCAGTATCAAAATTGAGGGTGTCATTTTTCTGGCCTTGTGTTATAATGTCTTTTAGACATTCGGATAGATAATTTACAATTAGGAGGCTTTATAGATGATTTTACAGAAAGCCAGGGGCATCAGGATCGACGGCGCCAAAAGCATGTCGAAAACCTCCCCCTTGCGGGAATACCTGGATCCCAAGGTTGTCTATATACCGCTGGTGCAGCAGACCTTTCCCTTGAAGCGGCTCGTTGAGCCGGGCGAAAGCGTGGCGATCGGCCAGATTGTCGCCATGAGAGAGGGCTTTACGGAAATGCCGGTCCACGCTTCGGTCAGCGGCAAAATCGCGGCGATCAAGAAAGTCTGGCATGCGAGCGGCCGGATGGTCGAGGCCATCGAGATCGAAAACGATTTCTTGAATCGTTATGATCCCGCGGTGAAACCAGAGAAAGATCCGGAGGCTTTGACCCCCGAGCAACTCATCGAAAAGATGAAACAGGCGGGTTTGGTCGGACTTGGCGGCGCCGGGTTCCCCACTTATCGCAAATACTGCACCAAGTGCGCTATCGACACGATCATCATCAATGCGGTCGAATGCGAGCCATACATGACCTGTGACTGCCTGCAGGTCGAGAAGACTCCCGAAAAACTGCTCAAAGGCTTGCGCTATTTCATGAAGGCGGCTGGAGCCACCCGCGGGTTTATCGCCTACAAAGACTACAATGCGGGCATCCGGGAAGCGCTCGAGCCGTTACTTCCGCACTATCCGGGAACCAGTCTGTTTGCGCTGAATGACAGATACCCCGCAGGCTGGGAGAAATACATCGTTGAAAGCGTCGTGGGCAAGACCTATCAGAAACTGCCTTCGGAGATCGGCGTGATCGTCAACAACTCGGCCACGGCGATCGCGTTCGCGGACATGGTTGAGGACAACCTGCCGCTGGTGCGCCGGGTCATCACGATCACCGGCGAAGGCATCACGTCACCACAGAATTTCCATGTGCCGCTCGGCACCAAGGTTCAGGATCTGGTCGCGATGAGCGGCGGTTACAAAGAGGGTCTTGACCCGAAGAACGCCTGGTATCTCGCCGGCGGTCCGATGACCGGCCGGGCGATCCTCGTCGACGAACTCGTCGTGAGCGACACTTTGGGCGCCGTGGTCGTCTTGCCGATGCCAGCGGAGAAATTGCATCCGGAATGCCTGGGCTGCGGTCAGTGCGCCGATGTTTGTCCGGTGCACCTCACGCCGACCGAGATCAAGCGGGCGCTGGACCGCAAGGACCTCAAGGCGATCGGCAGCCTTAACGCCGACAAGTGCATGGCCTGCGGCCTGTGCTCCTATGTCTGTCCGTCGCATATCGAAATTGCCGACTATGTCGCCAAAGCCAAAGAATCATTGAAGAAGGGGGCATGAGCATGGCCAGATTCGCTGGTGGCAAGGCACCATACCTGAGGATCGCCGATCAGCCCGGTCAAGGGACCAATGTCGTGATGAGGGATTTCCTCATCGGTCTGTTGCCCGTTGTGCTGTTTGCCTGGTACAAAAACGGCATCCAAGTCTATCTCGATGGCAACATCGCCATCATGGAAATGTTCTATCCGTTCGTCTTCATCCTGCTTGGCGGCTTGAGTTCCCTGCTTATGGAAGGCTTGTCCTTCTATATCACCGACAAGGAAAATCGAAGCCTAAAAGGCCTCATGAAGCGGCTTCACACCTCCTTTTCCCTGATACCCGGCTTGATTTTGGCCTTGTTGTTGCCGCTCTATACGCCGGTCTGGGTCTTGTTGTTCGGTGCTTTCATGGCCAGCATCGTCGCCAAAATGTTGTTTGGCGGCTTTGGTCACAATATCTTCAATCCCGCCCTGCTCGGCTATCTGGCGGTCGGTTTCACGCTCTCCGGCGTGATCGCCGCTGCCGGCGGCGCCCTGAATGCCTCCGAGGTGCTGGTGGACACGTACGCCGGGGCCACGCCTTTGGGAATCCTGGCGGCGACCAAACAAATCGATTATCAAACGCTGGTTGCGCCTTATGGCAACCTGTGGAACTTCTTGCTGGGCACGATCCCGGGAGCCTTGGGCGAAACCGGGGCGCTCGCGATCATCATCGCCTATATTTGGTTCTCCGTCCGCAAAGTCATCAAATGGTCGACCCCGCTCATTTATATCGGCACCGTCTTTGCGCTTTCCTGGTTGATCGGCATTTTTGCCGGTGATGCCGGGATCTGGTTCCCCACTTACAGCATCCTCTCGGGGGGCGTGATGTTCGGCGCGGTCTATATGGCCACCGAGCCGGTTACAACCCCGAAAAACCCCTGGGGCAAAGTCGTTTTCGCCCTCTTCTTGGGAGCTTTGACGGTCCTCTTCCGCTTTATCGGCAACTTTCCCGAAGGCGTCGGCACATCCCTGATCGTCATGAACATGTTCACGATGCCAATCGACAATCTGACGGCGCAAATGCGATCGGCCGGACTAAGGAAAGCCACGTTCGTCAAAGGCGGACTGCTGGTCGTGTTGCTTGGCGCCCTCATCGCCTATGCGCTCTTCAAGGCTTCGACCATCTACAGTTTATCTATCATAACCAGGATTTTCTTACAGGGGGTGATGTGAGATGAAGGCATTCTTTGCCAATAAGGGCAGCCTCGCGCTCCTAATCGTCCCCCTGCTTGTCATCTTCATTTTCGGCGGCGTTTACAGCCGCTATATGACCGCCCAGGTCGAGGTTCACGCCGAGGAGGAGCGCATCCGGCAGGAAGAGGAAGCGGAAAGGCAGTTCGCGCTTGAACTGATGACGATGTTCCCGGAAGCCACCGAAATCGAGAAACGGACAGTCGCCTCCGTCGAGAAGTCATACATCATTCCCGGAAAAGCAGGGGCGAATCCGGAAGACTTTTTCAGTCCCATCGTCAAAAAAAGTTATCTCGTTTCTGATGCTTCCACCGACATTGGCGTGATCTATGTGATCGAGTCCCACGGCAATAAGAGTGGACTGGTGCTCGTTTTCGCGATCGAGTTTGCGACTAATAGCATCACCGGCATCCAGGTTCTCGAACACAACGAGACCGACACGGCCGCCTATTTCCGGAAACTGGGAACGGAATTCTATGCGCAGTTCGACGATCTTGCCTTCGACGTGCCGGTCCTGGTCGTCGATGCCGTCGCGGGTGCGACCTATTCTTCCCGCGGTTTCGAAATCGCCACGCTCTATGCCCGCGAGCAGTACGCCGCGGACTTCGACTTTGTGATTCCCGTCGTGCTCGTTGAAGCGAATGACATCGACTACAACCTCGATCCGGACACCTTCGCCGATTATCCCTTCGTCGCCGACATCACCTATGGCACCGAAGCGAAGAATGCTGTGGTTTATCTCGCCCTTGACTTCAGTTTTGCGGCGATGGCAAGCGGCACTGACGATTTGAGCGATTTCGAAAAACTCGAAATCAAGAATCTGGCGTCGCAGGCCGGTCTCTCGACCTTGAGCTATTTCTCGAGTTACGACGCTGAAACCCGCACCGTCGTGATGCAGGCCAAGGGTTATGTCACCCGCTATACGATCCAGGTGACTTTCGTCATCAACGAGGATCTCACCGCGATCGAGTCGTATTCCGTGCTTTCACGGGAGACCTACGACAGCGAATACAACGAATTGTACACGGGACCCGGCGTCCCGTATGTGGAAAGCAAAATGATCACGCAATACCGCAACGGGGAGAGCATCGATACGATTGCCGGCGCCTCGGCCAAAACCGAACCGGCGATCCTGAGCCTGATCGACTTGTTCGATCGCTTCCTCGGATCATTGGGAGGAGGCGAATAAGATGAACAAAAGTCTTGTTTCCGGCTTGGTCCTGCTCTGCTTCGGTGTCGTATGCGGGCTGTTGCTCGCCATCGTCAACCATTTTACGGCACCTGTGATCCTCGCCAACGAGCAACGCGTCATCCGCGAGACAATCAGAACCTTCTTTGCGGACGTGGATGACTACGATCTCGAGGAAATCGAGCTCGAAGGCGATCTGGAGATGGCTTATCTCCTGAAAGACAAAACCACCGGAGCCGTCCATGCGGCGGTCTACCGCGTCAGCGCCGTCGCCTACAACGGCAGGGTCAACATGCTGATCGCGATCGACCAGGAATTGGTGGTTGCCGGCTATTCCTTCATCGACAACAGCGGCACCGAAGGGTTGGGACTCAACCTGGCCAATCTCGATTTCGGCATGGGCGATAAACCGATCGCCGCCTGGGCTGTCGAGTTTGACACGATTGCCGGCGCCACGATCACTTCCCAAGGTTATGCCCCCGCCTATGACGGTGGTGTCCGCAATTGCTTTGCCCTGGTCGCCGAAAGAGTCGGCACCGATTTTGGAGGTGATGCCTGATGAACCAAAAGGAAAACTTCTTCAAGGGTTTTGTCAAAGAGAATCCGCTGTTCGTCTCCGTTCTCGGCATGTGTCCGTCGCTGGCGATCACGACCAAGGTCGAAAACGCCATCGGCATGGGTGTCGCCGTCTTCTTTGTCCTCACGCTCAGCAATCTCGTGATTTCCCTGATCATGAACAGCAAATTCCTGCGCGACCTCGTGAAACCGGTTAGGATCCCCGTCTACATCATCGTCATCGCCAGCCTCGTGACGATCGTCGAGATGGTGATGCACGCCTATTTCGAAAGTCTTTACAAAAGCCTTGGCGTCTTCATTCCTTTGATCGTCGTTAACTGCATCATCCTCGGACGCGCCGAAGCCTTCGCTTCGGAGAACAAACCGTTGGATTCGGCGATCGACGGCATGGGCATGGCGCTCGGGTTCACCTTCGCGATCCTGATCATCAGCCTGTTCCGGGAGATCCTCGGTTCCGGCATGATCACGATCTGGGGCGATGCCGCCCTCGATCTCGGATTCATCTTCGAGTTCCTCAGAATCAGTCCGATCGATATCTTCATAAAACCGGTCGGAGCCTTCCTGTCGTTCGCCTTCATCCTCGCGACGGTCGTCGCGATCAGAAGCGCCGGCGACAGGAGAAAAGCGAAAGCGGGTGCTGACAAATGAGCGATCTGGTCCAACTCGCCTTCATGGCCTTCATCGTTGAGAATATCATCTTGACGAAGTTTCTGGGAATCTGTCCGTTTTTGGGTGTCTCGCGCAAACGCAGTTCGGCAATCGGCATGGGCCTGGCCGTCCTCTTCGTGATCCTGATCTCCAGCATGGTCACCTGGGTCCTCTACAATTATGTGCTGGCGACGCTTGAACTCACCTACATGCGCACGATCGCCTTCATTCTCGTGATTGCCGCGCTCGTGCAGATGGTCGAGATCTTCCTCAAGAAAGTCTCGCCCGCCCTTTATAAGGCGCTTGGCATCTATCTGCCCCTGATCACGACCAACTGCGCCGTCTTGGGCGTCGCCATCCTCAACATCAACAACAACCATTCCTTCGTCGAGACCGTCGTCTACGCCACGTTCATCTCGCTCGGGTTCATTCTCGTGATGTACATCTTCGCAATGATCCGGGAGAAACTCGACTTCTCACCGGTTCCGAGAGCCTTCAAGGGCACACCGATCGCCCTGATCGTCGCCGCCATCCTCGCGATCATCTTCTCGCGCTTCGGAGGGATCATCTGATGGAGATCGTGATCGGGGCCGTCGTGCTGGGCGGACTCGGATTCGTGCTGGGGTTTCTGATCTTGCTGGTCGATAAGTATTTCCATGTCGTCGAGGACCCGTCGATCGACGAGGTCGTCGAACTGCTTCCCCGCTACAACTGCGGCGCATGTGGCTATCCCGGGTGCCGCGAGATGGCCATCGGCCTCTTGGCGAAGGAGGCCAAGGGCGAACAATGCAAACCGATCAAGCAGGAAGCGCTGGTCGAACTCAAGCGCTATCTGGACAATCATTTCGCAACCAAACAATAGAAAAAGCCGTTCCTTATGGGAACGGTTTCTTTCTTATGAAAACGTTTCATGCCAACCAAAATCTATTTGCTTTATTCAAATATATGTAATATAATGTAACAGGTAAGTATTACAACCAAATGGGAGGATTTGAATGAAAAAAATAGTATTAGGTTTGTTCGCCCTGCTGTTCGTTCTCACAATCGCCGGATGCGTAGATGAAACGACGACCGCAGCACCGACAACCGCAGCACCAACGACTACAGTAGCACCGACGACTACAGTAGCACCAACAACGACCGTCGCTCCGACGACGACCGCCGCACCGACAACGACTGCCGCACCGACGACTGTCGAAGAGGTTGAATTCCCGGTTGACGGACAATATCTCGCGTATGAAGTCGGCGTATCGCGCAATGCGCCGATGGTCACTTGGGTGATCGTCACCATCGAAGACGGCGAAATCACGGCTTTCTACATCGACTGCCGCCAAGGCACCAGAACCCAGACTGCCGGCACCGACACGCCTGATAATCCCGATGATGACACCTATACCTTTGCCTGGAACGCCTTGACGAAGAAAGAACTTGGCGACGACTATGGCATGGCCACCGAACCAGACCAGCTCGAGTGGTATGAGCAAGCCGCCGAAATCGAGGCCTATTGGCTCGCAAACGGCTACGACTCTGTCACCGTTGACGTCGATGGCTATATCGACAATGTCGCCGGCGTCACCATCAAGGACGGCGGCTACACCACCTTGGCGGCCGCGGCTGTCGAGCTTGCGAGAGCAGGCATGTTCCAAGCGATTCTCAGCACCTCTGACGACCTCTATTCCGCAACGATGACGGTCAACGCCGACGGCGAATTCTCCGAACTCCTGATCGATGTCCTGCAGGGAGTGCCTGTGGGAGCCACCTTTGCCTGGAATGAATTTACGAAACAGGAATTGGGCGACGACTACGGCATGGCCGGTGTCGGCGGCGGCTACACCTTCAACGGCACCGCTTGGGTCTCCAGCGGTTCACCAGCTGAACTTGAGTGGTATGAGCAAGTCGCTCTGATCACCGACTATGTGACGGAAAACGGCTGGAACGAAGATCTCGCGGCGATCGCCCAAAGAGGCGGCACCATCGACGGCACGACCTTGCTTGACGACCTTGCCGGCGTTACGATCAGATCCCAGAGCTATTATGATGTTCTTGAAGCGCTGTTCGGCTATGTCGCTGCCGGCGTAATCGAATAACCAGACAAATCCACAATCGGAAAGTTGCCCCTCAAAAAGGCAACTTTTTGTTTTTGTTCTTTGTCATGGTTGTGATATAATAGCAACAGAAACGGGTGGTCTTATGGAGCCTTGGGAAATCATCATCCTCGTGGGAACGATCCTGCTTGCCTTGATCATTACCGCGTGCATAATCAAATACAATATCATCCATCAGCGAAAAGCGAAAATCGCCGAGGCGCTTCAAGCCCGTTTTTCCGCGGATGCCATCACCTGGCATCATGACCGCGATTCCTACCAGATCGCAGTTGAAACCGAATCAACTTTGTATCTGATCAAGGTGGTCCCTTTTTATCTGAAATCCGAACTGATCATCACGAATCCGACCTTTTGGTGCGTCAATCAGGATCCGAGAAACTGGAAACGTTCCTCAAAGCCGGAATTGGTTCCCGGAGTTGAAGCATTTCTTGCCCATACACCGGAGACGAAGAAGAAAATCAGCAGAATCGCCCTCATCTATCCGGGCGCATACAACATCTCGCGCTACCTGAATGAAAGCGATGTGGAACTGGTCTCCCACAAACAGGCGGTGCATGGGGTTTTCTTCGTCAGATTTGTGGAACTGCAGGATTTTCTTGCAAACCAGGGGTGATTCTGCTTTACAAAACCACCCACTTCATATAATATATAATATGCATGCGCCATTAGCTCAGTTGGTAGAGCAAATGACTCTTAATCATTGGGTCCTGGGTTCGAGTCCCCGATGGCGCACCATTGTCATCAATGTCGTATTTCATTGATTCCCGGAAATACGGCTTTTTTTATTTCCTAATCCGGATTTATCATAAGACAAAAGAGCGTTCGCAGTTGTCTTGCGGCAGGGTGAGCGCATTGAACTCGGTAACAGATCGCATATTGATGGGGATGATGACGAATCTTTCATGGAAAAGTGTGGCTATTTCGATTGCTGTCTCCCCTAATTTTGGCCAATACTATATAATATAATAGGTTAAATATAACAAGACAATTGTAAAGCAATGACCAATCACCCTTTGATTTGGCAACCAACACAGTCCAGCAATCGGCCAAAACAATCTCATCATGCTCGGGGGTACCAACCAGTGAAACTGCGAAACATCTGGCTTCTCTTGCTCATCTTCTTTGTTTACGGTTGCAGTTATGTCTCCACCGACATCACGACAACCGCTTTGCCAGCGACCACCGCAATCTCATCTGCAACAGTTGCGACAACGTCAACCACACCATTTACAACCTCAGTTCCAACCACAGTCATCATCACGGAAACGACTTGTCCGACCACTGTTTCCGTGACCACGACCAGCACGACTACGGTAAATCTGACGACCATTCCACCAACCACCGCGACTCCGCCGACAGACGTAACGAGCACCCCAACAGGCCCAACCACAACAACAAGTATCGGACCGATAAGGCTTCAACCGCCCACGACCATTGTCGTTGAAGAAGATTATCTGCTGTGGTCGGAAATTGAACAAGCCACTGGCTACATCGTGATGATCGATGGCAGGGAATACGATGTCTCCACAAACGCGATGCCTCTTCCCGAATTGGCTCCGGGAAACCGCGAGATCCTTATCAAGGCCATCGGTGATGGTGTTTCCCATCTTGACTCCCGATTCAGTGCCATTTTCAACCATGAAGTCGCTGAACCTGATCCACCGATTGTTCTCAGCAGCCCAACGAACATTACTGTTTTAGGAACGCAACTTTCTTGGGGCGGAGTGGAAGGTGCCAGCGGTTATATCCTGCAAGTCAATGATGACGAACCAGTCTTAGTTCTTGCGGAATCCTGCGAATTTACCGATCATGTTCCGGGCATCTATACCATCAGGATCTACGCCAAAGGCGACGGCATCATCTATCTTGATTCGCCGATTTCCGCTTACGTGCATGAGATCAGCGCTACGACCCTATCGGCGGTGCTTGATGTCCAAATCGTCGACAATCTGGTTATATGGACCGCAGTTGACAACGCAGTCTCCTATCTGGTCGATATCAGCGGCGTCGAGATGACCACTCAAACCAACGAGTTCAAATTGGAGACCAAGCTTCCGGGAGACTATCTGATCACCGTCAAGGCTGTTGGCGATCAGATCTATTTCCTTGATTCGATTTGGTCGGAGACGGTAATATACTCCGTGCCGGTGCCGACCTATATCACCGCCATTGGCGACCAGTTGTATTTGGGAGAGGATGTGTTCCGGTTTGTCTCTTTCAATGTCCCCAACCTGCTTGTGCTCGAGGATCCCTACTGGCACATGGTCGACCCTTGGGAACAGGAAGACGCCATCAAATCCGTGCAGCTGATGGGCGGGCGGGTCATTCGCACCTACACATTGTCGATTGTGGGAGGCATTCGCCCTGCCGAAGGAGGCAATCAGCTCGCGCACATTTTAGGTAAAGGCATCTATTCCGAAGCATTGTTTGTCGCACTTGACAAGGCTATCCAACTTGCAAACGAACACGGCGTCTACCTGATCATCCCGTTCATCGATGAATGGAACTGGTTTGGCGGCATCACCGAATTTGCGGCGCTTTATGGGAAGACCAAATCCCAGTTCTTCACCAATGCTGAAGTGAAGCAAGCTTTCAAGGATCTGATCTACTATGTGCTGAACCGCACCAACACCTTCACCGGTGTCAAATACAAAGACGATCCGGCGATTTTGGCGTGGGAACTGGGAAATGAACTCCGCAGCGCCACCGACGCCTGGATCGGCGAGATGGCCGCTTATGTCAAGAGCATCGATGCGAATCACTTGCTGATGAGCGGCCGGGACAAGATCACTTCTTACGATCTCACCAACACCAACATCGATATCGTCTCCGCCCATTACTACACCAACAACGGCACCGGCACTTTCGCCGACCGGGCCAAGGCCGACCGCGCCTTGTCTCTAGGAAAAAAGCCCTTCATTATCGGCGAGTACGGTTTGGTCGATGTGCAACAACTGGAAAACATGATCACCGAATCCGTGAACAACGGCACCAGCGGCAGCTTGATCTGGAGTTTGCGCTTCCGAAACGTCGATGGCGGCTTCTATTATCACGGCGATTTTCCGACAAGATCATATCATTATCCCGGATTTGCCCTTAACGATGATTACCATGAAACCAGAATCGTCAACTTCATCATCCAGGCGGCGCATGCGGTTGCGGGACTGGGAACATACTCGCCTCCGATTCCGGAAGCACCATACCTGTTCGCAGTTGAGGCGGGAGCCTTGACTTGGCGGGGAGCGACGGCATCATTCGCTTTCACGGTCGAAAGCAGGATCGTTGGGGATGAGGAATGGGTGGTGTTGGCCACACTGGTTTGCGATGCATATGAGGCAGGACCTTTCTTCGTGGATGACACGGTCGAAGCGGGAAGAGTTTATGAATACCGCGTCAAAGCTGTCAATCAGGCCGGAGAATCACCATACTCGAACATCGTCACCTATTCTCACGGAGAAACACCGCTGTCGTAATCATAAAGACTTTTCTTGGGGCATTGCGCGATAACGTGCATCTTCGGTTTTCTGCCAGTCAAGAGATGATCGAGTATATTGAATCACAGAATTTTCCACTAATTCACCAAAACAAAGAAGGGAATCGCAATGGGTGTCACCACAGGAAAAAGGGTTCTGTCAATCGACAGGTACCGCGGGATAGTCGTGTTTTTGTTGGTTGCGACATTGCCGATGTACTTTATCGACGCGTTCGATTTCACCGATCCTTTCACGACCCATATCATTGAGGACGCCTTTCTTTTGGTTCCCCATTATGCTTTCTACGACTTGATCGCTCCCGTTTTCATTTTCGCTGCGGGATTGTCTTTCAGTCTTTCGTACGCGAAGACAAAAGCGAAACTCGGAAATAGGGCCGCTGTGGTAAAGTGTGTCTCTCGGGGGTTGAAGTTGATTGCGATCGGGACCGTTCTTTTGTATTTTGGCGAGGAAATGATCGACGATATCTACCAAACATCCGCCTATGTGATCGCCGGACTTGCGGGCTTGTGGTTGCTCTTGTGGATTTTGAAACTCGCCATCAGGCGCGTCATCGCCAAGATCTTGGATGTGGTGCTGATCATCTTGGGCGCTTTCGCCCTGATCGTCGGAATCGGCGAGACAATCTATCTGCTCATCACCGGATCCTTGCCGTTTGAGCATTGGAACGTGCTCCAGTCGATTGGTTTCGCGACATTGGTGACCCTGGTCTTCCATGGATTGAAACCTTACCCCAAGTTGGCGGTCTTGCTCGTCTTCTTTCTCGTCTATGCACTTGTGTACCAGCTTGTCGGTTACAACGGCTTCGTCTCCATGTCCCATGGCGGCGTGCTCGGCAGCTTCGGCTGGGGCATCATGATGGTGGCTGCCGATCTGATCGGCGAACTGGCTGTCAGCGACAAAAACCAGATGTATCTGGTCGGGGGGATTTTGGTGCTGACCGGAGTTGCCGGCTATCTCCTCTTCGAATGCAACAAATTCTCGGTTTCCCCCGGATACGTGGCTATGTCGGTGGTCTTGGCCTTTGTGGTGTACGCCATCATCGGCTTGTTCGACTTTTGGCATTTCGACAATGGTCCGATAGTCTCGCTGGGACGAAACGCCATCCTTATTTATATCATCCACATGCTTGCGGGCACGTATGTGGGCATCTACTTGAACTACTACGCCTACGTCTACAACGCGGATTTGCTCGCGTACTTCGGCATCGCTTTGTATTTGGCGATCCTCTTCGTGGCGGGATATCTCCTCAATCGCCACCGCATATACCTAAAGATTTGAACGGTAGGAAACCAGATCGTCTAACTTTGGTTGCGGAAAGCAATCGCTTGCGGATGCGGTTTATGGACACATTATGGTAAAGGAGGAACGATCAACCGTCGATCAATGACGGATGATTGGCTGACAAATTTGGGAAAACACACCGACAACATCAGGAAACTGACGCGAATGCAATACTATGTCACCCAGCAAAACGGCACCGAACCGCCCTATGACAACGAATATGACCGGGAATTTAAGCCCGGTATCTACGTGGATGTCGTCTCCAAGGCTGTCTTGTTCACCTCCAAGGACAAATTCGACTCCGGATGTGGCTGGCCGGCTTTCAAGAGACCAATCAGCGATCAGGCAATCATCCAAAAGCCGGACTATTCCCACGGGATGAGCCGGATCGAAGTCAGGAGCGCAGAGGCGGACAGTCACCTTGGCCACGTGTTTGACGACGGCCCCGGAGGAAGCCCCCGTTTCTGCATCAACTCCGCAAGCCTGGAGTTCATCCCCAAGGAAAAGATGGCAGCGGCCGGGTACGGCGAGTATTTGTCCTTGCTTGACTGATGCAAGCGATTCCAAAAAAGGAGGCAGTATTGATGGAAGAGTACAGGAAGATCCGTCTGATCACCGAGGGGAGACCGGCCGTTGACGGCGCCGGGGTGAGGCTTGTCCGGGTGTTCGGATACCGCGAAACCAAGTTGTATGATCCGTTTCTCTTGTTTGACGCTTTCGATTCGGAAAACCCCGAAGATTATGTCAAAGGCTTTCCCTGGCATCCGCATCGGGGCATCGAAACGATCACCTATCTGATCGATGGAGCCTTCGAGCACGGCGACAGTTTGGGAAACGGCGGCCTGATCACCAAGGGCGGCTGCCAGTGGATGACCGCCGGGTCCGGCATCATCCATCAGGAGATGCCAAAACCATCCGCCCGGCTATTGGGAGCGCAACTGTGGCTCAACATTCCCCAAAGGGACAAGATGTGCCAGCCCAAATACGGCGACATCAGATGCGAGGATGTCCCGATCATCGAGTTTGTCGGCGGCAGACTGCATATCATCGCCGGCAACTATCTTGGCACAGAAGGCGCCTTTGCCGGCGATTACGTCAAAGCGACCTATTTTGATGTGGAACTCGACCCGGATGCAACATGGCAGTATGCATCCCCGAAGACCGATACGCTGTTCATCTACGTCGTTTCCGGAGGCGCTGAGACTATCGAAGCGAAGACCGTATCCGCCAGGACGGCTGTCTTGTTCACTGAAGGAAATCACCTGTATCTCAAGGCAAAAGCCTCGGGCATCCGCTTCCTGGTGTTGACGGCGCCGGCTTTGAACGAGCCGATCGCCTGGGGCGGGCCGATCGTGATGAATACGAAGGAAGAACTCGATCTCGCCTTTAGGGAGTTGCAGGAGAACACCTTTCTCAAATATCAACCGCGATGATGGGTTTGTTGCATTTGATATTTGTTATACATCTTGTCAGGCAAGAAGCCTTCTAATATAATGATATATAATCCAGTTTTCTTCAAAGGATCACCATGGACAAACCAGAACACAAGTTCGCAAACCCCCAGGAGTTTCGCGCCTGGCTGGAAAAAAACCACCAGACCAGCGACGGCATCATGATCATCTTTGATCGCAAGGATCCCGATTGTCTCAAGCGGGAAGCGGCCGTCGAGGAAGCGATCTGTTTCGGCTGGATCGATGGCCTGCTCCGTAGATCGGAAGAGCGTCGTGTAGGGAAAGAGGGTAGATCTCGGCGGTCGCCGCATCATTAAAAAAAACAACAACAAAATATTGAGGCGATCGGTACATAGTA
>CALGNF010000074.1 GCA_937958685.1 uncultured Caryophanales bacterium
TTGGTCTCAACTTCTTTCGCGTAATCCTTTTTCAGCCGAGCGATTTCAGCGTCTGTGGCGTCGATGGAGGATGGCAGATGTGAAAGGTTTTCGATTTTGATTCGTGCGTCCGAAAGATCTTTCCGAAGATTTGTGGTTTCATCCTTTTCTTGTTTCAGCTCTTTCCGCAAAGCATTGATCTCCTGATCCTTTTCTTCGACGGCGGACGGAAGGTGACTCTGACGATTGACAATTTCTTCAAGTTCTTTGTTTTTCTCGATCAGTTGTTCTTTGGTCATGCTCATACCTATTCTCCTCCAATATGGAAAACTAATGCCCCATCTAAAGACTGATCTGGAAGATCGTCTAGCACAGGAATTTCAACTCTGTTTTCTTGCTTTATTACATGATTTCCAGCAATTCCACCACCTGGTTTCTTGATAATCTGACTTGGAGCAATGTCGTTTTTGATGATGTCGGTTAAACGAGTTTTCTTAAACCCAAGTTTGACGATGGTAATGTCTTCCTTCTCATCGAATCGAGTAGTGATCTCGGCAATCGGAAGATCCTTGTACTCCCCATTCGCGTCATAGACCCGAACGGTGGAGTAGAGATCCAACTCTGACAATCGAATGGGGGTCATTGTATTCAACTCGGAAATTAGAATGTTTTCCAGATAACGATTGTTGACGAGTTCGTACACGGCATTGATCTGCGCCTCTGAGAGGTACTCCGCTTCAAAGATTCTAGTAACTATGGGATAGATCCGTTGGTTATCCGGCGCGTAGCCTTCATACACTTGATTGTTCTTTCCCAGAGTGTAGACTTTTACAGGCATGTCCGGACGCGCGATGTATGTGAATCCTTCCAACTTGAAATACGTCGCTGTTTCGTCAGTTGGGATCTGCTTGATGTATTGCGGGTACTCGTAAAGGATTTCTCCGGTATCGCCATTTTTGGGATACACTTCCACGACGGATCCAATCGAGTATTGGTTCGCATCTCCGGCAGCCACAACAGCTTGTTCGAAGCTGACAGGACCGGCTGGAGCAAAACCATAATAGATGTAGTACCTGGTCGGTTTGATCGCTGCCGCAGCGAACTCTGCATATGACGCTAATGCCCAGGTCATGCTAGTGACACAACGCAGAGCAAAGCCTTCTGTGTATCCTGTAGGAGCCGGCAGTTCGATTCCAAGAATCGTCGCTTTCTCGGTAGCCGAGTTATAGTACGCTAGATCGCTTGGCACCCAGGATGGCTCATCGTTGGTGGTTTTGTGTTTGATCGTCGCAATGACTTTGTTGACCTTGATGTCGGATGAAGTCATTTCATGAATGAAGTCACGTAATCGAATCTCTGTGACCGTGGTGCTTGCTTTCTTAAAAGTGAAGATGATCGTGTCGGTTACGACGTCGTATCGATCAGCGATGTAGTACCCATAATAGGCGATGTAAGGCTTCAGGAATTCGATCGCCTTTACAGTGATGTATTGGCCTGTGTAGTTGGCAATCCATTTAGTATCTGTCGCATCAGCCGGGATCTCAAATCCAATCGAGACCGCCGAAATGAACGGATCCTTGTTTGACAAGACCGCAGCTGCGACCATGTTCATCAAGGCGTTCATCGTGTGACTGGGGTTCGTCGATTGAGTAAAATCTAGGATGATTTCGGTATCCAGGATGCGACGAAGATCATCCCCATTGAACGACAATAGATTATCGTTTTCGCGTTTCAAATTTTTTGCGAAACCGGAATGGATCTGTCTCCCGGATTCGGTGCAAAGAACGTAGATCAACGGATTATCGATCGAGAAATCATATCGACCCGAGAGAGTGGCTCCATTGAAATCAAAGGTCCTTCGAATGGTTTCGTGTTTGACATGAGTGACATTGCCAATATGCTTGCGGAATCCGCTCACACGCTCGGATGAATAGATGGCAGCGTACATCAGTCATGCACCCACTTCTTGTAACTGAAGGTCACATTCGCTATCGCAGAGCCACCGGTCACGCACATGTAGTATGTCCCTTGAGAGATCATCGGAAAGGTGTCATGTGCTTTATTGGTCCGATTGTATCCATTGGTGACGATTCCAGCCAGAGTAACGTCGACGCGCTTTTCATCCGACAAAATGTCGATGGTTTCGTTGATGTTGATTGTGAGTACAATGGATGAAATGATTGTCGATCCTTGCTTGATTGATACTTCCTTGGTACCGGAGCCGGTGCACTCGAAATGAAGATCGATCGGAAGATCCACGTCCATGGCATTCACGACGCCGGCCGCATCGGGGCTTGTCGGAACAGGACCTGTATGGATGGTATACCAGTGAGATGCGCGTTCAAGCGTAAGCGATTCTTCAAGAACTCTGTACGCGGTCTTCTGCGATTTCGTAAGCTTCTTGAACCACACGTCTCCGAAGAGAGTCCGTCCATTGAACTGATATTCAAGGACAAATTTGCGCTTGCCATTGGCCGCAATGAACCCGGCCAAATCCGTGTACCGGCTGTAAGCGTTGGAATCGACTCCGAAGTGAATCTTCAACGTGACGTCATCGAACTGAATCTCGGATCCCACCACGGCGCCATTCGATTTGGATATGGAGAATCCGGAACCTAGTCCGGACACCTCACTAATCATGCAGCTGTAGACATCGAAGTCAAAGGATGAAGTTTGGTTGTGATTCCAAAGGATGAATTTCCGCATTAGAATTGCCCCGCAAGCTTCAGTTGCATCATCCGAACGAACTCGTCATAGTCCACCGGATTCGCATAATTGTTTAGTACGTTGGTGATCTGAATGGTCTTCGAGGAGTTGTCGACAGAACTATTGTTGTTGACGACATACGGTTGAATTCCGCTCGAAGCGATCTGAGTGTTCGCGGCCGTCGATGGGGACACGGGAAGATCCGTCGGGGTGGATGTTTGATTGGCTTGACCGTTCAGATAAGCATCGACTTTGGCTGTAAGGTTGATTTCGCCAATTTCTTCCAATTGAAATCCTAGAATCTCTCCAATAGCATTGATCATCTTGATTACGAAATTGACCTTATCGATGATGCCGTTGATGAAGGAGTCAATAGCCGAAGTGGCACTGAGTATCCACTTCGGGATTGATTCGAAAATCCAAGCAATCACTTTCCCAAAGATCTCGATTTTTGGAACAAGGTACTCCGCGATCTTATTACCCAAAAACTCCATCCAGAGTGCGAATACTTTGATGAGTGGTATCGCAATCTTCATGAAGAGGTTCAGCAGCGGTTCCATCGCCTTGACAATCGTCACAAGAGCATTTCCTAGAGCTTCCAGAATCGGCATGAATGCCTTCCCTAGCGATTCCAGAAGACCGTTGATGGAGTTACGGAAATCCTCATTCGTCAGATACAACGTAGTCAAAACCGCAGCAATTGCCGCAACCGCTGCGATTGCAGGGTGACTCATGGTTAGAGTCCCGAGCGATCGAATCATGCCACCGAGTCCTGTCGAGAGTTTGCCTACAATTCCAAGAACTGGCGCTAGCGCACCGACTACCAGGAGCGTTTTGGCGATGAGTTCTTGTTGATCTACAGACAGCGAGGCAAAGCCGTCAGCAAGCTTCTGGACGGCTGGGATGATTGAATCATTCACGAACGCAGCTAGTCTCTCCATAAGTGGCAAAAGCGCCGCGCCAAGCTGGTTTCGAATGGTCTCGAAACTATACTTGATTCGGTTCATGACGTTGTCAAACTCACCAAGAGCGGCGACTTGTCCGTCTGTCAGATATTCGAAGGTTTCAAACTCTAAAGACAACTCCGCAAGTCCGGCTCCGCCCGCTTTCAGCAAAGGAATAAACTTCGACGCCATGCGATCACCAAGGAGATCATACGCCAAGGCGGCCTGCTGAATCGGATCCTCAATCGCAGCCAAGCGCTCGATAATCAAACCAAGATTCGGTCCCATGCCTTTGGCAGCTTGTTCCACGTTGATTCCAAGTTTCTCCAACGCCGCGCTTCCTTGGCCGCTTGCAAGGTCGGACAGAGCACCTTGTACCTTTGCAAAGGACTGCTGCATATCCGCCGAAGCGAGATCCGTCTGCATGGCGATATAGTCCCATTTCTGCCATTCTTCTGCCGTCATGTTCAACCGAGTGGACATCGTAGCGATATCGTCGGCTGTTTTGATCGTGCTGATGGAGATAGCAGAAAAGGCGGCCAGAATGGCAGCCGCCGCAGCTGATATTGGCGCCAAAGCAGAACTAAGCTTTGATGCCGAACTGCCAACCTTTTCAAATTGCGAGGCGATGTGATCGATCTTCAGTTCTTTGATTTCCTGAAGCTTCGCCTTCATACGAATCACATTGTCTTCGGCTTTGACCAATTCGGTTCGAAGCTTCGTGATCGAAGACCAATCCGGATCGACCTTTTGGCTTTCCAGTTCTGCGAGTTTGGATCGAAGCGCAATGGCCTTTTCTTCGGTTTTTGAAACCGCATCCTGGGCGAGTTTTTGAGCCTGGACGAACTTCTTTTGATCCCAATTGAACTTAAGGGATTCGGCCAAAGCCTTGACCTGTTTTTGAGTCGACAGAATGGAGCGATCCAGACTGTTCATTTCGGTCATGAATTTTTTAGTGGAGGCGGAAATCTCGATTGTAAGTCCACGGATGTTGTTTCCCATTTGCTACCTCCTCCTGTTAACCGAACATTCTGGTTAGGTCATCATTGGTTGCCGGTTGGACATTCACCCCTCGTTTGGCGTTCATGTCCTTGACTTTTCGATTGAGTTCTTGTTCCTTCGAAGCGATCAGTCGATTGATGATAAGCAACTGAAAATCAGAGTAATTCAACGACTTGATCATCAGTGTGTCGATGCGATAGATTGTAGCCAACTCAAGTAACGGGAACACGGATGACGGCTGCGGATCAGACGAAGGATCTTTCTCATCATCTGCGCAAAGTTCCAGATAACGTTTGACCCGCGCTTCTAGTTTTTTCCGAGTGCCCTCGTCGATTCCTTCAGGATCTCGGATAGTATTCTCAAATTGTCTTCGAAGACTTCGGGTTCCTGCATCTTGAGAAAGGCAGCGAAGGTCGGGAGCTGGTTCGAATCCAGGTGGCAGTAGAGCACCTTCAGCAACGACAGCATCTGCGAGGTGGATTGCCTCGAGTCGTGAAGGATCGGTTGGATCCGGAGAATGAAATCAGCGAGTGTGCAATTGAGGGTCGGCTGGAAATGCGATTCCCAGCGCGCGTGAGCGAAAACGGAAGTGTCGATGTCTACAGGAAGAGAGCCGTATTCGACGACTCTCTTCTTCTCGACATCGTCCCAACGTGCCTTGGCGGTCTTCAGGACGACTTGCATTCAAATCACCTGTTACGCCGACATCTTCGGAACCGGAACAGCGTCGCCGAAGGTCAGATAATTCGGATGAGTTGGGAGTTTTCTCAGGCGAGTTGCGCGGCGTTGGTTGCCGTTCTCGTCGATGGCGATCGCAGTGCCGGCCGCATTCATGATGAAGTCGCCGGTGACGCGGATCGGATAGTTGTAGGTTCTGATCGCCGGAGCGCCGTCTTTCTTCTGCGTCGCGCCATCGGATGAACGAGACACGACGACGTCGAGGTACCACACTTTGGCGGTTTTGTTGACACCGCCGGTGACGAGTTCGACTTCGACGTAAACAGCAATCGTGGGACGACCGAGGATTTGTACGTCGGCTTCGACTTCCGCCAAATCCATGGCCATGCCGAGATCCTTTTCGAAGTCGTGTTCTTTCGACACCAAAACGAGTTCCCCGGTATAGCCTTTGTCGTTAATCAAGATGGCCATGAGGTCGCCGTCGCCGTAGATTTCTTGTTCTTCGACATTGGCTTCCATGTTGATCGAATCGAGTTTCGGAAGCGCCTTGGGCACCCCATACGCACCGAGCGCGTCTTTCACGGCATACTTGCCGTTTCGGATGTTGATGTTGATGAAGTTTTGGTTCATTTGAGTTCCTCCATTTTTCGCACGAAGAGTGCGTAGATTTCGTGTTCAGAGGACCGCCATGTATCTTCGATAAATGGCTTTCCCCACATGCCGTGCTCCAGTAATGAACTGAGCGGAATTCCACCTTTTTGGTGCGAGAGTCCTTCCGGTCGATTCACGACCTTTGTGTTTCCGACATAACGGGCTCTTCGGTAGGTCTTCCATCCCCATTGATCCTTGAAATGGTCCGGTGATTGACCAATCGGACTTCGCTCGGACAGAATAGTAGACAGTCTCTTCCCGCACTCCGTTAACGATAATTCGATTTGAGCTGAGAACTCTTTCTTATAGGCGGAGATTATTTTGTCAAACTGGTTTCGAATGTCGGCTTCGCTGACCGATGCCATGGGATCACTCCTCTTCAAAAAAGACAGAGGTTGCCGTGAATTGAAATGCGAATTGCTTCAACGTGGAGTTGTATCCCGCATCGTCCAACGTGAGGAACC
This sequence comes from uncultured Caryophanales bacterium, assembly GCA_937958685.1. GTDB lineage: Bacteria > Bacillota_I > Bacilli_A > Izemoplasmatales > Hujiaoplasmataceae > JAAYZB01. Next base: position 6,425 of record CALGNF010000074.1, read on the forward strand.
AACGGTTTCCAATAGCCGCATCATCTAAAGCTTCGATGGCGGATCGGACCGATTGATGCGTTCTGGGCTTGTTCGTATAAATCGTGACTTCGACACGGACAGTTTGTGATCGCGTATCGCCATCTGCGAAATCCAGTGGGACAATGGAACGAACGCCCCAAAACACGTAGCTTTCCTTGGTGGATCCGCCATTGTTCGGAACGACTTCCTCCCAGAAGATCAGCCTTGTTTCGGTTTTGATTTGATCTTGAGTGAGATCGGAAGAGCGTCGTGTAGGGAAAGAGTGTAGATCTCGGTGGT
>CALGNF010000075.1 GCA_937958685.1 uncultured Caryophanales bacterium
TAGCAATGTCCAACACTGCCATCATTGCGCAGAAACAACAGGAAGTATCGGCCATCCAGGCCAAGATGCAGGGCGCCAAAGCAGTCGTCGTTGCCGAATACCGCGGACTCACCGTCCAGAAAACCGAAGAGTTGCGTCGTTTGCTTCGCAAAGAGGGATGCGAGCTGCTGGTCGCCAAGAACAACATGGTGTACCGCGCCGCCGTCAACCTCGGCATGCCGAAGCTTCATGACGATCTCACCGGTCCGAACGGCGTCGTGTTCGCTCACAAGGATTCGGTCGCTGCCGCGAAAGTCCTGTACGATTTCGCAAAGAAAAACCCCAAGCTGGTCGTGAAGTCCGGCTACGTCGACGGCGATTTCTTCAAAGCCGACGAAATGAAACAAATCGCGACGCTCCCGTCCCGTACGGTTCTGCTGAGCATGCTCGCTGGCGCCTTACTCTCGCCGATCAAACAACTCGCCGTTGGCCTCGATCTGATCGCCAACCAAAAACAAGCCTAATCAAGGCAAAAATGGAGGAAACTATCATGGCAAAAATCACTGTGGAACAATTCATCGAATCGCTCAAAGAAATGACCATCCTTGAAATCAAAGCGTTCATCGACGCGATGAAGGCCGAATTCGGCGTTGACGCGTCCGCTTCCGCCGCCGCGCCGGTCGCCGCCGCCGCCGTCGTCGAAGAAGAACAAGGACCCAAAGAAGTCAGCCTGATTCTCGTCAGCGTCGGACAAAGCAAAGTCGGCGTCATCAAGGTCGTCCGCGAAATCACCGGACTCGGCCTGATCGAAGCCAAGAACCTTGTCGATGCCGCCCCGAAGGCCATCAAGGAAAAAATCAAGGAAGACGAAGCCAAGGAACTCGCGAAGAAATTCACGGAAGCCGGCGCCACCGTCGAAATCAAGTAATCCCGCTCTGAACCGTCGAAACCTGAGGAATCCTCAGGTTTTTGCCGTTTAAAGGAGGAATGCCGATGTCCCATTATTTCACGCCGGATCCGTCCGACGTCGCGAGCCGTCCGAAGCGCTTTTCGTTTCGGATCGGCGAGGCGACCTACGAGATGGAGAGCGATGCCGGTGTTTTTTCCAAGCAAGGACTCGACTTCGGAAGCCGGCTGTTGATCGAATCGATCGTC
>CALGNF010000076.1 GCA_937958685.1 uncultured Caryophanales bacterium
ATATACTCCCCCTCGACGATTACCTCTTCACCCGCTGCATCATAGTGTGGAACACGCAGTTCCCGCTTGAAATAGTGATCAGCCATAGGCCACCACCCGCTCAGGATTGCCAAGATCCCTATCAAAAGTTTCATATTGCCTGTCCTTTCTCACGTTATGCTCCTATGGCAAAGATGTGGATTGCCGTGCAATCTTCGAGATTCCCGGCGTCATCATACACTTGCACCCGAACAAGCGCCGTTGTCGGCTGTGAGTGCAGTTGCACCATCCACGAATCAGAACTACCTTCTGCGATCGCCCAGCATACAGGAGCCGCAGCGAATGCGTTCGCAAAATAGACCGTGTAATCTCCGGCAGCGTTCCTTGTTAAAGAATCGCTCGTAAACCCGTTATCAGTCGTAACGGTTGGAGATGCACCGCACACCAGCCGAGTGCTACACAGAATCATTCCGGTTTGACCCCCACCGTCGCGTATACATTCCAACAAATCAGTCAAAGGCGTTGTCATGCTAAAGCACCTCCAAGTTGCATCATTCTGTTTATCTCCCTGGCCGTCCGCATCGCCTGTTCACGCCCCGATCCGGGAGGCAGGTTGATATTTATCGTTGTATTCGATGACCGGCTCTTGGTTCCGCTGTAGTGCTGCTCATCGTGGCCGCCGGGGAGGTCGGTTGAGTAACCGGCGCCGGAACCACTGCCAGATGATGATTCTGAATCAAAAAAGAACTCACCGAATGACCATGCGGCAGACGGTCCAAAAAATCGCCACCAGTTTTCTTTGAATCCGGTCTTGAATGACTCCCAAAGCGCCGTCGCCATCGCCGCACCTAAATCACTCATTATCTGTCCGAGATATGGTTTTACGGCTTCGACACTGTCGCGGATAATTTTAGGCAACCACTCACTCCACCAGATTTTAAGAGCTTCGGCCATCCGTGACCATGCGTCGGCGAATACCTCTTTAACGATCTCCCAGCCACCAGCCCAATCGCCAGTGGCGAATTTGTCTAGTGCATCTCCGAGCAGGTTAAGAGTTGAATCATTGCCATCGAAAAATCCGCCGACCTTTTCGATGATCCAGTCCCAAACGCGTTCTGTTGTTTCCAGTATTTGTTCATGGATGTCGTCATACTCACCGCCGAATGCGTCGAACGCTGCTGTCAGGTTTGGAAGGTGCTCTTGCCACCATGCTGAGACGATGTCGTATATTGCGCCGAATGCTTCCTTCGATATCGCCCAAACCTCTAAAATCGTCCCCCAAATCTTCTGGCCTATCTCAACCCAGCTCGTCCCCCACTCACCCGCGGTTTTCATCAGTTCGCGAATACCAACCGCAATAAATGCCAGCGCCCCGACGACAACCAGGCCGATCGGAGCCAGCGCAACCAGCACCGCAAACAGCATCGGGAAAAATCCGACCAATGCCAGCACAGCAGACGCTACCAGCGACAGAGCCGTTCCAACGACCGTGCCCCACGCAACAGCAGCGCCGGAGGTCTGCAGCCAGTTCCCAATAATAGAAACCATGTTCGTGATATACTCGATAACAGTTTTAAGAGCCGGTTTCAAGTGCTCATACAGACTCAACCAGACCTCTTCAACCGCGCTTTTGAACAGCTTCCACTTGCCATTAACCGTATCAGTCTGGAGCGCCAGCATTTCAGTTGCAGCATTCGTTCCGGTGATTTCCGTTGTCAGCGTCCGCAGCGCCTCGCTACCCTGGCCGACCATTGCGACCATTGCCGGACCCGCGCGCTGACCAAATATCTCCATCGCTTCACCGGCTGTCATTCCACGCTGACCGAGAAGATCGATAATATCGGCGAAGCTGACCGTTTCTGGATTGAGCTGTTCCATCGACAGCCCCATGCGGTCAAATGCCGCTTTCGCTGCGTCCGTCGGGTTCAATAGCGCGGTCATTGCACCACGGAGAGCCGTTCCGGCCATCTCGCCCTTGTATCCCATGTTGCTCAGGTTTCCGAGAGCTGCCGTTGTTTCCTCCAATGACCAGCCAAGGTTTTTCGCGATCGGGCCGATATACTTCATGCCGTCGGCCAAGGTTCCCATTTCGAGCTGTGATTTACTGATTGCTGCAGCGAAAACATTGCTAACGCGTGATGATTCAGACGCCGCTAAACCGAACTGGTTTAAGGTCGATACCACCGTTTCAGACGTAAATGACAGATCCGACATGGTGGCCCCGGCCAATTCCATGACGCCTTTCAAACCATCAACAATCTGTGTTGTATCCCATCCAGCGCTGGCCAGGTAATACATTGCATCCCCGGCCTGACTTGCCGAGAAAATCGAATCCTTGCCCATCTGCCGCGCGGCTTTCGACAGTACGTCCATCGCTTCCGCGCCGCCACCGGTGACGCTTGCGACATTGGCCATCGTCTGTTCAAAATCAGAACCAACGGAAATGATATTTGTCAGAGCTGCAACACCGGTAGCACCAACTGCTCCAAACGCGCCGGATGCCACCTTTGCCCCGGTAGCAACAGCATCAAAACCGACCTTCATCACGTCGAAAACTTTTCCGACAGGTCCTTTCAACGCATCGAAAGCATCTCCGAGAGCGGTAGTAGTTTTGTCAAGCCCGGATATGGATTTCTCGGCCTCTTTCGTAGCTTTCGTTACGCCCTTCGCTTCGCCGTCGATTTTGATAAGGATCGCCATTACAGATTATCTCCGTTTCGGTTTCGATCGCTGTTGCTGCTCAACCTTCCGGTGCTGTTCGGCCTGCACGTCTCTCCGTGCTTGCTCAATGATGTAGAGGTCCATCGCTGTTGGGAGTCCGCCGCCGTATTGCTCGACGGTTCGCATGTCGAGTTCCCGTGCGCAAAATTCGAGGAACAACAGCCACTGCAACAACGCATCATCCCCGCGTGCCCGTGCTGGGCATACACGGCATCGCGATTCCGCTGCATCACTTGTTGCACCTCGAATCTTGCTACATCTATCACGTCCTGGGCACCCTTCCTTGCCGCCAGTCCTGAACAGCCGGATGGCGGCTTCTTTCAGTTTTTTCGGCCGCCGCCTCCAAACCGCTCAGCCATCAACGCTGATATCGCTTGAATCTTGTGCATTAGCGGGACCATCTCGACCATTTCTGCAAATTTGCATTTTTCATCAGTTTCATAGCCTTCGATCGCACAAATTGCAGCATCATAAATCTCAGCCAATGCAACCGGACCTGCGCTAATGACGGCCGCCTTTGCCTTGTCCATGTCGCCTCCAGAATCTTTACTTGCCGCTGCAAACATGCTCATCGCTGAATGATCAAGTTTCGCCAAGTTGAATTTGTGGATCAGTTTTTCTTCGCCAATTTCAAGGATTACCGTTTCAAACTTTTTCAACAACATTTTGCCTGTCTCCATGAGCCTGTTTGTTTAAAGTGGCGGGGTCCGGGGACAGGCTCAAAAACCCGGCCCCGCCGTAGAGACCGATCAGGCAATCGGACTCGTTAAAACTCTGCCAACAACAACAATCCGGATATCCTGATCCGCATCGCCGTCAAGATCCGTGCTGAGGTGATCATCGTCATCGGCATCGAACCCATAAGGCGCCGTTGCGCCGTATGCCGTGCTGGCGACACCGTTGAACTCAACCTCACTCACGCCCCCGGAAACCTCTTCCGGAACTGGGGCGAATACAATTTCGGGAATGAAGAACATCAATCGATATGCAACGGCGTCATATTCATCACCGCTTCCCGGTGTCCCGAGCTTCAGTTCCGGTGCAAGATCAACGCTTGACGCTGCAACAACAGTCGGTGAAACCCGCTCATTGCTCGCAATCCCGATTGCATACTTCGCTGAAACTGTGCTGTTGTAGTCACAGGTCAGTTTATCCCAGCATCTTTGGAACCGGCTGTTTGTCGCGGTAACGGCCCGAAAAGCGGTCTGGATTGCAGCTGCGATCAATGCACCACTAGTCAATCCGGTCAACGTCAACGTGACTTCCTTAGACTCCGTCTCAGCCGTCACTTCGTCTGTCAGCGTGATTTTCAGCTTAGAATTGGAACTTCCGCTGATGTCCTTTGATGGACTCGAATCTGACACACTCAACCCCGGCACGCCCTCTGTTGACATATTGTCGATCAGAATCTTGACCTTCTCGTTATCTTCCGCATACTGCCGGAACACGTCACTGTTGGTATCATCCCGCAAAAACGTCAGTGTCAGTTCACACCCGCGTCGCTCCAACTGCACCGGGAGAAGTGCTCCGTTCGTGCTGAGATGTTTCGCGGTGTCCGTCGGGATCCCCGTCATGATTTTCAGCGTGTATCCGCTCGCGTCGATGTTTTGACCACTTCCGAAGGTGTCCGAGTCCTGATGTGCAGCCCGGATTGTTACATCATCAAATGTAACCGGCCGAGAAGGATACGAGGCATCGAGGAACGTAACCTCATCGAGGTTTGTGCTGGTGTTCGTCGCGCTGTCCCGTGTCTGTGCTTTTCCGACAAACTCCCATGATGCAGATGCCTCCGCACCATTTTCCTGAGAGAACTCGGCCGAAGCGAATCGCAGCCCGCATACCTCCAACACCCGGAGGATATCAGCCGTTGCATGTCCCTCGCCAAGCGAAAATGCTGCTGTCAGAGATTTCGCAATGGTATCACGGTCGAACTCAAGCACCCCAACAAGTGGGTGCCCGTCTGGATGTGCCGAAGCTGTGCATCCTCCCATAAGGATTGCAAACAATCGCTCTACACCCCAATACGGAAGATATGCCTCGATGGTTCCGTTCGGGATTGTTGTTTTCAGCCAAGTCTTTTTGACAGTCGGACTCAACGAATCTTCGTCGCGTCCCTGATCATATTTCGCACTCAGGCTGATTGATTTTGCATCGATTCGATCACCCGCGCCAACGGCAATAGCCGTTCCGGCTGTCGATTCGACCTTTGCGGCCAACAAGGTTTCATAGCCGTTGACTGTAATCGTCATTTCAATTACCTCCGCTCCATTATTCGTGCTTGCCACTGGACAATCGCCATTCGAAAGCCAGATTCAAGCGACTCTTGAAAAAGATCTCCCCAAACCGTAGCAGTAGGGGGAGAGTTCATGATCGTTGCTTCCAAAATCGACACACCGGACGCGCTGTAAATCGTCCGTGCGTCTGTCAACACGCGACGTATGTCATCCTCAATCGCAAGCACTGTGCGGCCAGATCCATCCCGCAGCCGGGTTTGTTTCATCCCGGCGCAGATCGCAATATCTACACGCTGGATATACAGATCGGAAGAGCACACGTCTGAACTCCAGTCACCGAATACGATCTC
>CALGNF010000077.1 GCA_937958685.1 uncultured Caryophanales bacterium
TGTCCTGAACCATCTGACGGACCTTCGTGCCGATCGCGTCAGTGTTCCCGATCGCGTCGACCTGAATCACCGTCTCTTCGGCTTCGACGTCGATGAAACCGAGATCCATCGCTTCGTCGATGATCTGAGCGATCGCGTCATCGACCGATTTTTCGCCGAGATGGAGTTCGAGCAACAGCATCTCGCCGTCTTCGTTCAAGGCGTTGGCCGTCTTGACGATGTTCTGTTCGTTGATCACGAGACCAACACTGGGATTGATGTCGATCGTCGCATAGGCTTCGTAAGGCGCATTGTTTGCGCAGGCAACAAGCAGGGTCGCGATCAATCCGATAAAAAGCAAAGTGAACCATTTTTTCATGTTGATTTCCCCTCCTTATGGGTGCTTCTACATCCCATATACGTGTTTTGAGGGACGATTATTGGATAAACATGAAAAAAACCGGCCGGGAGAACGGTCGGTTTGGAGAATAAACGTCATTCGAATTGTTCGTCGTAGACTTGCTTCAAGAGCGAGGGGATGTTGGTCATGATCCCGTCGGCGCCGATCGAAATCAACCGCCGCATTTCTTCGGGATCGTCGATCGTCCAGTAGTGGACGGCGATGCCGTGGCGATGGAGCGTCCGGACGAACGCCTTCGAAGACAGATTGAGGCCGTACTGGCGGGTCGGCAGCTGAAGCACCGCGACGGGTTCCGTGTAGAAGACATCCAGACCCAGTGTGGAAAGAACGAATGCCGTGGCGACACCCTTGGTTGAGGGCGAATACATCAGGTCGGGCAGTTCTTCCTTGCGAAGCCGGGCGAGTTCCGCGGTGATTTCCGCATGGAAACTGGCGAGGACGATCCGCGAAAACGTGTGATAGTCGGCGTCGAGGTCTTGCATCAATTCGATCACGGCTTCCAAAGCGATCAGGCCGGTCTCGCCGCTTTGCTTGATCTCGACGTTGATCGGGTTGTCGGGAAACGCCGTGATCAGTTCTTCCAGGGTGGTCGCGAGAAACTTGGTCTCGTGACGGGGAAGGATGCCGTCGGGATAGTCGACGTCGAGCGGTGTCACCGATTCGCCCAGATAATTTTGATAAGGAATCAGGTTGCCCGAGACATTGAACCCATTCGAGTTCGGTTCGACGACGTTGTGGTAGGCGAAATCGACTTCATCCGCGATCAGGTCGCTGTAGTTCACCTCGCGGATCGTCGCGAATTGAAGAGACGTCTTGCGGTCGAGCGTGGTGTCGTGGCTCAGGATGACGACGTTGTCCTTCGTGATCGAGACGTCGGTTTCCATCATCACGCGTGAATCGATCGAATAGGCATGGTAGAACGCTTCGAGCGTGTTGTCGGGAAACTCCTTGTTTCCCCCGCCGTGCGCGATCAACAACGGGCGCGATCCTTCCTCGATCAACATCGGATTGGCTTCCACGTTGATTCCGCGCGGAAACAGCGCGAGGGTCGCGTAGACGAACAAGGTTCCAAGCAAGATCCAAAGACCGGTTTTCTTTCGTTTCATTTCTTCACCTCATTGGCCACATTATATCACACATCACGTCAAAATCCCCCAAGGA
>CALGNF010000078.1 GCA_937958685.1 uncultured Caryophanales bacterium
ATCGTATTCGGTGACTGGAGTTCAGACGTGTGCTCTTCCGATCTAAATATCGGCACCATTGCTTCCTTGGCAACCTGAAACGCCCCATTCCGGAAGGGCCGCAAGATGGAGCAGAACGGTTCCAGATGCCCTTCGGGAAAGAAATGGACGAGTCTTCCGGCATGGGCCTGTTTCTGCAACTCATGGAAGAATACTTTCATCTCATCGGGGGTTTCCGGAACGGGAACCGTTCCGAGAATGTTCACCAAAAATCCGGCTATCGGGAGTTGAAAGTTGGCTTTTAATCCAGTAAAGACGGGTTTTCTCGGAAACGCTGCCAAACCATTCATCGCCGCGTCAAGGACATGCACATGGTTCGAAACCAGAACCGCTCCCCCTTTATGCTTTCTAAGCAGCTTGCGGTTTTTGACCCGTACGCCAATGACGACCACCAGATAGAACCATAGACAAGGAATGGCGATGAAGTAGTAGACGATGACTGACAAAGCCGTCTTGTACCATGGCAGGGTGATCCTTTTTTTCAGCTTTCGTCCTTTCTTGGTCTTGACCGTCTGCAAGCGTCTGTGGTCAAAGACTGCTTGCTTGAGCATTTCCTCAAACAGGTCCATTGAATGGGAGATCTTGTACTTTTCGGCACTGGCGGCATATGCGGCGGCCATTGAGCGCTTTTCCTCCGCATTATCCAGCCAGTAATCGATCCTTTCGGCCAGTGTTTTGTGGTTTCTGGTCGGAAACAGACTTCTGTCATCGAGCGCAAACTGGCTCGAAGCGGATTTCTTGGACTTGGCGATGATTGGCACAAGTCCCGAGGCGAGTGCCTCCAAACAGGCGATCCCCTCGATTTCCGCCTCTGCCGCATGCACATACAGGTCGGATTCGTGAATGGTCCGCATCAGATCATCACGCTCAAAGAATGCCAAACGGACATCGACGCCCAGCCGTCTCGCCAAACGTTCATAACGTTTTCTGAGCGGCCCGAACCCGGCGAGGACCAAGCTGATCCGATGTTTGTGACGACAGCGGGCAACGGCCTTGATGATGACATCTTGCTTCTTTTCAGGAGCATATCTGCCGATCGACAAGAGCTGCCATGTCGATTTTGCGGGCATGGGCGAGACCAAAGGATGGTAATCGTCGCTGATCCCGTTGGAGATCACATGCAGGTTGCTTTTGTAATTATTGTGCCTGAGTTCGTCGGCCACGAATTTCGAGGGGCAGTGGATGTGTTTGACATGGCGGTAGAAATCGTTGAGAAACGATTGGTAAAGGATCCAGGCCACCGGTCTGCCCAACCGTCCCAAACCGGCGCCGTAAGTGATGTTTTCCGGTTGGGTATGGAAAGCGGCGGTTGCGGGAACATTCATTTTCTTTGCGAGTCTGATTCCCACTTGCGATACTTTGAACGGCATGAAGAAATGGATGATATCCGCGCCCGTGAAAGCGCTCTTAAGAATCTCCACATCCGGTTTGGCAAAATACATGTTCTGTCGCTTGGACACTTCGCTCACAAGGGGAAGATACCGTTTTTTCAGGCGATAGTAGTTTTCGCCGACGATGGGTCCGGCGGAAACGACGCGGACAAGATGCCCCCGTGCCTCCAAAAGTGTTTTTGCCCTCATGGCAGTTATCGTCGTGCCGTTGGAGAATTCGCCGTAATTGTCGATGACAAACACAATGATCATCGCAGACCTCCATCACTCCGCAGTACCACTTATTATAAGTGATTGTCCAGGCTAATTCAATGTTGGCGATGATAAAAAGTAAAAACAGCCACCTCAAAGATGAACTTTTGTCCATTATTGATAGAAAACAAAAACGGCCTCAGCCGTTTTCCTTGTGTTTGTCTTGGTGCTTTTGTCGGTACATCAAGGTGTCCACGTGACTTAAAAAAGCGTTGATTCCCTGATATTTCTTGTCATAAATCTCGCAGCCAAAACTGCATTTGAGTGAGTAGGCCTTTCCCGAGCTGCGGTTGATTTCTCCAAAGGACGCGTTGATATCGGCGATTGTTGCTTCCACATCGGCGATGTTGTCGGTATTGAGCGCGATCACGAACTCGTCACCGCCCATTCTGGCCATAATCGCCTTCGCTCCAATCCGGTTCTTGATCGCGCCGACAATCGTCCTGATGGCTTCGTCTCCCTCGAAATGGCCGAACCGATCATTGATTCCCTTGAGATCGTCGATGTCGACATATATCCCCGCAAACCTGGCATCCGGACGAAACGTGATGCGTCTTTCCAAGGCGTCCAGGAAGGACTCCCGGGTCCAGCATCCAGTAAGGCTGTCGATATGCACCATTCGCTGCTGCAGATAGATGAAGCCCACGATCAGCGCGAAAGCGGCAAGCGACCACATGAGGAGGACCCCATAAAAAACGCTTTGCATAATGCCGCCGATGATCGGAAGCAATGATGCGGTTAGGAAAAAGGTCAACTCGCCCCTGATGATATACTTCCGATTGCGGACGACAATCAAGAGCGACAAGGCCAGATAAAGGTAGGTAATGACGGCGGCGAGCCAAAACAGCGGGCCGCGTCCATAAACATTATCGATGCCAATGTTGAAAATCCATCCTGTCCATGGGGAAAGGACGGAAATCAGAGAAATGCCGAATACCGGAACCAAAAGGATGGCGACATGTTTTTGTTTGATGCGTCCATACGGAGTTACGATGTCTCTGATTAGAATAAACCAAACGAAACTGATCAGCGGCGCCACGGCAAACAAGAGAACATGGAAGATATTTGCCAATACCTGCACCAATGTCCCCGGAATCCCATTGATCAGACATGTGATGGTCTCGATCGTCAACTGGACGGCCACTCCGACGCAGGTAAAAAAGAAAATCCGATTGATCCTCAACTTGTAGTCCAGCCGCTTTTGCGAGATCAAAATAACATAGACAAGCAGGACTGTGGCAATGATGTTGATATCGATCCGATGGAATACCTGCATATCCTCACCTCTTTTTGATTTATATCTATTATACACCTAACCCGGTTTCTCTTGAAGAGTCATCCGAATATTTCACCCTGAAGGAAAATCACCCAGAACGGATATTTGACAAACGCTAAAATAAATTGTATCATAATACTGATGATTTATGGAAATTACAACCGCAAGAAAGGCAGGATTGGCAGATGAAGTGTCCCCTGTGCCATACCGAAATACCGGCTGGCTATGACGAATGTTTTTTTTGCGGTGCCTCGCTTGATGCCAGCAAAGAAGGCGCTTCAGCCAAAGGCACATCTGCATTTGCCTACTACAAGGATTATATCTTGTTTCTTGTTGGTTCTGGCTTTGCCGCCGTTTCCATATATTACCTGCCGATTCTTTTCAGCCTGATCGGGATGGCGTTTGGTGCTTCCATCATGAAAGGTCACCGGAAGGCTTTGGGTCTTGCCCTGATCATCATTTCCTTCTTTTGCCTGACGATAGGGACTCTAAGAGAAATCTGAAGATCACTTGACAGTCGTTATACGGGGTTGCGGCCCCTTTTTCATATCAGGCTTAGGATTGCATCATTAAGCTTGTCGATGACATCGCCGGCAACAAGGCTGGCTTCATTGAGTTGCTGCAAGGCGATTGCGGCTGCCCGGGCATGCACGAGCACGCCCCGTTTTGCCGCTTCGAAAAGCGATAATCCCTGGCCGGCAAAAGCGGCGATGACACCGGAAAGCACGTCGCCCATACCCGCGGAGGCCATCCCTGGGTGTCCGGCGATTGTATAGACGATTTCGGTGTCGCTAGCGATGATCGTAACCTGTCCCTTGAGAACGACTGTGAAACCTTGGTCGGTAAACTTCCGTATATGCTCTTCAGGGCTTTTTTCGAGATCTGCGACTGTAATACCAAGCATTCTGGCCATTTCCCCGGCATGCGGGGTGATCACCATCCGGTTTATTCGGGCTTGCTCGGTAATTATGTTGTCGAGCAGTTCCAATCCGCCCGCATCGATCAGCAAAGGCAAGCCATTGCTCAATAGCGTTTGGAGCATGGTGTCCTGGTCAGTTCTTTTCAAGGCCATTCCCGGACCAATAACACAGAAATTCTTTTTCTTAAAGAGTTGCATGAGCGAGGTGACATCATCATAGAAGGCGAACATCACTTCCGGATAGATTTGTGTCCAAAGTTCCTGGTGCGTTTTTCTCAAGGCCACGGTTGCCAGTCCGGCGCCGCAGCGCAGCGAGGCCATCGCCGTCATCTGGGGCGCTCCCATCATGCCGATGTCGCCGCCGACGACGAGGATGCTGCCATAATCGTACTTGTGCGAGCGGTGCCGTCGCTTTGCCAAGACAGGCACGATATCCTCGTAACCAACAAGCTTCCGCGCCCGGCTTTGCTCAAGCGGTGATAGTCCGATATCGACGACCCTGATCGTTCCCGAATAATCGAGCGCATCGTTCAGAAGATTGCCTTGCTTGAGATAGCCGATGACTGCGGTGTGGTTCGCCCTGACCGCTGTTCCCATCGCGTTGCCGCTGATGGCATCGATTCCCGAGGGAATGTCGAGCGAGCAGACAAACATTGACATCCCGTTGACGCGTTCGATCACCATTTTGGGAAAGCCAGTGACTTCACGGTCAAGGCCAATGCCAAAGATCCCGTCGACAAGAATATCGCAATCACGCGGCAACAACTCAAGATCGGCTGTATCAAGCAATGACTTCGTTTCCGTTTTGCCGTATTTAATCAGCGCTTTTTGTGCTGAGTCGGTTTGGTCACGCTGATCGCCAATGATGAAGACCGTGACTGCGAAGCCATGAGCCCGGGCGTGGCGGGCAAAGACGAGCGCGTCACCGCCATTGTTGCCGAGACCTGCCAAAATGAGCAAACGCTTGCGTGTGTCACATGTAACTTCCTGAAGAAAATGATGGAAAAGGGCCTTGCCGGCAGCTTCCATCAATTGTTCCTCATCAATGTTCCTCAAAGCCATGGTCTGGGCTTCGCATAGATCGGAAGAGCGTCGTGTAGGGAAAGAGTGTAGATCTCGGTGG
>CALGNF010000079.1 GCA_937958685.1 uncultured Caryophanales bacterium
CCAGCGCGGTTTTTCTATTCCTTATTCTTGGGACTCTATTTCATTACAGCCCCATTCATCCATGGTTGGCGCGAAGCGGTTTTGGTGGCTACTGTGACTGAGCTTGAATCCCCTATTTGTCCTTCTGGTCTTTGGTGAAGTGTCTGGCGAGCCTGAGAGCGATCAGGATGGCGACGCCGAGGAATCCCAGCAAACCCGGTAGAAACACATATTCCAAAGGAAGCTCCCAATTCGGGAAAAACACCATCACCACAAAGACAAACAACGACAAGATGATCGAGGCGATGCCGCCGATCAACGCCAGCAACTCGATCAGAAAACTGAAACGTTCCTCAAACCAGTCGATAAAGGCCGTGATCCGTCTTTTCATATCCTCATCTCCCTTCATCATTATACCCCCGTCCCAAGCCTCAGGCAAGGATTTTCTCCAAGTGCTCATCTCGCCTCGCCGTCCAAAAAACATGGCGTTTCCGCTTGGGAAACGCCACAGATTCTCATGATGGTCGAGATGATGGGATTCGAACCCACGACCTCTTAGTCCCGAACCAAGCGCGCTACCAAACTGCGCTACATCTCGACCTGGCGGAAGAGGTGGGATTCGAACCCACGCGCCCTTGCGGACGACTGCATTTCGAGTGCAGCTCGTTACAGCCACTTCGATACTCTTCCATAAAATAAACCCTATGCACGACATAGGGAGTCCATGCAACTGGAGCAGGTAAAGGGAATCGAACCCTCATAATCAGCTTGGAAGGCTGATGTTCTACCATTGAACTATACCTGCGAGAAATCGCAAAATTATGATATCACAATCCCTATGAGGTGTCAACACAATTGTACGGGCTCAGCCGGTTTTTTCCACCGCTCTGAGTTTGGCGCTGTGGGCGCGGTTGTTGGCCAGAATCTCCGCTTCCGAAGGTGTCACGACATGCTTTGTAAGCAACTTCAGCACCGGTTTTTCCGTGATCAGCACCGGCAGTCCCTTGGGCACATTGATGGTCGCAAAGTCGCGGAAGATCGTCTTGCAGATGCGGTCCTCCAGGGAGTGGAACGTGATCGTCACGAGCCTGCCTGCGGGTTTGAGGATCTGGATGGCCTGTTGCAAGGCGGCCTCCAGGGCGCGCAGCTCGTCGTTGACCGCGATCCTCAAGGCCTGGAAGGTCTGTTTGGCGGGGTGGCCTTTCTGCCTGAGCACCTTTTCCGGCAGCGCGCTCTTGACGGTGTCCACGAGCTGGAAGGTGGTCGCGATCGGGGTTTTCGCCCTGGCCTCGACGATTTTGCGGGCGATCTTGCGGGCGAAGGGTTCCTCGCCGTAGCGAAAGAGGATCTCGCTGATCCTGGCCTCCGGATATTCATTGACAATCTGCCGCGCGTCAAGTTCCCCGGATGGATCCATCCGCATGTCCAAAGGCGCATCAAACTGATAGGAGAAACCCCTTTCGGGGATGTCGAACTGGAATGAGGAGACACCCAGATCGAAGAGGATCCCGTCGACGCTATCGACGCCTTGTTCCTGCAACCTCGCCCGGAGGTTGCGGAAATTGTCGCGGATGAAAACGACATTGTCGAAATGTTTTAGTCTGGTTTTAGCCCGCTCGAGCGCATAGTCGTCCTGGTCGAAGGCGAAGAGTCTGCCCTTGCGGAGTTGTCTCAAGATCGCCTCGCTGTGGCCGCCACCGCCCAGGGTCGCATCGACATAGGTGCCATCGTCATGAAGATCGAGATAATGGATGGCTTCCTGGAGCAGGACGGGAACATGTTCATTCATTAAGATCACCATTCGTATTATATCATGGATCCCTTAAAAAGAAAAACGCTGATCCGTCAGCGCTTCTTTTCTTTTCATTCCTTTTCGGTTTTCTCCGGTTTGGGTTCGACTACGAGTTTGCCCTTGTAGTATCCGCACTTTTTGCAGACCTGATGTGCCAAGGTCAATTCGCCGCAATTGGGGCAGACGACCATCGAGGGGGCGTTCAGCTTGAAATGCGTCCGTCTTTTTCTCTTTACGGATTTACTTACTTTCCGAAATGGTACAGCCATGTTTTCACCTCCTCGACATCAGTCTTTCTTGATCAGTTTGGCAAAGGGATTGTCTGCCAGTTTTTCGCTTTCATCCAGGGTGACGATTTCTTCCCGGTAGTGCTTGCGGGCGTCCTTGCTTTCGACCTTCATCGGTTTTTCCACGAGGATCTCCGCCCAGATGTACGGATCGAGATCGATCGTGACCCCGTCGATCAGGAGGATGCTGTCGTCAGCGGCAACGTCGGCGAACGCCAGTGTCGTTCGGAAGGAGAGGGGGACGATGACTTCCTTCAGGGAAAGGGCGCAAAGCATCGTCAGCTCGCAGGCAATCTCAAGGTCGAATGTGAAGCGGTCTGCGTGTTCATCCACCATGAAGGTGCCGTTCACCACGACCGCCGAGGTTTTGACGACGTCTGGGTAATCGTCGCTCAGATACTCGTTGCCGTCAAACATGTAAGCAATCCGGTTGTCGGTATGGCAATGCTTTCTGAGCTCGGAGACGGTATATTTCATGGTATCACCTCAGCACAGCAAGTCAATTATACTGAATTTGCCCGGCAAAGTCAAGCACAATAAATCAGTAGCGGTTGACTTCCGGATAACAGTGGACATGCAGCTTTCCCAGGACAAAAAAGCCCTCTTTTGAGCGCCTGCCGAAAGAGCCGAAGCTTCGTCCGCGAAGCTTCAGATAGAGAAGAATCTGCTTCAGCTCCTCCGGATCGGGGAACTGGCTCTCGTGGCAGATGATCGCGTGCTTCTGGATTTCGCGATGGCTGGGATCGATCGTCAGATAGCGGTTGGGCCGATGAGTGAAAAAGAAACCGAGGTTGCGAAAACGAAAGTGCGACAAATGTTCCGGCTTCACCGGTCCGACGTTTTCCTGGTAGACAAGCGGATAGCCGGCAAACAAGACCGCCGTCATCAACGCCTCACCTGCCTTGAGATGGTCGGGATGGATTTCCGAGGGCAGTTTGGGATCGGGAGCAAGGACGAAATCCGGATTCAGCTCGACCATGATGGTGGCGAGTGCCTTGGCCACATCATAGGCGCGGTAGTCGCCGGCATCGGGATACGCCAAAAAGCTGATTTTCGTGACCCCCAGGACTTCGGCGGCTGCGATGGCCTCGGCTTTGCGGATGGCGGCGAGTCCGGTTTTGGCAATTGCGAGATCCTTGGAACCGCAGCCGCCGTCCGTGATCACGACGATATCGACGCGTTTGCCCAGGGAAACGAGTTTGGCGACCGTGCCGCCGGCGCCGACCTCGATGTCATCAGGATGCGCTGCAACGAACAGATACTTTTCCCCGTCGGTCAATTTGGGCAGCGGCAGCGCCGCCTTGAGCAGTTTCTGATACATATCCATCGCTCCTTTCACTTAGAAATTATAAACTCTCAGCAAAAGCCTGTAAACACCGCCACCGATAAACGAGATAAAATCGCTGGCCAAACCTCGACTTTGCGTTATAATAAGGACGGACACAGCATCCGAAAGAAGGGATATACCATGAATGACAGACTGGAAGAGATCCGCAGCGCGATCGCCCTGGTGACCGATCCGTCCCGCCATGACAAGAATCTCGCCGATCTCCAAGCCATCAAACACATCGGCATCGACACCGAAAAAGACGGGGTGGTCCTGCTGATCGAAGTCGGCAAGAAACAGACCGAAATCACTTCGCAGATCACCCGTAAACTGGCGGTGATCATCAAACAGCAACTGGGCTTCAAGAGCCTTGTCGTCGATTACGAGCAAGTGCGGCCGCAAGCCTTGTCGCAGACCGTCAAGATCATCGGCATCGTCTCCGGAAAGGGCGGCGTCGGCAAATCCAGCGTCACCGCGAATCTCGCCTATGCGCTCAAGGCGCTCGGCAAAAAAGTCGGGATCCTCGATGCCGACATCTACGGGGCGAACATGCCGAAGATCCTCGACACCCGCAACATGGAGCTTTTGGCCAGCGCCGATGAAAAAATCTATCCCGTCGCAGTCGACGGGATCGAAATGGTCTCCACGGAGTATTTCGTCGAAACCGACAGGGCGCTGATGTGGCGGGGGCCGATGCTGAACAAGGTTTTGGAGATTTTCTTCACCAACACCCTTTGGAGCAAAGAACTCGACTACCTGCTCATCGATTTTCCTCCGGGGACGGGCGATGTGATGATGGATGTCAAGAATTTCGTGCCCGACATCAAGGTCGTGCTCGTGACGACGCCGCATCCCAACGCCGCCCACATCGCGATCAAGGCCGGTTTCGCCGCCAAATCGCTGAATCAGGACTTGATCGGCGTCATCGAGAACATGTCGTTTTATGAAGTTGACGGCGTCCGTCACGAACTCTTCGGCAAGGGCGGCGGCCAGACGGTTGCCGACCGGCTATTGGTGCCGCTCAGATCGGAAGAGCACACGTCTGAACTCCAGTCACCGAATACGAT
>CALGNF010000080.1 GCA_937958685.1 uncultured Caryophanales bacterium
CGTATACTTTCCAAACTCGGCAACACCAGGAAAAAGAAAAGCCATGAAGTCAACAAATTTTCTCAGCGTGACGGAAATATCAAGTATATTGTCCGACAGTATATAGGTAATCGCAAAGACTAGAATGAAATAACTCGGAAATATTTGCATTTTGGACAGTTTGGGAAAGCGATGTTTTAAATAATTTTGTTTTGCCTTATCGGTTCTTTTAATTGTTTCCACCATAGTTCGACGTCACCTCACTTATATTATTTCATTTTTACTCAGAAAATGTCTTTCACTTACGCTTTCTATCGTTTCTCCCTTTGCCGCAATGCCCAAGTCACTAGACATAGAAAGGCGTCACCCTTTGAAGGTCGAATGTCGGATTTGCATTCGGTGATGAACTCCATTTCATCGTCTCCAAATCAGGCCTCGCGGAAATGCCTACAGCTATTCTTTACAAAATGTTTTTTGATACGGTTTTTGAAGCGTGTTTTTGCCTTAATCCAAAGGCGGTTTATTGTCAAGATAATTGTCCCTTGTCCTCAGACCTTAACAACATTGTGCGGCAGGAAAAGATCTTTATCCGCATGACGAATGCTTTGACCTTTTCCTAGCCGCTGAGATGAAAACATTACTCCTATTTCGTCGCCTATCGGCTACATCTGCTTCCAGGTCTGCACCAGCGTGCTGATATAGCTTTGGTCCGCCATCATGGCGTTGTATTTGGTCATCACATCCATGCCGGCATCGTTGTTGATCGAACTCATCGTGTTCACAATCGCTTCAATGTCCGACCTCGTGATGTAATGACCGTCGGAAACGTTCAACCGGTTCGTCCCGTCATGAAATTGCCGGATGCTTGAGCCCAACTCCGAACCATACCCGATCTGTTTCATCGCCGGCATGTAATCCATCAGAGAATCGAGTGTTGACCGATGACCGTTTTCAAATACGGTGTCCTGATACAGGACGGCCGAATCCAGACTTTTTGTCTCCCGGAAATCAACGCTGCTTGCGCTCATCATGCCGGTTGGCTGACTTGCCGTCGCCGCCGGATAGGCGGAAAGAAGCTGGGCGGATGTCCAGGTGACGCCGTTGGAGAAGGTAAACCGGTTGATCTGGTAAGATGTTCCGGAATAATGATTTTTAATGGCGATGCTGTCGGTGGCGCCGTATTCGATAATCAGGTCGTTTCCCGAGCGTCTCACGCCGCGCAGTTCGGTTGAGGCCACATCTTCAAACCGGACCGTGTCGATCCGATTTCTGGAGGTATCGTAGTTGTTGACGGTGTCCTGCCCCGATCCGATCCGGAAAAGGTAAGTATCGCTGCCGGAGCCGCCGTTCAGGCTGTCGTCGCCCTGCCCTCCGTCGAGCGTGTCGTTGCCGCTTGATCCGGATAAGGTATTGACCGAGCTGTTGCCGATCAGGCTATTGGCGCTTGTGTTTCCGGTGGCATTGATTGCCGAAGTTCCCGTTAATGTGAGATGTTCCACGTAAGATGGCAGGGTAAAGGTGACGGAACTTGCCACCGTGTCGGTTCCGCCGCTGTAGGTTTCAGTGATTTTGTCGCTTGCGTTATCCACAATGTATAAGTCATTGCCCGTAGATCGGAAGAGCGTCGTGTAGGGAAAGAGTGTAGATCTCTGTGGTCGCC
>CALGNF010000081.1 GCA_937958685.1 uncultured Caryophanales bacterium
CCACCGAGATCTACACTCTTTCCCTACACGACGCTCTTCCGATCTAACGAATACCGCAAACAGATCGAGAAGGACAACGCGTTGGAGAGACGCTTCCAGAAAGTCCTGATCGACGAGCCGACGGTCGAGGACACAATTTCGATCATTCGGGGGCTCAAAGACCGTTTTGAGGCCCATCATGGCGTGCACATCGCCGACAATGCGATCATCGCCGCCGCCACCCTGTCGCACCGCTACATCACCGACAGGTTCCTGCCGGACAAGGCGATCGACCTGATCGACGAGGCTTGCGCCTCGATCAGGATGGAAATCGATTCGATGCCTGCCGAACTCGACGACATCACCCGCAAGCTCATGCAGCTCGAGATCGAGAAACGGGCGCTCGAGAAGGAAACGGATGCGCTCAGCCGCGAGCGTCTGCGTAAAATCAACGACGAGCTCAAGGAACTCGGTCGCCAGAGTGAGGACCTGAGGCAAGAATGGGAGCGGGAGAAACGCGAGTTGGAAGCCGTCAAGACCGACAAGGCAAAATTGGAGCAATTACGGACCGATCTTCAGAATGCCCTCAACCAGAGCGACTATTCCCGGGCAGCCGAACTGCAGTACAGCAAGATCCCGGCTTTGGAAAAGAAAATCAATGACGCCGCGAATCCCGAGGGCCACCGGCTGATCAGCGAGGTCGTGACCGATGCGCAGATCGCCGAGATCGTCGCCAAATGGACAAAAATCCCCGTCACCAAGCTCCTGCAAGGCGACAGGGACAAACTGATCCATCTGGAAGCAGAACTCAAGAAGCGGGTCATCGGCCAAGATGACGCCGTCAAACTGGTCGCCGATGCCATCATCCGGCAGCGGGCCGGTATCAAGAATGAATTCCGTCCCATCGGTTCTTTCATGTTTCTCGGGCCGACAGGCGTCGGCAAGACCGAAGTCGCCAAAGCGCTCGCCGAACAATTGTTCGCCAGCGAATCCCAGATCGTCAGGATCGACATGAGCGAGTACATGGAGTCTTTCGCCGTCACGAGATTGATCGGCGCACCCCCCGGTTATGTCGGCTATGATGAGGGCGGCCAGCTGACCGAGGCTATCCGGAGAAAACCGTATTCGATCGTCCTCTTCGACGAGATCGAGAAAGCCCACCCGGAGGTCTTCAACGTCCTATTGCAGATCCTTGACGACGG